>CAZCUR010000027.1:0-29567 GCA_964501815.1 uncultured Geothermobacter sp.
CCTACCAGCTCAAGCAGGACGGTCAACGCATTGTTTTCAGTACCGATGATGGCTCCTTCGCCGAATTTGCTCCGCCTGCCGACCAAAAGGTGGCCGTAGAAGTGGAGCCCACAGAACCTGCCAGGCCCTCGGCTTCGATGGCCGAGACCATTGATGCGGTTATGTCGAAACCGTCTCAGCAAGAAGCAGCGGAGGCTCAGCCGGAGGTTACCGAACAGGGGACCCTGCGTCTGGAGCAGGAAAAACCGAAATACACCGGGGAGAAAATCACCCTTATTTTCGACAATGCCGACATCCGCAACATCCTGCAGCTGATTGCCGATGTCTCCGGGCTGAATATCATTGCCAGCGATGAGGTCAAGGGGAATATAACGCTGCGTCTCATTGACGTCCCCTGGGACCAGGCCCTGGACCTGATTATGGACATCAAGGACCTCGGCATGTTGCGTGAGGGCAATGTCGCACGCATTCTGCCCCGGGCCCGGATCCGTTCGATGGAGGAAGCCAAGCTGACCGCCAAACGCACCAAGGAAAAGCTGGAAGATCTTGTCACCGAGGTGATTATGGTCAGCCATACCGACCTTGCCAACGTGGCCGGTCCTGCGGGCGAATTGCTGACTGCGCGGGGGAAAATCACCCAGGATGCCCGCAACAAGCAGATTATCGTCACGGATGTTCCCGCGGCGATAGAAAAGATCCGCCAGCTGGTCAAGATTCTCGACACTCCTGAACGCCAGGTTCTGATTGAGTCGCGCATCGTCGAGGCCAATTCCAACTTCGCCCGCGACGTTGGCGTGAAATGGGGCTATTCCTACGACCAGCAGCGCAACGGTGCCAGCGGCCGCAAGTTCGCAGCCCTGGATAACGCCAGTGCCGGTTTGGGTGGCAGTTTCGTGATTTCACCCGGAAGCATCACGTCCGGCTCTTCCTCGGGTTTGGGGACCAGTTTCACCTTCGGTCGCCTTGGCATAGACAGCAGTGTTCTTGATCTTCGGATTTCCGCCCTGGAAACCGCTGGTCATGGCAAGGTTGTCAGTCAGCCGCGTATTGCCACCTTGAATGGTGAAGCAGCCATGATCAGTCAGGGTACCAAGATCCCCTACCAGTCTGTCAGTGACCAGGGAACCGAAACCAAATTCGAAAATGCCGAACTGAAACTGGAGGTGACGCCGGTCATCAATCCGGATGACACCATTATTCTCGAAATTGTCGCCTCAAACAGCTCGGTGGGCGCCACTGTTCCCACCGGTGTCGGGGACGCCATTGCCATCGACGAGAAAAAGGCAGAAACCAAGGTCCTCGTGCGTGACGGCGAAACAACGGTCATCGGCGGTATTTTTGTCGAGGACGACCGCTACAGCGAGTCGGGGGTGCCCATCCTGATGAAGGTTCCCATCATCGGGCATCTGTTCAAGTCGACGACCAAGACCAACGAACGACGGGAGTTGCTGATCTTCATTACCCCGCGGATTCTGCAGTAACAACATTCAAAACATTCGGGGAAAAGGGCAGGGCAACCTGCCCTTTTCTGTATGTGGGAATGGAAGAGGACTCATGCCTGGCTGCGACAATATCGTCATCATTGGTTTCATGGGCTGCGGCAAGAGTACGGTTGCGGCCGAACTGGCCCATTTGTGCGGTTGGCGGGTTCTTGACCTTGATGATGTCATTGTCGCGACCGCCGGGAAAACCATCCCGGAGATTTTTGCCGAAGAGGGGGAAGGCTTCTTCAGGAGTCTGGAAACCTCCGCTTTGCGGGGGCTTCTGGGCCGTAAGGGGTTGGTGGTGGCGACCGGGGGCGGTGTTGTCACCCGCAATGAAAACTGGCCCTTGATGCGGGAACTCGGGCCGGTTGTGTTTCTCCGGACTGCCCTGGACATTTTGCGCGCCCGCTTGCAAAGTCCCAGCGGCAGACCGCTGGCGGACGGCCTGTCCTGGCAGGATATCAAGAGCCGGTATCAACAGCGCCTGCCCCTTTACCAGCAGGCTGATGTTATTGTCGATGTGACAGATGAGTCTCCCGCAGAAGTTGCCCGTATAATCCTGCGGGCCATCGAAAACGGTTTGGATGAGAAACATGGTTGAACTGAAGGTTGGACTTGGTGAGCGCAGCTATCCCATTGTAATCGGCGCGGGACTGGTTGCAGATGCCGGCAGGCGGTTGGAACAGCTTGGATTTGCCAGGCGTCTGGCTGTTATCAGCAATCCGACGGTGGCAGACCTGTACGCAGATACGCTACTGCAGGGTTTGCAGCGAGCAGGGTTTGATCCTGTTTTGCTGACTGTTCCCGATGGAGAGGAATACAAGACCCTCGACAGCTACCAGGTGCTGATGACCCGGTTGATCGAGGCCGGATTCGATCGCAGTTCAGGTCTTATTGCCCTTGGCGGCGGGGTCGTTGGGGATTTGACCGGGTTTGTCGCCGCCACCTATTTGCGGGGAATCCCCTTTGTTCAGGTTCCCACCAGCCTGCTTGCCCAGGTCGACAGCTCTGTTGGCGGCAAGACCGGGGTCAACCATCCTTTGGGGAAAAACCTCATCGGCGCCTTCTACCAGCCCAGGGCGGTGCTGATTGACGTCACGACCCTCAAGACCCTGCCGGAACGCGAGTTTCATGCGGGACTGGCTGAAGTGGTCAAATACGGCGTCATCCGTGACCGGGATTTTTTCATCTGGCTTGACCAACAGCGCGAAAAGATTCTGGCCCTGCACCCGGAGACCCTGGTTCGCCTGGTGGAGATATCTTGCCAAACCAAGGCCGATATTGTAGAAAATGACGAAAAAGAAAAGGGTTTGCGCGCCATTCTCAACTTTGGCCATACCTATGGGCATGTGGTGGAAACCCTGTCGGGCTATGGCAAGGTCCGTCATGGTGAGGCGGTTGCCATCGGCATGGTGGTCGCCGCCCGTATCTCCAGGACATTGGGCCACTGTCGTGGCGCGGATGTGACCGCGCTGCAGTCTCTGCTGCAACGTTTCTCCCTGCCGGTGCAAACACCTGCATTCGATCCGGATGAGGTGATGGCGGCCATGTACCGGGACAAGAAGGTTCAAGACGGCCGTCTGCGTTTTGTTCTGAATCGCGGGATTGGGGACTGTCTGATCGAACCGGTCGATCATCCCCGTGAACTTCTCGCGGCTGCACTCACTACCTGACATTGGTTCAGGAGGACTCATGTCCAGCAACACCTCGACCCTGCTCGGAAAAATTGCCGGCTACACCGAAATTCTGGCCAAGGATCCCAAGTCGACGGTTTTTGTTTCCCTGGCTGAGGCCTATCGCCAGCTCGGCATGCTCGACGATGCGCTGGAAATCATTGACAAGGGGCTCGCCAATCTGCCGCAGTTTGTTCCGGGTTATGTGGCCAGAGGGCGCGTTCTGGCCCAGAAAAACCAGCTTGCCGATGCGGCCGTCGCTCTGGAAAAGGCGCTGGCCATCGAGCCTGAAAACCTGTCAGCCATCAAGGGCCTTGCCCGGGTCCGCTATCGGCAGGGCTACCTCGACAAGGCCAGAACCCTGCTGGAAAAAGGTTTGACCATCAAACCCGGCGATGAGGTTCTCGGCAAAATGCTGGCATCCCTTGGCCCTGATGGCGGTGCGGCCCAAGACTCGGCCCCGGCTGCTGCACCACCCAGGCAACAACCTCCTGCAGCAGATGAGGAGGACGGGCAGCCTGGAATTCTGACGGCGACATTGGCCGAGCTTTATGTGAAACAGGGCCTTTTGCATGATGCTGCAAGGGTTTACCGCGAAATTTTGCGCCATGAACCAGACAACCAGAAAGCCCGACAGCGACTGGTGGAACTCAAGCGCCAGATAGAGGCGCAGGAACAGCAGGAGGAACAGCAGGATACGCCGGTATCCACGACCGGTCCGGTACAGGCCGCCGAAAACCCGGCCCCTGCTTCCGCGGTTTCATCCGTCGCTTCCCAAGAGCGGTCCGAGGACAAACTTGCCGCCATTTACCAGCGCTGGCTGGCTGCCATTGCACAAAGGAGGGCGCATGTTCGCTGACATTCTCCAGAAAATCGTTGAGGAAACCCGCGGTGGCGCAGGAGCCGTACTCATGGGGTACGACGGCATTGCCATCGACCAGTACTTCCGACCCATTGAAGGGGTGGATCTGCAGCTGATAGCTGTTGAGTACGCCAATATTCTCAAGGACATCAAGCGTACCGCTGAAATTCTCGACAGCGGTGAGATGGAAGAAGTGACCATCCGGACCGGTGGATTTCAGGTGCTGATTCGCGTTCTCAACGACGATTATTTTGTCGCCCTGACCATCGAAAAGGATGGCAATTTTGGCAAGGGGCGTTATCTGCTGATGCGTGAAGCGCCCAATTTGCGTGCGGCTCTGGCCTGATGATGAAGATACGCGTTATTCACGGGCCCAACCTCAACCTGCTCGGCACCCGGGAGCCGGAGGTTTATGGCACCCAAACCCTGGCCGATATTGATGCCGATCTGCGGCGGCTCGGTGGCGAACTCGGGGTTCAGGTCGAAACCTTCCAGTCCAACCATGAGGGGACATTGATTGATGCCGTACAGCAGGCGGCGCAGGAAGGTGCCGCGGGGCTCATCATCAACCCCGGTGGCTATACCCATACAAGCATCGCCCTGAGGGATGCCATTGCAGGTGTCGGTTTGCCCTGCATCGAAGTTCACCTCTCCAATATCCATGCACGCGAGTCCTTTCGGCAGCATTCCTTCATTGCACCCGTTTGCGTCGGGCAGATTTGCGGACTGGGTGCCGCCGGCTATCTGCTGGCCCTGCGTGCCCTTGCCGGCCTGCTGAAGACAGAGCGTTCCTGATTTCCCTCGGTTCATGTGTGTTCACGATGACCATGACGCCCAACCCGACCCGACTGGGACAGTTGCACTCCGTCCTTGAATCTCATCGGCTTGATGCCTGCCTGCTGCTCTCTCTTCCCAATATGCGTTGGCTGTGCGGGTTCACCGGTACGGATGGCGCACTTCTGGTGACGCGTGACCAGACCCTCTTTTTGACCGACAGCCGCTACGCGACCCAGGCCGAAGAGCAGGTCACCGCCGACCGTGTTGTGGTTTACCGTCAGAAGCTCGAGGGGATTGCCGATATCCTTGGTGAGACGGGGGTGAAAAGGTGCGGCTTTGAGGCCGGGGCCATGACCTTCAGCCAGTGGCGCAAACTGTCTGACAGGCTGGAGCCGGTCTGCGAGCTGGTTGGCCTTGAAGATGACCTGGAGCGGCTTCGTGCGGTCAAGTCGGCCGATGAAGTGGCTGGCTTGCGCGCTGTCGCCGCCCTGCATCGGGAGGCCTTCAGCGCTATCGAAAAGATGCTGCGGCCCGGGGTTCGGGAAAAGGATATCGCCCTTGAACTGGAGCTGGCCTTGCGCCGTCTCGGTGCTGAGGAGAAATCCTTCGATTTCATTGTTGCCTCCGGACCCCGGGGCGCCATGCCGCATGGGGTTGCCTCAGACCGTTGTCTGCAGGCGGGCGAACTGGTGACCATCGATTTCGGCGCGCGCATGGCAGGCTGGTGCAGCGACGAAACCCTGACCGTTGCTGTTGGGGAAATCTCTTCGGAATTGCGCCGTATTTATGATATTGTCCTCGCGGCGCACGACGCCGCCATGGAAGCCGTGTTGCCGGGGATGTCCCTCAAGGCCCTTGATGCCGTTGCGCGTGACCTGATTGTTGAAGCCGGCTACGGCGACCACTTCGGTCACGGCCTCGGGCATGGTGTCGGTCTCGAAATTCATGAATATCCGGCTGTTTCTCCACGGGCCGAAAAGTGTGTTGAAGAGGGAATGGTTATCACCATCGAGCCTGGCATCTATGTGCCCGGGCTGGGTGGCTGCCGTCTGGAAGATACAGTTCTGGTGACATCGAATGGGGCTGAGCCCCTGACGGTGCTGCCGAAATCCTTTAAGCGCTACTGTTGATATTGTCGGGAAAGTCACGGGCCGCGGCCAGGTGCTGGTCTGCGGCCGGAAAAGGAGAAAAGAGAATGGAAATCAAGGATATCAAGGCTCTGATCAAACTGGTCACCGAAACCGATATTACCGAGTTTGAAATGGAAAATGCCGAGGAAAAAATCCTCATCAAGCGTGGCCCGAGCCAGGAAATCATTCAGGTCCAGGCACCTCAGGCGCCGATGGTGGCAGCCCCCGCCGCTGTCGCCGCTCCCGCCCCTGCCGCGGCGGCTCCTGCAGAGGCGGCAGCTGAAGATAAAACCGCCAATGACAAATACAAAACCATCAACAGCCCCATTGTTGGGACCTTCTACCGCAAACCGAGCCCGGACGCCGACCCCTTTGTCAAGGAAGGGGATGTGGTCGAGGCCGGCCAGACTGTTTGTCTGGTCGAGGCGATGAAGCTGTTTAACGAAATCGAGGCGGAGTTCAAGTGCAAGATCATTGAAGTGCTCAAGGATGATGCCTCGCCCGTGGAGTTTGGCGACGCCCTGTTCCTGGTCGAGCCGCTCTGATCCCGTCAGGTAACGGCAGGTTTTGGATTCACCACCAACGACGGAGAAAGAGCATGTTCAACAAAATACTGATCGCCAATCGCGGGGAGATCGCCCTGCGTATCATCCGGGCGTGCAAGGAACTGGGTATCCAGACGGTCGCGGTCCATTCCGACGTCGATGCCGAATCCCTGCATGTCAAGCTCGCCGACCAGAGCGTCTGCATCGGTCCGGCTTCGAGTACCGACAGCTACCTCAACATCAAGGCCATCATCAGCGCCGCCGAGGTGACCGACGCCGATGCCATTCATCCCGGCTACGGTTTTCTGGCTGAAAACGCCGAGTTCGCCGAGATCTGCCAGCAGTGCGGCATTACCTTCATCGGTCCCGACCCGGAAAGTATCCGGCTGATGGGGGACAAAATCCGCGCGCGCCAGACGGTGACCGAGGCCGGTGTGCCCATCCTGCCCGGGACCAAGGACAACGTCCCTGATACCGAAACGGCTTTGAAAATCGCCGCCGAGATCGGCTATCCGGTCATCATCAAGGCCACCGCCGGCGGCGGTGGCCGGGGGATGAAGGTCGTGCATACGCCGGCGCATCTGCCCAATGCCTTTGCCGCCGCACGCACCGAGGCCGAGGCCGGTTTCGGCAACCCGGACGTCTACATCGAAAAATTCTGTGAGGCGCCGCGCCACGTTGAGATCCAGGTCATGGCCGACAAGCACGGCAATGTTATCCACCTGGGCGAACGCGACTGCTCCATTCAGCGGCGGCACCAGAAACTGATCGAAGAGGCTCCCTGTCCGGTGCTGACACCTGCAGTTCGCAAAAAGATGGGGGAATGTGCCGTGGCGGCGGCCAAACGGGTCGGTTACCACAGTGTCGGCACGGTGGAGTTTCTGCTCGACAAGAATCTCGACTTCTACTTCATGGAAATGAACACCCGGGTGCAGGTGGAGCATCCTGTGACCGAGATGGTGACCGGCGTCGACATTATCAAGGAACAGATCCGTATCGCCGCCGGGGAAAAGCTGCGCTTTACCCAGAAGGATATCAAGCTGAACGGCCATGCCATCGAGTGCCGCATCAACGCCGAAGACCCGGTCAAGTTCACACCTTTCCCGGGCAAGATCAACGGTTATCACACCCCGGGCGGCCTGGGAGTGCGCATCGACAGCGCCGTTTACGACCAGTACACCGTGCTGCCGCACTACGATTCGATGATCGCCAAGTTGATTGTTCATGCCGAAACTCGGGACGAGGCGGTCAAGAAGATGGCCTGTGCCCTGGATGAGTACATCATCGAGGGGATCAAGACGACGATCCCTTTCCATCAGAAGGTGATGAACGATGAGGTCTTTATCAAGGGGACCGATATCGACACCGGCTATCTGGAACGGGTGAAATTCTGAATTTGAACCAGGCGGTTTTTACGCCGGAATCGACGGGCCGGGATTGCCATGTCCCGGCCCGTTGCTGTTGACATGGCGATTGACCAAGCAAACAACACCTGGCGCCTGATCCGATCCGGATTCTGTTCCGGTGCCTGGAACATGGCCCTGGATCAGGCTCTTTTGGAGGCGGTCGCAGAAGGAGCTTCCGGGCCCATTCTGCGTCTGTACCGCTGGCGCCCGGCGACCGTGACCCTCGGCTACGCCCAGCGCGGCCAAGGCGTGGTCAATCTGGAAGCCTGTCAAAGGCGTGGTTTCGATGTCGTGCGCCGCTGTACCGGCGGCCGGGCCGTCCTGCATGACCGCGAAGTGACCTACGCGGTGATTGCCCCGACGGGCGACGGACTCTTTCCCCATTCGGTGCTGGCCAGTTACCGGCTCATTGCAGAAGCGCTGGCTGATGTCTACCGGGGCCTGGGGCTTGAGGTCATTCTGGCCGACCAGCGTCACCCCGGAGTCCATGATGACGCCGCCGGCCGCAGCGCCTGTTTTACCGCGCCGGGGCAGTACGAACTGCTCTACCGCGGCTGCAAGCTGGCCGGCTGCGCCCAGAAACGCATACCCGGCGCCTTTCTGCAGCATGGCAGTCTTCCGGTCGATCTCGACCTCGAAGCGCTTTACGATGCTCTGGATACCGAACGGCGCCTGACGTCGGCCCAGGGGGCGAGGCTCCTGGCGGGTCAGGTCGGCTGGGTCAATCGCTGGCTGAACGACAGCGTGGCCGTCGAAGAGGTGGAAGAACGCCTGGTAGACGCCTGTGCACGGCGTTTTGGCATCGACTTTTTTGCGGATGAACCGACCCCGCAGGAACGCCAACGTGCCAGGGAGCTGGTTGCCGAACGTTATGGCAATGACAGCTGGAACCTTTTGGGGATACGGGAGGACGTGTGAGCCTGCGCGTCGGACACATCAGTTATCTCAATTGCGTCCCCTTCTTTGCCGACCTGCGCCGACAGGGGTTTGACGGGGAGATCGTTTGTGGTGTGCCGGCGCAGCTCAACGCCATGCTGGCGGCGGGAGAGATTGACCTCTGTCCGTCTTCCTCCTTCGAATATGGCCGCGCCGCGCAGGACTACCTGTTGCTGGCCGGGCAGTCGATAAGCTCCATTGGGCCGGTGCAAAGCGTGCTGCTGTTCAGCCGGCGCCCGCTGACGGAGTTCGATGGCATTCCCATCGCCGTCACCGGCGAGTCGGCAACCTCCATCAATCTGCTCAAGGTGCTGCTGCGCCACTTCTATGGCTGTGCCGGCGTCGACTGTTTTGTTCCTGACGAGCCGGTGGAACAGGTCGCCGCCGCCGGTGGCGATGCCCTCCTGATCGGCGATCGGGCTCTGAAAATGGCGCGGGAGACAGACGGCGCGGGGCTGTACGACCTGGGGGAACTCTGGTGGCGCAACACCGGTTTGCCCTTTGTCTTCGCCCTCTGGATTGTGCGCCGGCAGGCGCTTCAGGAACGTCAGGCCGAGGTGCTGGCTTTCAGCCGTCAACTTGAGGCTTCGCGCAACCAGGCTCTGGCCGACCTTGAGGGGCTCGCCCGGCGCACGGATTGCCCCGGCTGGTTCGACCGCCCCTCTCTGGTCGACTATTGGCGACACATGTCCTACGATTTGACCGAGAAACACCTCGAAGGCCTGCAGCTCTATTTCGATCTCTGTCACCGCTACGGCCTGCTGCCCGAAAAGGTCAAGCCGGAATTTGTCGACCTGTCCGGTTAAAGAAACGGTACGATGGCAGTCCCGCCGGCGCCGAAGCGCTGCCGGCGAAAAGCGTCGATGATCCCGGCGTGATCGAAACAGAGCGCCTCGGGCAAATCGTCGAGGGCGAACCAGCGCGCCGCCGCGGCATCATCGCCGGCCTGCACCTCGCCTTCGGTCTCGGCGATGAAGACGACCGACAGGTTGTGCTGACGCGGATCGCGGTTCGGGTCGGACCAGACGCCGAGCAGTTTCAAGTCCGTGGCGACCAGACCGGTCTCTTCGGCCAGCTCGCGTGCCGCGGCCTGCTCCACCGTCTCGCCGTAATCGACAAAGCCGCCGGGCAGGGCCCAGCCGTGCGGCGGATTGCGGCGCTCGATCAGCAGAATGCTGTCACCGCGCGTGACGATCAGATCGACGGTCGGGTATGGATTGCGGCGCACCTCAATTTTGGCCCCGCAGGCGGGACAGGTGCTCTTGGGGTGATTTGTCATTGACTCATCCCTCGCGGTTCGCTATTTACCTTCAGGTTGTCACATCTTGCATGCCCGGGTGGTGGAACTGGTAGACACTGGGGACTTAAAATCCCCTGGCTTTCGGCCGTGCGGGTTCGAGTCCCGCCCCGGGCACCATCTCATCGCTTCTTCCCCTGAAATCCATCCATCGGCCGGGCCCCTTCCTTGCGGTAGGCGGTGCCCTGGAACAGGGCGACGGTGGTGTCGTCCTGGCTGATGCGCACCTGGTAGGTGCCGAGCCTGCGGTTGCAGGCGATTTCGGTCGCCTCGGCCTCGAGTACGCCGCCGGTGACGGCCTTGATGAAGGTCAGGTGGGTGTCGACCGCCAGCGCCAGGGTGCCGCCGCTGTTGGCGGCCAGGGCGAAGGCGTAGTCGGCCAGGGTGAAGATGGCGCCGCCGTGCACCGTGCCGGCGGCGTTGAAGTGCTCGGGTCTGATCCGCAGTCGCACCCGGGCATGGCCGGGTGCGGCCTCGATGGTTTCGATGCCGCAGTGGGCGGCAAAGTGGTCGTTGGCGGCGATGAATTGCGCTGATTCGGTCATGGTCTCCTCCCCCTGCCTATGTGATACCCTCAGACGCCCTGTCTGTAAACTGCAAAGGGTCGGTATCGTTTACATTCGTGCGCCAATACCGTAAAAAGACTGATAGACTGTTGCGGAGGACTCATGCGAAAAGATCCCCTTGAACCGATTTACCGTGCCACCCTCGAGCGCTGGGGCGAACAGGCCCAGTACGATCAGGCCATCGAGGAGTGCGCCGAGCTGATTACCGGCCTGATGCACTACCGCCGTGAACGGGCGGGCGAGGAGGATGTCATCCGCGAGCTGGCCGATGTCACCCTGATGGTGGGGCAGCTGACCTGGATGCTCGGCCCCGAAAAGGTGGAACGGGCGGTGGCGGAAAAGCTGGACAAACTCAAGAGACTGCTGGCCGACGACAAGGCCCTGTAACGGAACCAGGAGGAGAGAACGGATATGGCAATGCTCGATCGTTTCAAGCTCGATCCCCACCAGGCGGTTTTGCTGGTGATTGATGTCCAGGAGAAACTGGCGCCCACCTTTCCGGAAAAAGACTACCGGGCCATGGTTGCCACCATCGACACCCTGGTGCGCGGCGCCGGGGCGCTGAAGCTGCCGGTCGTGACCACGGAACAGTATCCGAAGGGGCTGGGGCACACGGTGCCCGAACTTGCCGCCGCCTGCGCCGACGGTGTGGTGGAAAAGACCAGTTTCGGCTGCTGTGGCGAACCTGCCTTCATCGACCGTCTGCGTCAGCTGGGGCGCTCCCAGGTCATCGTCACCGGAGTCGAGGCGCACGTCTGTGTCTACCAGACGGTTATCGGCCTTTTGGAGGCGGGTTTCCATGTCCACCTGGTGCGTGACGGTGTCTGTTCGCGCATCCCCGCCGACAAGCGCACCGCCCTGAGCCTGGCGCGCGCCGCCGGCGCGACGGTGACCTGCGCCGAGACGGTTCTTTTCCAGCTGCTCGGCGATGCCAAAGCCGAGGCCTTCCGCGCGGTCAGCGGCCTGGTCAAGGAGCGCTGGGACAAGCTGCGCGAGCTGGGGGCGGCGTGAGCGACGCGGCGGACAAACTGCTGCAGATGCTGCAGGGGCAGCTCGGCACCGAGCTGTCGGTCGGGGACTGGCTGACCGTCGACCAGGAGCGCATCGACCGCTTCGCCGAGGTGACCGGCGATATCCAGTGGATTCATGTCGACCCGGAAAGGGCGGCGAAGGAATCTCCCTACGGCACCACGGTGGCGCACGGTTTTCTGACCCTGTCGCTGATTCCCTTTTTGACCCGCAGCAACCATCCGGACTTTTTCCAGACCAACTATCCGGGCATGAGCTACCGGGTCAACTACGGTGTCAACCGGGTGCGCTTTCCGGCGCCGGTGCGCTGCGGCGACCGTATTCGTGCCCGTATGCAGCTGCAGCAGGCCGAGAAGGTCGGTGAGGCGGTGCAGATCATCTACCTGGTTACGGTGGAGATCGAAGGGCAGGAACGCCCGGCCTGTGTCTGCGAGCAGGTGGTGAGGGTCTATCCGTGAGAGTCGATCGTGACCGGAACTGCTTCGTTTGCGGCCCGGACAACCCGGTCGGCCTGAAGGTGACCCCTGAGGCGGATGGCCGGGGAAATGCCGTCCTTCGCCTCGAGGTGCCGGCCACCTGCCAGGGCTGGCAGGGGATCGTGCACGGCGGCATTCTTTCGACCCTGTTCGACGAGGCGGCGATCTACGCCTGCATGGGCCGCTCCGGCGGCGCGGTGACCGCCGAGATGACCATGCGCTATCTCAAGCCGGTACCGGTGGAGAGGCCCATCGAGGTGCGCGCCCGGGTGGTGGAGGAACGGCGGCGCAAGCTGAGCGTCGAGGGGGAGATTCTGCTCGACGGCGCCGTGCATGCCCGCGGGCAGGCGACGATCCTGCTGCTGAAGGAGTAGCCATGCCGACCCTGGTCTTTTGTCACGGCAAGGAGAGCGGTCCTTCCGGGACCAAAATCAACCACTTGCGGCCGCTGGGGGAACAATACGGCTTTGATGTCGTGGCTCCCGATTTTCGCGGCCTGGACGACCCCGAGGCGCGGGTGGAGCGTCTGCTCACCCTGGCCGGCGACTGGCGGGCGCCGCTGGTGCTGGCCGGTTCGAGCATGGGCGGCTATGTCGCCATCCGGGGCTCCCAGACCCTCGAACCTGAGGGCCTGCTGCTGATGGCGCCGGCGGTCGGTTTGCCCGGCTATGCCGAACGCGCTCCGAAGCCGGTTGCTGGACAGATTCGGGTCGTGCACGGCTGGCGGGACGAGATTATCCCCGTCCAGATCGTGGTCGACTGGTGCCGGGACCATCGCTTCGACCTGCGCCTGGTTGATGACGCCCACGCGCTCGGCAACAGTCTCGACGCGCTGGGTGAGGCGCTGAAAGATATCCTGATCCGGATTCGGAAGCCTTGACACGAGGGAGGCGAGAATGAACCAACTGCTGCAGACCCTGGTACGGACCGTCAATCCGAAAACCGCGCCTGTCGGCGTCAGCCTGCTGGAGGACCTGGCGCCGCTGGCCGAGGCGCGCATCCGCCTGCGCGGCAAACAGCTGGCGGTCTGCCAGCAGATCGCCTACAGCCGCTACTATCGCTGGTCGACCCTGGTCACGGCCGCCGAGAGCCACTGCGTGCTCGGGGCGAGCTGCACCGGTCTGGTCAAGGCTCCCGAGCGGGTGTTGTCGGGCGAGGTCAATACCGGTGTCTACCAGAAGGATCAGGAGGCTGCCGCCCGCATGCAGCAGCAGATGCCGCGGGTGGAGCGCTCCATTGCCGGGGTTCTCACCTGGCCCCTCGACAAGCCGGTCATAACCGATCTTGTGCCCGACGCCGTGGTGATCTACGGCAACACCGCCCAGGCGATGCGTTTCGTGCAGGCCTTTTTGTGGCAACGCGGCGGCGAGTTCGTCATGCGCTCCTCGGGGGATGCCGGGGTCTGCAGCCGCGGTGTCGCCCAGGTGGTCATCGAGGGGGAACCGGTGATCGAAATCCCCTGCCTCGGCGACCGGCGTTTCGCCATGACCCAGGACGACGAGATGATTATTGCCTTTCCCGGAGCGCGTGCCGCCGAGGTCATCGAAGGGCTGGAGGCGACCCACAAGGCCGGTATCCGCTATCCGGTCCCCTTCCAGATTCCAGAGCGCTGCGGCCTGCCGGAGACCTTCACCACCGGTGACGCCGACCGGAAGGAGAACCCATGAGTCCGCACAGCACGCGCGAACGGCCGCTGATCCTGGTGGTCGACGACATCCCCTTTTTCCGTGATGTCATGTGCGCCTACTTCAAGCGCACCCCGGCCGACATCCTCACCGCCGCCAGTGCCATCGAATGTTTCGACCTGGCGGTGCAGAAGCGCCCCGACCTGATCTATCTCGATGCCGGCATGCCTGAGGTGGACGGGCTGGAATGCTGCCGGCGGCTGAAGAAGGACGCCCGCACCTGCAACATCCCGGTGGTTGTCATCTTCACCCCTGAACGGGACGCCTCGGTCGAGGACGTGCGCGACTGCGGTTGTGACGGCTACCTGACCAAGCCGTTCGGCAAGGAGGAGTTTCTCAACCTCGGACACCGCTTCATCTTCCACATCGAGCGGCGCGAGCGGCGGGTCCCCTGTCAGATGACCGTCGACTTCACCATCGCCGGACAGCAGTATCGCGGCCGGGCCTTCGATATCAGCCGCCACGGCATGTATGTCGAGTACCGGGAGGAGCTGCCGCCCGAATACAATATCGAACTGCAGTTCATGTTGCCGCTCGTCTGTCCGGACCCCCTGACGGCGGCCGGCCGCATTGCCTGGATCAACCAGGGTTTTCCGCGCAAGAATCTCAAGCTGCCGCAGGGCTTCGGGGTCGAGTTTCTTTCGATTCCCGAGCCGACCGCGGCGGCCATCGACACATACCTGGAGAAGTACTGATGTCTCAGGATTCGCTGCTTGAGCTGCTGCGCCGCCGGCGCAGTGTGCGCAAATTCAAGGAGAAGAAGGTCGAGGAGGAGAAGGTCGAACTGCTGCACGAGGCGGTGCTGCGCGCGCCGACATCACGCGGCCGCAACCCCTGGCAGTTCATCTTTGTCGATGACCCGCAGCTGCTGCGGGCGCTGGGGCAGGCCAAGCAGCACGGCAGCGCCTTTGTCGCCGGTGCGCCGCTGGCGGTGGTGGTTGCCGCCGATCCCGGGCGCTCCGATGTCTGGATCGAAGACTGCAGCATCGCCGCCATCCTGCTGCAGATGACCGCCCTGTCCCTGGGGCTGGAGAGCTGTTGGGCGCAGATCCGTCTGCGGGCCCATGACGAGACGACCAGCGCCGAGGATTACATCCGTGAGCTGGTCGGTTTGCCCGAAGGGTGGAAGGTGGCCTGCGTGATCGGAATCGGCTACGGGGATGAGCACAAGGAAGGGCACCGCCGTGAGGCGCTGCCCTGGGATCGTCTGAGCCGCAATCGTTTCGGCAACCAGCCGGGCTAGCGAAGAATCGTTGCCGTGGTGACCGGTTCCTGCGCTTGCCGGGCCTGATCGATCCAGTGTCCGGCTTCGAGTGCGGCCCAGGAGGTCAGCAGCAGCATCAGTGCCAGCGGCAGCAGGTGCCACACCAGGCTGCGGACCAGTTGGGTGGTCAGCTGCGTGACCGTTTCCCATCTGTCTGTCGCCCGGGCGCGGGCTTTTTTGTCCAAGGTCGCCTGAAATGCCATTGCCGTCGTCCTGTGCTGATGGTTTTGCCCTTACGTGATGCATCAGGGATGCCATGTTGGGTCCCCACCGGTGTCTGTTTTCCACAAGACAAATGATTTCAAGTGGTTTTCGCTGTGGACCTTGCCGGCAGGACATCCTGCGCGAATCTGCTATGCTGTGTGTCAGGCGTGACACAGTGACACAGTGCCTGTGTCCTGACACAGAATGTCCAGGCGTTGCAGGAGGACGGTATGCAGAAGATCGGTTTTCTCGGTTTGGGTATCATGGGGCGGGCCATGGCCGCCAACCTGGTGCGCGCCGGTTACCAGGTGACGGTGTGGAACAGGACGGCGCAGGCCTGTGAGGCGTTGGTCGAACTGGGGGCGCGCCGGGCCGGCAGCATACAGGAAGCGGTGCGGGCCAGCGAGGTGACCATCGCCATGCTCGCCGACCCGGCAGCCAGTCGGGATGTCGCCCTCGGTCCGGACGGCGTGGTCGCCTGTCTGCAGCCGGGCCAGGCCTATGTCGACATGTCGACCGTTGATCCCGACACCGCACGGACCGTTGCCGATGCTGTCAACCGGGTCGGCGGCCGGTTCCTCGAGGCCCCGGTTTCGGGCAGCCGCAAACCGGCCGAAGAGGGAAATCTGGTCATCCTCGCCGCCGGCGACCCCGCGCTGTATCACGACATGCAGCCGGTGTTTGAGGTTCTGGGCAAAAAGAATCTCTATTTCGGAGCTGTGGGTCAGGCGGCCGCGGTCAAGCTGATCGTCAACATGACCATGGGCGGCATGATGGGCCTGCTGGCCGAGGCCCTGGCCCTTGGCCAGCGGTGCGGCATCGACGGCCAGGCGTTGCTGGATGTTCTTGATTCAGGCGCTGTGGCCAATCCCATGTTCCGGCTGAAGGGACCGCGCATTCTCGCCGACGAGCACGAGCCGCACTTTCCCCTGAAACATATGCAGAAGGATCTGCGTCTGGCTGTCGCTTTGGGAGATGAACGGCAGCAGACCCTGCCGACGGTCGCCTGTGTGAATGAAACCTTCAAGCGCGCCCTGGCCGCGGGGCATGGCGACTGCGACTTCGCCGCCGTCGCCCGGGTACTTCAGGATCGGGGAGGAGGGGGATCATGAGAGGCTTTCTGAACGACTGTCGGCAGATCGAGGTGATCGCTTCGCGTATTTACCGGGAGCTGGCGGCGCGCTCCGATTTTCCCGAGGAGGACAGGCGCGCCTTTTCCCGGTTGGCCGATGACGAGGAAGACCATGCCCTGATGTTCGAAACCCTTCTGGATCTGCCGGAGGGGCGTGTCGCGGACCTGCGTCGGCTTTCAGGCGACAAGGTCTGGGAGGAACTGACGGCGGCAAGGCACATCTACCGCCGGATGCTGGAGCTGCGGCCCGGTTTGCGACAGGCGCTGAAGCTGGCGCTGGAACTGGAGCGGCGTTTCATCAAGGTGCACGCCGACAACAGCCTGGTCTTCGAGGATCCGCGCATCCCCGGACTTCTGAGCAGGCTGGCGCGCGCCGACGAGGAACACCTGGCGACTTTGCGCGCGCGCATCGAAGCCTGGAACCGGCGGGTGAAACACTAGTTCCCTGAATCCTGCTCGCCGAAGACCTGGGCGGAAAAGATGTAGATATCAGCGTCCGGGTTCTGCCAGGCGTTGGTCGGCAGCCCGGCCTTGACACAGGTCTGCTTCAAAAAGGTTTCCCGGTTCCAGCCGTGTTCGACCGCAACCTGGGGCAGCAGCACGCCGCGATGAAAACCCTTTTCCAGGTAAATGCCGTGGCGGCCGACCTCGATCTCGTCGATGTCGTCAATCTTTTCCAGCGGGGAGAGGACTGAAATTTCGATGCGGAAATTGGCCAGGTCCCCCTCCTGCATGGGGTAAAAGCGAGGGTCCTGGGTGGCGGAGGCGGCGGCCATTTTGGCGACTTCGCGAAACAGGGGCAGTTCCGACTGGAAATTGCCGATGCAGCCGCGCAGCTGACCGTTCTGCTTGATGGTGACAAAGCAGCCGCTGCGCCGGTTGAGAGCCTTTTCTTCGCGCGGTTCCGGCTCCCATTCCTGGTGGCGGACGGCATGGACAATCGCCTCGCGGGCGATGCTCAGCAGGGCTTCCTGCTCCTTGACCGACAGTTCGCTGGCCATAAACTCTCCTCTGTCAGACGGCATCCGAAAGAGCCGATTTCACCACACAATCGACCCTCAGGTCGGGATGCGCCCATGGTAATGAGGGCCTGATGCGATTTCAAGAGTTTTTGGCCTGTCCGGTCAGTTCACGGCCTTTTTCTGCTTTTCGTACTTTTTGCGCTCGTTGGCGTCGAGAATCTTTTTGCGCAACCGGATGGAAGTCGGGGTGACCTCCACCAGTTCGTCGTCATCAATGAATTCGAGCGCCTGTTCGAGCGACAGGATGCGCGGCGGCGTCAGGCGGACCGCCTCGTCCGAGCCGGCGGCGCGGATGTTGGTCAGCTTTTTCCCCTTGCCGGGATTGACCACCAGGTCGTTTTCCTTGGCATGCTGGCCGATAATCATTCCTTCGTAGACCTTGACACCGGGGCCGACAAAGAGGACGCCGCGGTCCTGCAGGTTGAACAGGCCGTAGGCGACCGTCTCGCAGGCTTCCATGGCAATGAGGACACCGTTTTTTCGTCCGGCGATCGGCCCGCGCCAGGGGCCGTAGTCGTGGAAGGTATGGTTCATGATGCCGGTTCCGTGGGTGTCGGTGAGAAATTCGGTGCGAAAGCCGATCAGTCCACGGGCCGGGATGATGAATTCCAGCCGGTTGACCCCGTCGAGACTGGTCATCGAGACCATTTCGGCCTTGCGCTGCCCGAGTTTTTCAATCACCGTCCCCTGGTATTGTTCGGGGACGTCGATGGTCAGGTACTCAAGCGGTTCACAGGTGACGCCGTCGATTTCGCGCAGGATGACCTCGGGCTTGGAAACCGACAGCTCGTAACCTTCGCGGCGCATGTTTTCGATCAGAATCGACAGGTGCAGTTCGCCGCGCCCCGAGACCTTGAAGGTGTCGGTATTGTCGGTTTCTTCCACCCGCAGCGAGACATTGGTGCGCAGCTCGCGCATCAGCCGCTCGCGCAGGTTGCGGCTGGTGACAAACTTGCCTTCCTGGCCCGCGAAGGGAGAGTTGTTGACGATGAAGTTCATCGACAGGGTCGGTTCGTCAATGGCCACGTAGGGCAGGGCGACCGGATGCTCCGGATCGGCGACGGTTTCGCCGATGCCGATTTCTTCAAACCCGGCGATGGAGACAATGTCGCCGGCGCCGGCCTGTTGCAGCTCAATCTGCTGCAGACCGTCGTAGCCGAGCAGCTTGCTGATGCGGCCGTTGACGGTGGTGCCGTCACCACGGATGACACAGACGTTCTGGCCGGCGCGAACCGAGCCGGCGAAGATCTTGCCGGTGGCCAGGCGGCCGATGTAGTCGTTGTAGGCAATGGAGGTCACCAGCAGCTGGAAAGGAGCGTCAGGGTCGACATCCGGAGCCGGGACATGGTCGCGGATCATGTCGAACAAAGGCTCGAGGTTGTCGTTGTCGTCTTCCACCTCCCGGCGGGCGATGCCCAGCTTGGCGCTGGTGTAGACCACCGGGAACTCCAGCTGCTCCTCGCTGGCGTTCAGTTCGCAGAAGAGGTCGAAAACCATGTCCAGCACCTGGTCGGGGCGGGCTCCCGGCCGGTCGATCTTGTTGATGACCACGATGGGACGCAGGCCCAGATCGAGACTCTTCTTCAGCACGAAGCGGGTCTGGGGCATGGGGCCGTCGAAGGCATCGACCAGAAGCAGGACCGAGTCGACCATTTTCAGCACCCGTTCAACCTCGCCGCCGAAATCGGCGTGGCCCGGGGTGTCAACGATGTTGATCTTCAGATCGCCGTGGCGGATGCTGAGATTTTTCGACAGAATGGTGATGCCCCGCTCGCGTTCGAGGTCGTTGCTGTCCATGATCCGTTCGGTAACCTGCTGGTTCTCCCGAAAGATTCCGGACTGCATCAGCATGGCGTCCACCAGGGTGGTCTTGCCGTGGTCGACGTGAGCGATAATGGCGATATTGCGAATCTGTTTGTGCATGGTGACAACTCCGTGCGAAAGCGCCCGGCAGGGCGGCAGCAAAACCGCGCAAGATTACAGAATGGCGCCGGTTGTGGCCAGCAAAAAATGATGATGGCCCGTTCATGTTGCCTTGGATGGGGTATGCTTGCGCCTGCACTGAAATCGCTCTATCCTTAAATTTTACTCTGGTTTCGAGGGTTTGGTGTCATGAAAGGTCTTGTGAGACTGATTCTGGGTCTGCTCTGTCTGTTTCTTGCCGGCTGCGCGGTCAACCCGGTGACCGGACGCAACGAGCTGGCACTGATGTCCATCTCCCCGACCCAGGAGGTGGAGCTCGGCCGCAAGACGTTCCCGCAGGTGCTGCAGCGCATGGGGGGCGCCTATCCCGACCGTGACCTGGAGGCCTACGTCAATCGGGTCGGCCGGCGGCTGGGACAGGTGAGTCATCGACCGGAACTGCAGTACAGCTTCAAGGTGGTCAACGATTCCACGCCCAACGCCTTTGCGCTGCCGGGCGGTTATATTGCCGTCAGCCGCGGCCTGCTGGTCGGGCTTCAGACCGAGGCGCAGCTGGCCGCCGTACTCGGCCACGAAATCGGTCACGTCACCGCCCGCCATGCGGTTCAGGGGATGCAGCGCAGCAACCTGCTCGGCCTGGGGTTGGCCGTTCTGGGCGCAGCGACCCAAAACAGCGCCGTGGGCCGTCTGGCCCGCCCAGCGGGAGAGCTGGCCGCGGGGCTGATCGACAAGCGTTACAGCCGCGAGCAGGAGAGCGAATCGGACCGGCTTGGCATCGACTACATGGTGCGGGCCGGCTACGATCCCCAGGGGTCGGTGGAGGTGATGCAGTATTTTTACCGTCAGGTCGACAAGGGGCGTGCCGGCGGCTGGCTGGAAGGATTGTTCCGTTCCCATCCCTTTTCCATCGAGCGGATGCGCGCCAACCGCAACTATGTGGAAACCCGCTATGCGCGCGAGCGGGACAATCCGGCCATGCGGGTCGGCAGACAGGAGTTTCTTGCGGCTACGGCCAGGTTGCGTCAGGTGCAGCCGGCTTACGAGCTCTACGACCGGGCCCGGCGTCTGGAGAAGGAAGGCAAGGTCCGCGCGGCCATCGATACCTACCTGCAGGCGGCCGCCAAGGGCCCGGATGAGGCCCTCATCCTCACCGGTCTGGGCATGGCCTACCTGCGCGCCGAACAGCTCACCCCGGCGCGTCAGCACCTGCAACGTGCCCTGCGTCTCGATGACGGTTATTATCTGACTTCCCTGGGACTCGGTTATATCGAACTGCAGCGCAATCAGCCTCAGGCCGCGCTCAAACGTCTGGAGCGTTCCATGGAACTGATGCCGACGTTGCAGGGGGCGTTCCTTCTTGCCGAATCCCACGAAAAACTCGGACATCGGCAGAAGGCCATCGAGCTGTATCAGGAGGTGGCCAAGGCCGATGCGCGCGGCAAGCTCGGCCAGGAAGCCGTGCGCCGATTGCAGAGACTGGGGGGCGTCCGCTGATGTGGGACCGGATTCTGATGCCGGGGGAGACCCTTGTCTGGCAGGCCCGGCCGCAACCGCGCTGCTACACGTTTCGACACTGGCGCCAGGCGGTTTTTGGCCTGCTGCTTGTGCTGCTGGCAGCCTGGTGGGAAGCTCTCGGCTGGCAGCTGGCGGCGAGCTACGACCTGTTCTGGCTGGCCCTGATTCCGGTGCCGGTCTGGCTCATCGGGCTCTGGCTTTCCATCGGCCGGACCCTGGCGGCCCGCAGGGAATGGCCGACGGTCGGTTATGCCGTCACCGACCGGCGCATTCTGGCCTGCCGGCGCGGCCGTCACCTGGCCCTGGAACTGGAACAGGTCGGCTATTTCTGCCTTGAACCGCAAGGGGAAAAGCTGGGTTCGGTCCGGGTCGAATCGCGTGATGGCCGGGTCCGTTTCAAGGTCTGTTGCGTCGAATATCCGCGCAAGCTGACTACGTTGCTGGAGCAGGCCATGACCCAAAGCGGCGCTCTCTGTGCCCAGGGGGCAATTGACACCGGTGACGCCGGGCGCTAGTATCCCGCAACCCGGAGAAGCTATCGCCCTGCGGCACACAAGATGCCCGGCGCCGTTGGAACAGGACAGTTATGAAGCAGTACTTTCTCGAAACATTCGGCTGCCAGATGAACGTGGTCGATTCCGAACGCATTGCCGCGTTGCTGGAGCAAAACGGCTATCTGCCCACAGACAACCCGGAACAGGCCGACCTGATTCTGCTCAATACCTGTTCGGTGCGCGACAAGGCCGAACGCAAGGTCATCGGTCATCTTGGACGTTACAAACCTCTGAAGCAGCAGCGCCCCGAACTGATTCTCGGTGTCGGCGGCTGCGTTGCCCAGCAGGAGGGCGAGGCCTTTCTCCAGCGGGTTCCCTATCTCGATCTGGTGTTCGGCACCCACAATATCCACCGGCTGCCCGAGATGCTGGAGAAGGTCGAACGGGAGCGGGCACGCGTGCATGCGGTGGAGTTTCTGGACCGCGAAACCCGGGTGCGGCTCTTCCCCCGGCGAACGGGCAGTGACAGCGTCACCCGGTTTGTCACCGTGATGCAGGGGTGCGACAACTTCTGTTCCTACTGTATCGTTCCCTATGTGCGCGGCCGCGAGGTCAGTCGGCCCAGCGGCGAAATCCTCGACGAAATCCGTCAGTTGGCCGACAGGGGTGTGCGCGAGGTGACCCTGATTGGCCAGAACGTCAATTCCTACGGACTCGGGGTCGAGGGCGAACTCTCTTTTGCCGCGCTGCTGCGCCGGGTCCATGCCATTGACGGCATCGAGCGCATCCGCTTTACCACCTCGCATCCCAAGGACCTGTCGGATGAGCTGATTGACTGTTTCGGCGAACTGGACAAGCTCTGCCACCACCTGCAGCTGCCCCTGCAGAGCGGTTCCGACCGGATTCTGGAAAAGATGAACCGCGGCTATACCGCCGGCGACTATCTGGCCCGGGTCGAGCGCCTGAAACGGGTCTGTCCCGATATCCGCCTGACCACCGACCTGATCGTCGGTTTTCCCGGGGAGACCGAAGAGGATTTTGCCGCGACGCTGAACGTGGTCGAGCAGGTCCGTTATGCCGACGCCTACACCTTCCTCTATTCGCCCAGACCCAAAACGGCGGCGGCCAAACTGCCTGACGATACCCCGGACCAGGTCAAACAGGAGCGGTTCGACCGGCTGCTAAAGCTCCAGAACGCCATCAGTGAACAGATCTGGCAGGGGGATGTCGGCGGTGTCTTTCCGGTTCTGGTGGAAGGCCGCAGCCGCCAGGGGCAGGGGCAACTGTTTGGGCGCACCACCTGGAACCGTATCGTTAACTTTGCCGGCGGCGATGAGCTGGTCGGCCGTCTGGTCCGGGTGAAGGTGACCCGTTCCTTCCGCAACAGTCAGCTCGGTGAGCTGGTCGACCACGAGAGGCTGACAGGGGCGGTCTGATTCCCTTTCTGGAGGAATGATGGCCAAGGGCCGGATCCTCACCATCGACGCGGACGCTTTTTACCGGAGCTTTTACCGCGAACATCTCGGCGGGGAAGGCTACCGGGTGGTCTGTGTCGCCCATACCCGGGAAGCGCTCGATTGGCTCCGGCGTGAAGATTTCGATCTGGTGATTGTCGACCTGAGCGAGGCGGATGCCGTCGGCCGTATTCGCCGTTTCAACCCCGAGCAGGAAATTCTCGCGGTGACCGCCCGGGATGATGTTTCCCTGGCGGTGGCCGCCATGAAGCAGGGGGTGAGCGATTATTTGCTCAAGCCCATTGATCCCGATGCCTTTTTGCTGGTTGTCAATCGCACCCTGTTCCGTCTCAGCCTCGGGCAGGAGCACCAGCGGCTTCTCAGCGAGAACATCGAATTCGCTTCGATGCTCGCCTGGTACCGCAAATGCCTTGCCTTTTTGCGGGTTCCCGATCTCGACCGGCTCGGCGACCTGATTCTCGATACCCTGATGGATCTTCTGCGCGCCGAGGGGGCGGCGCTCTGGCTGGTCGGCTATGCCGGGCGCAGCTACCGGCTGCGCTGCCGGCGCGGCCTGGCCCGGCCGCTGCCGGTCGAGGAGGTCATCGAACCGGACCCGACTCTGGCCGGATTGCTGCACAAGGGCGCCCCGGCCCTGCTTGATGACGACCGGACCGTGCTTCTGCCTCTGCAGATCGAGCGGCGCGGCCTGGCCTTTGCCCGCATCGAGGCGCCGACCGGACGCGACACCTTCAATCGCTCTGATTTGAAGGCCGCTGAACTGGTGGCTGAAGTCGCCTCGGTCGCGCTCGACAATGTTCTGGCCCGCCGGGCCTTGGAGCAGGACAGCCTGCGTCTGCCCGCCAGTCAGGTCTACAAGCTGGCCTATTTTCGCGATCATGTCACCCGCGAGATGTACAAGGCCCGGCGCTATGGCCGCAATCTTTCCTTTATCCGCCTCGATATCACCAATTATCAGAGTGTTTCGGACCGGATGTTCGACCGGGATGTCGAGGATGCGCTGGCGCGCATGGCCGAACTTGTCAATGGCATGCTGCGTGACGCCGACATGCTGGCCTGTCTGGCCCCGGGAACCTATGTCATCATGCTGCCGGAAACCGACTACTGGGGGTCGCTGGTGGCCCAGCAGCGGATCCGCAGGGTGCTGGATGGCGCCATTGCTGTCAGCGACGGCAAACGCACGATTCCCCTGAAGATTTTGATGCGCAGTGCCGCTTTTCCGGTCGATGGTGACGATTTTGACACCCTGCTGGCGGTCGCGGCACGGCGGCAGCAGCGGCTGCAAAAAAGCCTCTATCAGCGGACCGGTATGGAGAAGGAATCCTTCTGGGCTACGGTGCGCCGGCTGCTGGGCCGTCCCGAAGATTATCGTTTTGCCGGGGACGGCCTTGCGATCAGCGACAGGTTGCGTCCGTTTGAGGATGAAAACGGCAGCTGCTACCTGCGTCTGCCGGCAGACCGACGCGAGGAGCTGCTGGCCGCTTTTTGTGCCGATCTGATTGAATCGCGGCGCATCCGCGGTGTTATCTATCTGGCGAGTGCCGATTTTGAGCGGGATCGGGGCAGGGTTCCGGTCATGGAGGGGCTGGAGCAGTCGGCCACCAATCTCTTTTTGCTCGGCGGCAACCGGCGCGTCTCCTGGGAGCTGCAGCGCGTGGTGCCGATTTATATCGACGATGACCAGCTGCGCCGGCTGGTGGTCATGCTCTATTTGAATGAAGATCACGCCTACGCCCTGTTCGCCCGCAGGCGTGGACAGGAGCTGGTGGGTTTTCACACCTGCGACTTCTATTTTGTCGAAAACATGATTGCCAAGCTGCAGCGCCATTACCGGCTGCAGCCGAAAATCTAGGACCGTTGCATGAGTGAGCGTCGCAGTCGCATCATTGTTGCCAGTGACCGCCACGATCTGGTCGCGCTGGCAGCTCCCCTGCAAGCCGAAGGGTTCGAGGTCGTCGTCTGTGGCGACGGCGCCCGGGTGCTCGAGCTGGCTCTGGCGCGGCCTCCGGTCCTGATTGTTCTGGAAACCGACCTGCCGCTTCTGCCGGTGGACCGGCTGGTGCAGATCCTCAGGTCCAACCCGCGCACCGAAAGGGTCGCCTTTTGCTTTGTCGGTCGTGAAGGGGAGGAGGTGGACGGTTTTCTGCGTCGGCGCGACCAGTTTTTTGTCCGGCCGTTCAACAGCGAACAGGTTCTGGGTGACATCCTGGGTTACTTGCACCGCATCGAGCGCACCCGCCAGGTGTCGCGCCAGGACCGGGAGGTGGAGGGGGCGCTGGAGCAGATATCTCTGGTCGATTTGCTGCAGATTTTCAGCCTCAACCGCAAGGACGGTCTGCTGACGCTCAATTCCGGCGGCCAGGTCGGCACCATCAGCCTGCTGGGAGGACTGGTCGCCAATGCCCGTCTGGGCCAGATGCAGGGCGAAAAGGCCTTTTTCCGCCTGCTGGGCTGGAATCGCGGGTCCTTTCGTTTTCACCCCGAGGTGCGCGAAAGCGCGCCGCAAATCAGCCTGCCCACCGACCATCTCATTATGGAGGGGTTGCGTCAGCAGGATGAGCTGGCGGCGCGCGCCGGGGAATTGCCCGCCCTGGAAGACGAACTGGTTCTGCGGGTTCCGCGCGAACATCTGCCGGAGGGGTTGCGTCCGGCGACCAGTGAAATTCTGCTTCTGTTGCAGTACTACCGGCGTGTTCGTGATATTCTGGACCACAGTTCCCGCCCTGACCTTGAGGTTCTGCAGATTCTGCAGGTTCTGCTCGACAAGGGGCTGGTTGAACGCGCCGAACCCAGGGATGGTGACGGGCGCAGCGATGAGCTTTTGCTTGCGCTGGACGAAGTCATTGCCATCAAGGAAGCTTTCGGTGAAGGGGACAATCTGTTTGAGACCGCCACGGTCAAACTGGTCCTGCTGCCAGGCTCCCGAGCGGACCTGGATGCCTTTGTTCGCGCATTGCAGGGAGTGGGGGAATTTGTTCCCGACCCGGTTCTGCTGCGCTTTCCCGGGCAGATTCCTCTGGGCGATGTCGGCCGGATTTGTATCGACGAGAGTTTTGCCATCCGGCTGTTTTGTCTGACAACGGACCCGCAGTCCCTGCCACTGTGGCGCTGCTTCTGCAGAAGGCAGCTCGGTGCCTTGGCCATAGGTTCCGGACCGGGGGTGCAGGCCGCGGCGGACTTTTTCCGTCTTAAGGGGCGCACCCCGGTGATCGACGTGGCCGGTGCCGACCAGAAGACGGGAGCTTTAACCCTCAAGGCCGGTGACCGGGCCGGGCTCAGGCAGATGCTTGCGGCCCTGGCCGAACCCTACAGGCGGCCTGTTGTTCTGGACTGATTCGGGGCCGGTGCCCCGGTGCGAGGAGAAAAAAACATGCTTGATCTGCACACCCATACCATCTTCAGTGACGGCGAACTGATTCCGGCTGAACTGGCGCGCCGGGCGGCCGTCGCCGGTTACGAGGCCCTGGCCATGACCGACCACGGCGACCGGTCCAACCTCGATCTGATCATCCCGAGACTGGCTCGGGTGGCCGAAGAGCTGAGCCGGTCCTGGGGACTGACCATTCTGCCCGGTATCGAATTGACCCATGTGCCGCCGGAACACATCGCCGCCGCGGCGCGCGAGGCAAGACAGCTCGGAGCCCGAATCGTTATTGTTCACGGCGAAACCTTGGTCGAACCGGTGGCGGCGGGCACCAACAGGGCCGCACTCGAAGCCGACATCGATATCCTTGCCCACCCGGGACTGTTGACCGCGGAGGATGCGCAGCTGGCTGCCCGCCGCGGCATCTGTCTGGAACTGACCACGCGCAAGGGGCACTCGCTCAGCAACGGCCATGTCGCCCGTATGGCGGTGCAGGCCGGAGCGCCGCTGGTGGTCAACAACGACGCCCATGCACCCGGGGACCTGCTCAGCCCCGAGATGATGCGCCGGGTGGTTCTGGGGGCCGGCCTGGACGACCGCCAGGTCGATTCGGCCTTGGATAACGCCCGCAAACTGGTCCAAAAGGCCCTGGAGGCGCGAGGATGACGGCAGAGGAATTCGACTTTCTCGTCCGGTTGCTCGAGGCGCCCAGTCCGTCCGGCTACGAGGCTCCGGCGCGACGTCTGCTGCGGGAACGGCTCGAGGGGGTGGCAGACAGCATCGAAACCGATATGCTCGGCAATCTTTGCGCCATCCTCAAGGGGACCGGCCGTGGGCCGAGGGTGATGCTGACTGCGCATTGCGATGAAATCGGCTTTCTGGTCAAACATATCGACGAGCGCGGTTTCATCTGGTTTGCTCCCATAGGGGGTGTCGACCCCCATCTGTCTCCCGGACAGCGGGTCAGCATTCAGACCGCTTCCGGGCCGGTGGCCGGTGTGGTCGGCAAAAAGGCCATTCACCAGATGGAAGGAGCGGAAAAGGACCGGGTCATCCCCTTTGCCGAACAGTTTATCGATATCGGTGCCGAAAACGGTGCGGAGGCGAGGCGGCTGGTTGCCATCGGTGATCCGGTCGTCTTTGCCAGCCGGGTCGAGCGCCTGTGCGGTGAACGTATTGCCAGCCGGGCGCTGGATGACAAGATGGGCGCCTATCTGGTGTTGCGTGCCTTTCTCGATCTGGCGGAACAGGGCCGTCCGGCCGGAGATGTCTGCGCCGTGTTCACGGTTCAGGAGGAAGTCGGCCTGCGCGGGGCCGGGCCTGCCGCCTGGGGGGCCGAACCCGATGTCGCCCTGGTGGTCGAAATCGGCCATGGCACCGATACCCCTGCCCACGATATCCGTCGCACCGGTGATGTCCGGCTCGGCGGCGGGCCACTGCTGACGCGCGGACCCAACGTCAACCACGCCCTCTTCGACCTGCTGATGCGCACCGGGCAAGAGGAGGGCATTCCGCTGCAGGTCCTCGGAGAACCGCGCGGCACCGGTACGGATGCCAGGGAGATTCAGCTGAGCCGTTGTGGTGTGGCGACCGCCCTGGTCAGGGTGCCGACCCGTTATGTTCACACCCCTTCCGAGGTTCTGGATTTGCAGGATCTCAAGGCGGCCCGGCGTCTGCTGGTTGCGGCGGTGCGCCGCATTGATGCCCGGCAGCAGTTTGTCCCCGATTAGCGCGGTTTTAAGGCTGGTTTGAGCCCTTGACTCCGGCGGGCGGCTGCCCTAGTATCCCACGTTAATTTATCCGCCGCCCGCGGTGCCACCGCACACTCTCATCATCCAGGAGTTCGTTATGCTGGAAGCCGATATTCCCGAAGGATTGACATTTGACGATGTTTTGCTGGTCCCGGCCCACTCCGAGGTTCTGCCCAAGGAGGTTGACATCTCCACCCAGCTGACCCCGGCCATCCGTCTCAACATGCCGCTGCTGTCGGCGGCCATGGATACGGTGACCGAGGCACGTGCCGCCATCACCATGGCGCGCGAGGGGGGAATGGGCATCATCCACAAAAACATGACTCCGGCCGAACAGGCGCTTGAGGTCGACCAGGTGAAAAAATCGGAAAGCGGCATGATTGTCGATCCGATCACCATGGAGCCGGAACAGAAGATTTATGAAGCTCTCGACCTGATGAAGACCTACCGGATCTCCGGTGTTCCCATCTGCAAGGAAGGCAAGCTGGTCGGCATCCTCACCAACCGCGACCTGCGTTTCGAAACCCGGCTCGACCAGCCGATCGCCAATGTCATGACCAAGGAAAATCTGGTGACCGTGCCGCCCGGGACCACTCTCGAAGAGGCCAAGAAGCACCTGCACGAGCACCGGATCGAAAAGCTGCTGGTGGTCGACGACAAGGGGGACCTCAAGGGGCTGATCACCATCAAGGACATCGAGAAGGTACGCAAGTACCCCAATGCCTGCAAGGACGATATCGGCCGGCTGCGTGTCGGTGCCGCGGTCGGGGTCGGTCCCGACCGCGAGGAACGTGTCGCCGCGCTGGTGGCCGCCGGCGTCGATGTGATTGTCATCGACACCGCCCATGGTCATTCCCAGGGGGTTATCGACGCCGTCATCGATACCCGGCGCCAGTATCCCGACCTGCAGCTGATTGCCGGCAACATCGCCACCGGCGAGGCGGCCGAGGCGTTGATCAAGGCCGGGGTCAATGCGGTCAAGGTCGGCATCGGTCCGGGTTCCATCTGCACCACCCGCGTCGTTGCCGGGGTGGGTGTGCCGCAGATCACTGCCATCGGCAATGTGGCCAGGGTCGCCCGCAAACACGGTGTGCCCCTGATCGCTGACGGCGGCATCAAGTATTCGGGTGAAATCGCCAAGGCGATTGCCGCCGGCGCTGACGTAGTGATGATCGGGTCCCTGTTTGCCGGCACCGAGGAGTCCCCCGGAGAAACCATTCTTTATCAGGGCCGCACCTACAAGGCCTACCGCGGCATGGGCAGCCTCGGCGCCATGAAGCAGGGGAGCAAGGACCGCTACTTCCAGGGGGATGTCGAAAGCGATGTCAAACTGGTCCCCGAAGGGATCGAAGGTCGCGTCCCCTATCGCGGGCCGCTTTCTGACAACATCCATCAGCTGCTTGGCGGCCTGCGCGCCGGCATGGGCTACACCGGCTGCCGCACCATTCGCGAACTGCAGGAAAAAGCACGCTTCATGCGTATCACCAACGCCGGCCTGCGCGAGTCGCACGTGCATGACGTCAGCATTACCCACGAAGCACCGAACTACCGGATAGA
>CAZCUR010000027.1:29667-31236 GCA_964501815.1 uncultured Geothermobacter sp.
AACTGATCATGACCGATATTCATCAGGAACGTATCCTCATCCTCGACTTCGGCTCCCAGTACACCCAGCTGATCGCCCGGCGGGTGCGCGAGGCCCATGTCTACTGCGAACTGCATCCCTTCGACATGGACCTGGATGCCATCCGTTCCTTCCGCCCCAACGGCATTATCCTGTCGGGCGGGCCCAAGTCGGTCTATGAAGAGGGGGCGCCGGCCATCCCGGGGGCGCTGTTCGATTTGGGAATTCCGGTGCTTGGCATCTGCTACGGCATGCAGCTGATGTGCGACCATTTCGGCGGTAAGGTGGTGCCGGCCGGCAAGCGCGAATACGGTCACGCCGAGCTGCGCAGCAAGGGCCGACCGGGTCCGCTGTTCGACGGCTTTTTCGTCGAAGGCAAAAGCCCGGTCTGGATGAGCCATGGCGACCATGTCGAACAGGTCCCGGAAGGGTTTGAGGTGGTGGCCCTGACCGACAACGCGCCGGTGTGTGCCATCCAGGATGTCGCCCGCAAACTCTATGGTGTGCAGTTCCACCCCGAGGTCAACCATACCCCGCGCGGGGAGCAGCTGATCGACAACTTCGTACGCGGCATCTGCGGCTGTACCGGTCAGTGGACTCCCGGGCAGATCATCGAGGACGCCGTGGCGCGTATCCGCCGCCAGGTCGGCAAGGAGCATGTCATTCTCGGGCTGTCGGGCGGGGTCGATTCCTCGGTGGCCGCCAGCCTGATCCACCGGGCCATCGGCGATCAGCTGACCTGTGTCTTCGTCAACAACGGTCTTTTACGCCTGGGTGAACCGGAGCAGGTGCTAAACACCTTCTCGGAGAACATGGGCGTCAAGGTGGTCTACGTCGACGCCGAAGAGCGCTTTCTCGACGCCCTCAAGGGGGTGACCGACCCCGAGCAGAAGCGCAAGATCATCGGCAACCTGTTTGTCGATATCTTTGAGGAGGAGGCCGCCCGGATCACCGACGCCAAATGGCTCGCCCAGGGGACCATCTATCCCGACGTCATCGAGTCGGCCGGAGCCAGGACCGGCAAGGCGCACAATATCAAGAGCCATCACAACGTCGGCGGGCTGCCTGACTACATGAAGCTGAAGCTGCTCGAGCCGTTGCGCGAACTGTTCAAGGACGAGGTGCGTGCCATCGGCGAGGAGTTGGGCTTGCCGCACCAGATGGTCTGGCGCCACCCCTTCCCAGGGCCGGGGCTGGGGGTGCGCATCCTCGGCGAAGTGAAGAAGGAGTACGCCGACATCCTGCGGCGCGCCGATGCTATTTACATCGAGGAACTCTACAAGAGCGGCCACTACGACAAGATCAGCCAGGCCTTCGCCGTCTTTCTGCCGGTCAAGTCGGTGGGGGTGATGGGGGACGGTCGCACCTACGAGTACGTCGTCGCCCTGCGTGCGGTGGAGACGCGCGATTTCATGACCGCCAACTGGTACCCCATGCCCTACGAGGATCTGGCGCGCATCAGCAGCCGCATCATCAATGAGGTCAAGGGGGTCAACCGGGTGACCTACGACATCTCCAGCAAGCCGCCGGCCACCATTGAGTGGGAGTAGC
>CAZCUR010000028.1:0-21556 GCA_964501815.1 uncultured Geothermobacter sp.
TGCCTGCAGCGGAGCTGCGCTTACTCCCTGGCATGGGGCATTCCCCCATGCGTGATGACAGCACTGAATTCCTGGCAGCCCTGCAAAAATGCCTGACTGAATTGCCCACACCTGCCAAAAAAACAAACCCGAAAGGCAGGCTTTCAGACAAAACAGTACTGAACCAACAGAATGCAACTGTTTCCGGGAGCTACAACACTCTGCATATCAGAAACTGCCGAAACCTGATATTGCGCAACGTATGGGCGCATCAAATTGAAATTCTGGACTCCCAGATACGAATGGAGGGGATAACTGTTGTGGCACCCGCTGAAAAAACCGGCATCAGTGTGACGCGTTCTACCATCGTTTTGACCGGTGCTGATATCACCGGAAGCGTCGGAATCCGCACAAACCAAAGCCGTCTCGATTTGGCCGGGTTGCGATACCATGGCGACGGAAGCCCCATCTTGGGTACCGGCAAACCATCATCCCTTCTTCTCTCTACTGCAACGGCCTACAGTCATGGACAAACCAGGTCTTTGCAGGGGGATCGAGGTTTGAGGCCAGGAGAATCGATTTAAACCGGGCGGACACCCCAAAATATTGCCATCAAATATTGATGAACACTCCACATCGGCTCTGCCCCCGCCCCTTTGAATGGTTCGAAATTCACGCCGACGGCTCGGTCTTTCTCTGCTGTCCGGCCTGGCTGAAACGGCCTGTGGGCAATCTGCTGACCCAGCCGGTTGACCAGATCTGGAACGGGCCGGTGGCCATTGAGTTGCGCAAGTCCGTCCTGAACGGCAGTTTTCACAACTGCAGCCGTCGGCACTGTCCGCACCTCAAGCGCGCCGGCGGTCTGGTCGCACCGCTTGAGGACCTGGCGCCGGGACCGGCCAGAGAGGCGCTGGCTGCGGGCCACAGCCTGCTCGACTTTCCGCCGCAAAAACTCAACCTCTGCTTTGACCCGCGCTGCAACCTGTCCTGCCCAAGCTGCCGCTGCGGAAAGAGCCGCCTAGCGCCGGCCGAAGCCGAACGGGTTGACCGCATCGCCGCCATGGTGCGCGAGGCCCTGCTCCCCCGGGCGGCGGAGGTCACCCTGAGCGGTTTCGGCGATCCCTTCGCCGCCCCCGGCTATCGCGCGCTGCTGGACTGGATATCTCCCGACACCTGCCCGTCGCTGCGCGCGGTGCGCCTGCACAGCAACGGTCAGCTCTTCACTGCCAAAGCCTGGCACAAGCTGCCGGGTTTGCATGGGCTGGTCACGGAGGTGGAAATCTCGGTCGACGCCGCCAGCGCGGACACCTATGCCCGCAACCGTCCGGGCGGCGACTTTCAGCGTCTGCTCGACAATCTGGAGTTCATCGCCACACTCAATGTGCGACTGACCCTGAGCATGGTGGTGCAGGAGAACAATGTCGAGGAGATGATGGGGCTGGCCGAACTGGCGCGCAGCCTGAACGCGCGCTGCTACTTCAGCCGCCTGGTGAACTGGGGGACCTTTTCAACGGAGGATTACCGGCGGCGCGCCATCCACCTGCCGGAGCACCCGTACCACCGGCGGTTGTTGGCAAACCTGGCGGACCTCGCCGGTCGAGGGGATGTTGACCTCGGCAATCTGACCGACCTGGTCGAACCGGATCAGTCGAGGGGATCGAAGGCTTCCTTGCCCATGTAGCACAGCGGGCAGCACCAGTCGTCAGGCAGGTCGTCGAAGGCGGTTCCGGGCGGAATTTCGCCCATGGCGTCCCCCTGGGCGGGGTCGTAGATGTAGCCACAATTGGTACAAATGTATTTATCCATGGCGCTCCTCCGGCGGCGGCTGAAAAGCCCCCATCTACTGCGTTGTCCTTGTCTTCGTCGCTGCGGAGTAGCCTCCGGCTACACCTCACTCCTCAGACTGCGTCCGCCTTGTATCTCGGGGCTTTTGAACCGCCTTTAGCCTTTCACCTTTACCCTTTAACCTTCCCCCTGACCCGGACTATCTTCTGCCGCTACCGGCAACAGCCCATCGAAGAGTCCGGGTCAAAGAATCCCCTCCAGGTACTTTTTGATATCGGCACGGATCGGCATGATGTAGGCGCTGGTGTTGCGGGCGCGCACGAAGTGCAGCGCGCGCCGGGTGAACTGCCGGTTCCACTCCAGGGTCGGCTCGAAGTCGGGCGGAAAGAAGCCGTTGTTCTTGTTCTCCCAGTAGGCCTGGCTCTTTTCGGTCAGCACCGGCGCAATGCCCCACCAGACATCGAGACCGATGAGCAGGTCGGCCCAGATCTCCATGAAGCGCAGGTCGAAAAAGGGCTGGGTAAAAAAGCCGTCGGCGCCGGCCTGCAGCTTGGCGCGCACGTAGTCGAGCTCCTCCTTGACGCCGCTGCGATAGGGATCGAGCCCGGCGTAGACCTTCACCCCCGGCAGCTCCCGTTTCAGTCTGGCGATGAAATCTGTGACCGGAGTGCGGTAGGTGCGGTGCATCATATCCTGCGGCGGATCTCCGGAGATAGCCAGCACCGCCGGGCATTTGCTGCGCCGGATGGGCTCAAGAAAGGGCCAGTCGGCCTCGATGTCGAAGTCGATGGCGCGCAGGTGGGGAATGACCCGGTCGATGTGGGGAGCAATGAGCTCGCCCGCCTCCCAGGCCCGCAATGGAAACTGCAGCAGATCAGGCAGGTTGATGGTTCTGATGTTCGGAAAATTCTCCCGTACCAGCGCAAGGTCACGCTCCAGCACCTCACGTGACCGGGGCACCAGTTCAATGGCAATTTCGCCCATATCAGTCCTTCTCCTTCGATGATCCCAGCACCAGCAGGTAGCCGTCCGGGTCGTGCAGCCAGATCTCCCGCCGACCGTGCTCCTGGTCATCCAGTTCATAGAGCAGGTGCAGACCGTGCCGGTCGATGGCGCGGACAACGTTTTCCAGGTCGGGGACCTCCAGGTCGATGGTGACGCCGACGCCGCGAGGATGGCGTTCGATGTGCTCGAACAGGGCCGGGTGGGACGCCTCCAGGTGCTCTGTAGCGCGAAAGAGGATGGCGGCATCGCCGCGCCGGAGCAGAAGGAGCGCCGGAAAGGCCCGCCCCGGCTCGATGCGTTGCAGATTCAGCCCCAAAATATCGTGATAAAACCGTGCGGTGCGTTCCAGGTCATCGACCGCCAGCGTCAGTACCAGTCCCAGCCCTGATTCCATGCCGGCCTTTGTAGCACGCCCCAAGCCGGCCCGCAACCGTGCAGCAGTTGACCCTTTCGGCAGGGGCGTGATTTAATGCGCCTTTGCTGCAACGGGAAGGTTCGCCATGATTCACGCCCACCTCGGATTGGGGTCCAACCTGGACGACCCGCAGGCCTGGCTCGCGCGCGGGCGTGAAGCCCTGGCCGGGCTGGGCGGTTCCACCCTGGTCGCGGTCTCCAGCCTGTGGCAGACGGCGCCCATCGGCGGGCCGGCCGGTCAGAACGACTACCTGAATGCAGCCGTCACCCTGGCAACCAGCCTGTCACCCCGGGAACTGCTGGCAGCCGTCCTGGGCATCGAAAAGGACTGTGGCCGCCAGCGTCAGCAACGCTGGGGGCCGCGCACCCTTGATATCGACATTCTGCTCTACGGCGATATGATCATCGACGACGTCAACCTGATACTGCCGCATCCCCGGATGCACGAACGGGCCTTCGTGCTCGAACCTTTGGCCGAAATCGCTCCGACCGCCCGACATCCCATCCTTGACCAAACGGTGGCGGAACTGCTCCAGCGTCTGGCGCCCGGTCAGGCCTGCCGCAAACTGGGAAACTGGTCATGATCCGCCTGCTGCTGCTTGCCATCTTCTGCTTTCTGCTTTACACCATCTGGACGGCGCTGCGCGCCATCGTCGGATCCACCCGGCCACGGCGGCCGGAAGAGCGCCCGGAAAAATCGGCCGGTGGCGAGGAGATGGTGCAGGACCCGGTCTGCGGCACCTACGTACCGGCGTCCGACGCCGTCTGGGCCCGCATCGGAGGCAAACGCCTCTGTTTCTGCAGCGAAGAATGCCGGGACGCCTACCGTGCCGGCAAACGATAACGCCTAACCACAGGAGTCCAAACCATGAAATTCTTCATCGATACCGCCGAAGTTGACGAAATCCGCGCCGCCTGTGACCTGGGCCTGGTTGACGGCGTCACCACCAACCCGAGCCTGATCGCCAAAAGCGGTCGTGATATCCGCGAGGTCATTACCGAGATCTGCGGCATCGTAGACGGACCGGTTTCCGCCGAAGTCATCGCCCTGGACGCCCCGGGCATGCTTGCCGAGGGGCGCGAGCTGGCCAAAATCGACGACAAGGTGGTCATCAAGGTCCCCATGACCGAAGAAGGCCTGAAGGCGACCAAGGTCTTTGCCGCCGAAGGAATTCGCACCAACGTCACCCTGGTCTTCTCCCCCCTGCAGGCGCTGCTGGCCGCCAAGGCCGGTGCCACCTTCGTCTCCCCCTTCGTCGGCCGTCTGGACGATGTCGGCCACGACGGCATGGAGGGTATCGACCAGATTCGCACCATCTTCGACAACTACGGCTATGCCACCGAGATCATCGTCGCCTCGGTGCGCAGCCCGATGCACGTGCTCGCCGCCGCCACCATCGGCGCCGATATCGCCACCATCCCCTTCAAGGTGATGCAGCAGCTCGCCAAACACCCTCTGACCGACATCGGCATCGAAAAATTCCTCGCCGACCATCAGAAAAATCAGCACTGAAGGGCATGAAAAGGGCAAGAAAGACTGGCCCGTCCCTCCCGGTCTGCTAAACTTGAACGCTGCGGCCGGGAAGGACGGGCCTTCCTTTATCCAAAAAAGTGGTCAGACCACCTTGACCTGAAGGCCAAAAAGGATTAAAACAGCCTGCCGTATACCGGGCAACAGCCCGACATAACAATGTTTTATGTTTATTTTGCCGTCTGGCCGTGACGATTTTCTGGCTCCTCTTATGAAAATCGTCTGACCAGAGCTGGTTTGGGATTGTCGCGTCACCGGGCAGAGTGACCCTCGGGGAGAGCAGCATCGCCAGAAGTCAGATCGACGGTGGTACGTCCGTCGAATGGTTTTCCAAGGTGCCGGCCCCAAGACCGGAGCAACTTTCCAACCCACTTAGGTCAGGTGAGGAGCCTATGAACATTCACGAGTATCAGGCAAAGGCGATCCTCCGGAACTTCGGCGTACCCGTTCCGGAAGGTCACGTGGTCTACAACAGCAACTCTGCGCGCGACTGGGCCCGCCGTCTCGGTGACGGCCCCTGGGCAGTCAAGGCGCAGATTCACGCCGGCGGCCGCGGCAAGGCGGGCGGGGTCAAGATCGCCAAGACCCCCGATGAGGTCAAACAGATCGCCCGCGAGATGTTCGGCATGACGCTGGTGACCCACCAGACCGGCCCTGAGGGCCGGGTGGTCAAGCGTGTTCTGGTCGAAGCCGGCTGCAACATCGCCGACGAATTCTACGTCTCCTTCCTGGTGGACCGCGCCAGCGGCCGGGTCACCATGATGGCTTCCGCCGAAGGCGGTATGGACATCGAGGAAGTCGCCGCCAAGACCCCCGAAAAGATCTTCTTCGAATCGATCGACCCGCTCACCGGCATGACCGCCTATCAGGCCCGCAAGGTGGCCTTCAAGCTCGGCTTCGCCATGCCTCAGGTGAAGCAGGCGGTGCCCCTGTTCCAGAATCTGTACAAGGCCTTCGTCGAAGCCGACTGCAGCCTGCTGGAAATCAACCCGCTGGTGCTGACCGCCGAAGGCAACCTGCTCTGTCTTGACGCCAAGCTCAACTTTGACGACAACGCCCTCTTCCGCCACCTGCGCATCCGTGACCTGCGCGACTACGACGAAGAGGATCCGATGGAGATCGAGGCCAGCCAGTACGACCTCTCCTACATCTCCCTCGACGGCAACATCGGCTGCATGGTCAACGGTGCCGGCCTGGCCATGGCGACCATGGATATCATCAAGCACTACGGCGGCGAGCCGGCCAACTTCCTCGACGTCGGCGGCGGCGCCACCATCGAGCGCGTCACCGAAGCGTTCAAGATCATTCTCTCCGACAGCAAGGTCAAGGGCATCCTGGTCAACATCTTCGGCGGCATCATGAAGTGTGATGTCATCGCCACCGGGGTCATCGAGGCCGCCAAGCAGGTGGGCGTCAGCGTTCCTCTGGTGGTCCGCCTCGAAGGAACCAACGTCGACAAAGGCAAGCAGATGCTGGCTGAATCGGGGCTGAACATCGTCAGCGCCGACGGCATGGCGGACGCCGCGGAAAAGATCGTCAAGGCTGTCAACGGCTAAGGAGAGAAAGCAATGAGCATTCTTGTCAATAAAGAAACCAGAGTCATCACCCAGGGTATTACCGGTGCAACCGGCCTGTTCCACGCCAAAGGCTGCCGCGACTACGGCACCCAGATGGTCGGGGGGGTCACCCCGGGCAAAGGCGGCACCACCATCGAGGGCTTTCCGGTCTTTGATACTGTTGAACAGGCTGTCCGGGAAACCGGCGCCAACGCTTCGGTCATCTATGTGCCCCCCATCGGCGCCGCCGACGCCATCATGGAAGCCGTGGATGCCGGCATCGAGCTGGTTATCTGCATCACCGAAGGCGTGCCCGTCCTCGACATGGTCAAGGTCAAGCGCTTCATGGAGGACAAGCCGAGCCGGCTCATCGGCCCCAACTGCCCCGGTGTCATCACCCCGGAGGAGTGCAAAATCGGCATCATGCCCGGCTATATCCACAAAAAGGGCCCGGTGGGTGTCGTCTCCCGGTCCGGCACCCTGACCTATGAAGCGGTCTGGCAGCTGACCACCCGCGACATTGGTCAAAGCACCTGCGTCGGTATCGGCGGTGACCCGGTCAACGGCACCAGCCACCTCGATGTGCTGAAGATGTTCGAGGAAGATCCGGAAACCGAAGCGGTGATCATGATCGGGGAAATCGGCGGTGACGCCGAGGAAAAGGCCGCCGAATTCGTGCGCGACCACATGACCAAACCCGTGGCCGCCTTCATCGCCGGGGCGACGGCTCCCAAGGGCAAGCGCATGGGTCATGCCGGCGCCATCATCTCCGGCGGCAAAGGGGACGCGGCCAGCAAGAAGGCGTTTTTGCGCGAATGCGGCATTTCCGTGGCCGATTCGCCGGCGGAAATGGCCGAAGCCCTGCTCAAGGTCTGGCAACCCTGACCGGCACTCCGGCACCTCCTACCGACTAGAAAAGGCCCCGGATTCCGGGGCCTTTTCTGCTGGGAGGATGCTGCAGTCGCAAGAAGCCGTCACGAAACCGGCCAGCTTCCTGACAAGCACGGTGATGTGCCTTGAGGCCCTGCCGGAACGCGGGACGCGAACCGGGAGGGAGACGATGGCCCGGCGCCGCTTGCTGCAGCGGATTTCGTGAAGATCCGGACGGGATTGTTAGTGGGAGGCAGACAGAACCTGACCATCTCTGCGCGCGGCCAGGGCGGCGCGACAGATAGCCACTGCCGGAGTTTCCCCCAGGCCGGTTCCGATGGCTTCTCCGGTTTCCGGGTGGTAAACGAGATACTGATAACGGCCGGCGCTGTCGCGCCCGAGGTAGCGCAAACGGACATTGAGCCGATTCAGCAGCTGCCGGGCAGCCGTGACGCTTCGGGCCGGGTTGTTGGGATTGCCGGCATCCCACAGACCGGCTTGCACAAGTTGTTCACGCATGATGCTCTCTCCAATCGACACAGCACATGAAAAGGCCCGCATCGGCGGGCAGACAGTCCGAAACTATACCGGAAACACGTATACACTGGCAACCCCCCTCAGGTTGACTTGGCATCAAAGGCAAAAGTAGGATAGTCAGGTTGACCCTAAACAAACCGTTCAAGCCCGAAGACAGAGGAGCCGACGTGGCACTTCTCAAAATCCTTCATCATCCCCATCCTGTTCTCAAGCAGGTCGCCGAACCGGTGACCAGCTTCGATGAGGAGCTGAAAAAGCTGGCTGAAGACATGCTCGAAACCATGTACGCCGCGCCCGGAGTCGGGCTTGCCGCCCCCCAGGTCGGGGTATCGCGCCGGCTGATCGTCCTCGATTGCGCCCCCAAAGAACAGCGACAGCCCATCGTCGCCGTCAACCCCGTTATCCTCGACGGCGAAGGGAGCTGCTGCGAAGAGGAGGGCTGCCTGTCCGTGCCCGGCTACTACGCCCGCGTGGAACGCAAGCAAAAGGTTCGGGTCAGATTCCAGGACCTTGCAGGCCAGGAACGCGAAATGGAGGCCGAAGGGCTGTGGGCCGTCTGCTTCCAGCACGAAATCGATCATCTTGACGGCATTTTGTTCGTCGACCACCTGTCGCCGCTGAAAAAAAGCCTGTTCCGGAAAAAGTACCGGAAGATTCTCGAACAGATGGAGGAACAGCTCTGATGCAGCCCGCCGATATCCGGACCGTCTTCATGGGGACCCCCGATTTTGCCTGCCCGTCCCTTCAGGGCCTGATCGACGCCGGGTGCAACCTGGTGGGCGTCTTCACCCAGCCGGACCGCCCCAGCGGCCGGGGGCGCAAACTGACACCACCGCCGGTCAAGGTCCTGGCGGAACAGGCCGGCATCCCGGTCTTCCAGCCGGAACGCCTGCGCAGCCCGGAGGCGGTCGAGCAGCTGCGTCAACTGGCTCCCGACCTGGTGGTGGTCGTCGCCTACGGTCAGATCCTGCCGAAAGTTGTACTCGACCTGCCCCGGTTTGGCTGCATCAATGTTCACGCCTCGCTGCTGCCGAAATATCGCGGCGCCGCCCCCATCAACAAGGCGATTATCGATGGCGAGACGGTGACCGGGGTCACCACCATGTATATGGACGAAGGGCTCGACACCGGCGACATGCTGGTGAAAATGAGCCTGGAGATCGGTCCGGACGAGACCGCCGGACAGCTGCACGACCGTCTGGCCCTGCTCGGCCGGCAGGCCATGGACGAAACCCTGAAGCGCCTGTGTGCCGGCACCCTGGAACGCACGCCCCAGAACGATGACGAGAGTTGCTACGCGCCGATGCTGAAAAAGGAGGACGGTGCCATCGACTGGACCCTGAGCGCCGAACGCCTTCATAACCTGGTGCGCGGCCTCGACCCCTGGCCTTCCGCCTACACCTGGCTGGATGGTCAACTGCTGAAAATCTTTGGCACCCGCGTCGTCCCGGGCGAAGGCGAACCGGGGGCTCTGCTCAAAGCCGGAGCCGACGGCCTGATCATCGCCTGCGGCCAGAACGCCCTGCTGGTGCGCGAAGTTCAGCTGGCCGGCAAAAGGCGCATGCCGGTTGCCGACTTTCTGCGCGGGCAGCCGCTGGCCCCGGGGACAAAACTGGGACAACCTGCAACCGCATGACCAACGAAGACTACCAGCCGCGCAAGCGGCTTTTCATCCTGCTGATGGGCGTGGCCGGGCTGGCCATCATCGCCCTGGCCTTTTTGCTCTGGTACATCCCGACCGTAGGCCTGGGACACATCCATCCCTGGCTCCCCTGGCTGTTCGGCCTGCTGCTGGCCCTGGTATCGCTGCTGGTTTTGGGCAGCCTGACCCTGCTGGTTCTGACTCTGGTCACCGGGCATGACCTGTTCATCTCCAACCGGCTGCGCAAACTGGTCATCCGCACGGTCTTCCCGGCCATCATCAACCTCGGCAAACTGTTCGGCATCGATCGCGACACCCTGCAACAGTCCTTTATCGCCCTCAACAACCAGCTGGTGCGCGCCAAAAAAGTCCGGGTCCGGCCCGACAAGGCCCTGATTCTGCTGCCCCACTGCGTGCAACTGTTCGATTGCGACATCAAGATCACCGGTGATGTCAACAAATGCATCCGCTGCGGCCGTTGCAACATCAGTGATCTGGCGGAAATCGCCTCCGACCGTGGCATTGATATCGCCGTCGCCACCGGTGGGACCCTGGCGCGCAAGATCATTGTTGACAAACGCCCCGAGTTCATCCTGGCGGTGGCCTGCGAACGGGATCTGACCTCCGGCATTCGTGACTCCTATCCGCTGCCGGTCATCGGCATCCTCAATCACCGGCCGCACGGGCCCTGCTTTAACACCCACGTCATCATGGACGAAGTGCGCCAGGCCCTCGACACCCATGTCCTGCCCCCCGACGCCGCTTGAAATGCCGACCGGCGATCGTTAAATTGAAGCCGTCGCCAGATTCAGCACCACGTTCGCAAGGAGGCCCAGACCGCCTATGAATACACTGAAAACCGTTGTTCTGATGACTCTCATGACCCTGCTGCTGATCGCCCTGGGGGGCGCCATCGGTGGCAAGGGGGGGGCGACCTTCGCCCTGATCATGGCCGGCATCATGAATTTCGGTTCCTACTGGTTCTCGGACCGCATCGTCATCGCCATGTATCGCGGCCGGGAGGTTCATTCCGGCCCCCTCTTTGACGTTGTGGCCGAACTGTGCCAGCGCAACGGGCTGCCGATGCCGAAGGTCTATATCCTGCCCCAGCCGACACCGAACGCCTTTGCCACCGGACGCAACCCACAACATGCTGCCGTCGCCGCGACCGAAGGCATTCTGCAGATGCTGTCGCGCGACGAGCTGATGGGCGTGATGGCGCACGAGCTGGCACACGTGCAGAACCGCGACATCCTCATCGGCACCATCGCCGCCACCATCGCCGGCGCCATCTCCTGGCTGGCACACATGGCCCAATGGGCGCTGATCTTCGGCGGCGGTCGGGACGACGAGGACAGCAATCCGCTGGCCGTCATCGCCATGATGATTTTGGCCCCCATGGCCGCCATGCTGGTGCAGATGGCGATCTCGCGCAGCCGCGAATACCAGGCTGACGCCACCGGCGCCCGCCTGTGCGGCAACCCCTTCAGCCTGGCAAACGCCCTGCGCAAGCTGGAAGCCGCCAACCGGCAGTTGCCCATGTCGCAGGTGAACGAAGCGACGGCGCACATGTTCATCGTCAATCCGCTCAAAGGCGGCGGCCTGATGACGCTTTTCTCCACCCACCCGCCGATGGAGGAACGCATCCGCCGGCTCGAGTCCATGTCCCTCGGCTGAGCCGCGCCGATTGTCAAAGCGCCCCGGGCAGAAGCTCCCGGGGCGCCCTGTTTCAGGAAAGACCACCTGCGTGACCAGACCGCCCCATACATCCAGACATCCCGACCCGCGCCGACTGGCCCTGAACCTTCTGCGTCAGGTCGAGGAAGGCGCCTACGCCGATCTGGCGCTGGACGACACCTGCAGACGCAATCCCGACCTCGACCCGCGCGATCGCGGACTGCTCACCGAGCTGGTTTACGGGATTCTGCGCTGCCGCAACCGGCTCGACTGGCGCCTGCGCCCCCTGTGCCGCCAACCGCTCGAACGCCTTGAACCGGGGGTCCTGCGTCTGCTGCGTCTGGGGGCCTACCAGATCCTGCAACTCGACCGCATCCCCGACTCCGCCGCCGTCGACACCAGTGTGCGGCTGGCCAAACAGACCGGGCTGGCGCGAGCCTCGGGTCTGGTGAACGCGGTCCTGCGCAACCTGGTGCGGCAAAAAGAACAACGGACATGGCCGGAGGACAATGAGCCGGCCGCCTTCCTGGAACACACCTGCTCCCTGCCCGGCTGGCTGGCGAAGCGCTGGCTGCGGCAGTACGGCGCCGAAAAGGCCTGTGCCCTGGGCCGGGCACTGATGGAGCCGGCCCCTCTGACGGTGCGCTGCAACACCCTGATGCAGACGCCGGAGGCCTTCGCCAACCTGTGCGCCTCCCTGGGCCTTGACTTCGAACCCTGCCGGTTCGCGCCGGAAGGATTTCGTTTTGCCGACCGCCGGCTGTTCGACCTGCTGCCGGCCAACAGCTTTCAGGTCCAGGACGAGGCGAGCATGCTCATCGCCCATTTGCTCCGGATCCAGCCGGGGGAGACCGTCGTCGACACCTGCGCGGCGCCGGGCACCAAAACCACCCATTTGGCGGCTCTGGGCAAAAACCGCCTCGAACTGTTTGCCTTTGACCTGCATCCGGCCCGCGTCGATCTCATCCGCCGGGGGGCGGAACGTCTGGGCTGCCACGGCATCCGGCCGGAGCAGCACGACATGACACAGCCGCCTGCAGCACCCAAGCCGCAAAGCTGTGATGCCGTTCTGGTGGACGCCCCCTGCAGCGGCCTGGGGGTCGTGCGGCGCAACCCGGAAACCCGCTGGCGCCGCACCGAAGAGGATATCCGCCGGCTGGCCGAACTGCAGAGCCGGATTCTGGCGAATGCCGCCACCCTGGTACGCCCGGGGGGAAGGCTGGTCTATTCGGTCTGCACCACCACTGAAGAGGAAACCCGCCGGGTCGTGGAGACCTTTCTCGCCACCCATCCCGATTTCAGCCTGGATGACCTGCGGCCGCACTTTCCCGCCTGGGAGCCCCTGTTCGACACCGCAGGGCGCCTCGCCACCTGGCCCGGACATCCCGAACTGGACGGATTTTTCGCCGCCCGTTTGCTGCGGACGGCGTGAGCCCTTCTCATCCCGCGGACGGCGTGGTACATAGAGACTATTCATCCGCAAGGAGCTGTCGATGAGCAAAATCGCCCCGTCCATTCTTTCCGCCGATTTCGGCCGCCTGGCCGAGGAAATATCTGCCGTCGATGCCGCCGGTGCCGACTACATTCACGTCGATGTCATGGACGGCCACTTCGTCCCCAACATCACCATCGGTCCGCTGGTGGTCGAGGCCATCCGTCCGGTGACCCCAAAACCGCTCGATGTCCATCTGATGATCGAGAATCCCGACCTGTATATCCCGGAATTCGCCCGCGCCGGCGCCGATATCATTACCGTGCACCAGGAGGCGGTGCCCCACCTGCACCGCACGGTGCAGCTGATCCGTAGCCTGGGCAAAAAACCGGGGGTCTCCATCAACCCGGCGACCCCGGTTTCGACCCTGGAAGTCATTCTCGAGGAGATCGATCTGGTCCTGGTGATGTCGGTCAATCCGGGCTTCGGTGGACAAAAATTCATCCACAGCGCCCTGGGCAAGATCGCGGAACTGCGCCACCTGATCGACCAGCGCGGTCTGCAGGTGGAAATCGAGGTCGACGGCGGAGTCAAGCCGGACAACTGCCAACAGGTCGCGGCAGCCGGCGCCGATGTCCTGGTGGCAGGCAGTGCCGTCTTCGGCGCGGATGATTACGCCGCCGTCATCCGGCAGATGAAAGAACGGACGGCAAGCTCGCTGTGCTGATTGACAAGGAACAACTGCGCCGGCAATTGGCCGGCCATCCCTGTCAAAAAATTTCAGACAGTCAACTGCGTGAAGCCGCCGTCCTGCTGATCCTGTTGCGCCGGGGCCAGGAATACCGTCTGCTGCTGACACGCAGAACCGACACCGTCAGGCATCACAAGGGGGAAATCTGCCTGCCCGGCGGCAGTCGGGAACCGACGGATGACGGGCCCGTGGCAACGGCGTTGCGGGAAACCCGGGAAGAGCTGGGACTGGCCCCGGATCGCTTCGACATCCTCGGCTGTCTTGACGACGTGGAGTCGGTACATGGATATCGGGTCACTCCTGTTGTGGCGTGGCTGCATCAGCCGGGGGGCTACCGGCCCGATCCCACCGAAATCGCCGAAGTCCTGGAACTGCCGCTGCAGGGCTTCTTCCGGCCCGGTGCCCACCACAGCGAAACCTGGCAACACCGGGGCCGCCGGGAGCGCGTCCACTTCTATCAGGTCGAAGGAACCGAAGTCTGGGGCATGACCGCAGCGATTCTTCGGCAGCTGTTCTCACTGCTGCAACAGAGCTGAAAGCCTTGGGGGGAGATCCGACATGAGCACCTGGCGCACCATGGGCCTTTTGGCCCGCATCAATCTGATTGTGGTCGCGGTCCTTGTGTTTTTCTTCGCCGCCGGCATTTGGTTCAGCTATCGCCTGCAACGCGACTATGTCTTGCAGGAGGCGATCGAAAAGGCCCGCCTGGTGGCTCAGGAAGCGATCCGCACACGGGAGTATCTCTCCCGACAGCTGGTCACCGGTCAGGTCCGACTCAATCTGGAGCGTTACGGCCTGATACCGGTCGTGGCCAGCCAGCGCATCGGCCGCCAGATTGCCGACGACCTCGGTTATGTCATCCGCCAGACATCGCTGCGCACGCGCAATCCGGTCAACAAACCGGACGCCTTCGAACGTCAGGCGCTGGAACGGTTCGTCGCCGAACCGGAGCTGAAGGAGGTCTACCGCATCAGTGACACGGACGGCCCGGCGGTCTTTCGCTACCTGAAGCCCTTTGTCGCCGACCAGAGCTGTCTCCAATGTCATGGTGATCCCGGGCAGGCTCCCGAATTCATCAAAAAACTCTTCCCCCCCGACAAGGACCAGGCCTACAACTACCGCATCGGTGAAGTGATCGGCGCCGCCTCGGTCTCCATCCCCATGGATCGTCTGGAAGAGCAGGTTGCCGCCAACCTGAGACTCGATCTGTTGCGTTTGGGCGGGCTCTTCCTGGTGCTGGCGGCCTGTCTGGGACTGCTCATCAAACTGTCGGTTCTCAAACCGCTCGGACTGCTGGGACAGGCCATTCGGCGAACCGTCGAGACCGGCCGCTTCGCCAACCGTATTCCTTTCTCAGGCCAGGGTGAAGTGGCCCAGCTGATCAACGGCTTCAACAGCATGATGGCCGAACTGAAAAACAACACCGACCGCATTGAGGAATCGGAGCGTCGCTTCCGCCTGCTGACCGATCTGGTGCATGACGCCGTGGTCGCCTTTATCCCCGATGGCAAGATCATTCTGTTCAATCGCCAGGCAGAACGCCTGTTCGGCTACGGACGCAACGAACTGCTGGGAGAAAACGTGTCGGTGCTGCTCGACCGGGAGAGCCCCGGTCTGCCGGTCGACGGCCTCGAAGACGGACTGCGGCAAAGGGAAGGACAATCCGGGGATGAAGAGATCGCCCTGATCGGCCGGCGCCGGGACGGCACCCCCCTGGAACTGAGGGCGACCCTGGCGCGCGTGGAGGAAGACGGTTACGGATTTTACACGCTGCTGATCCGGCCCCTCGACGTGGAGCATTGAGGCATCAAGGCATCAGCCGGAACCGCAGGAGGCCAGCAAAAGATCGAGTTCGCCCCGTTCGTCAAGCGCGAACAGATCATCACAGCCTCCGACAAGACGTCCGTCAATAAAAATCTCCGGCACCGTGCTGCGGCCGGAGCGACGGCGCATCTCGGCCTCCTTTTCCGGGTCCCGGGTGACATCGTATTCAACAAAGGAAATGTTTTTGATGCGCAGCAGTTCCTTGGCCCGATGGCAGTACGGACAATAGCTTTTGGTGTAGATTTCGACGTTGGCCATCACGTCTCCCGATTCAGTCTGATGCAGTCCGGCCTCTTCACTGAATGCGTCTGCCGCAATCGGTAAGAGGCCTGCATGGATAGGGGCAATAACACGGGGTGAAAGTTTAGCGCCGTTTTTCCGGCATGCAAGCCCAGGAGAACCGAACATGACCCGACCGACCTTCAGGACCTTCAGCTTCCTGCTGCTCTGCCTGCTCCTGGCGGGCTGCGCCTTTTACTCTTCGCTGACCGAACCGGAAAAACAGCGACGGGCTTTCGAGCTGGTGACCGACCACTTCACCCAGAGGCTGCGCTGGCAGGACTACGCTGCCGCGGCGGAATCGGTCGAAGCCGGCCTGCGTCAGAGTTTTCTGGACCGCTTCAGCAAAGATACCGACCTGAAAATCACCGATGTGCGCCAGGAAGGGCTGGTCCTGGATGAAACCGGAATCCGGGCCGAAGGCGAGCTGGTCATCGAGTACTACCGCCTGCCTTCCCTGACGGTCAAGACCGTCCGGCTCCCTGTGGTCTGGCGTTTTTTCGGTGCCGACAGCGAATCCCCCGTCGGCTGGAAAATAACGAACATTCAGCTTGAACTGCCCTGACAAGCCCTCCGGACACACGGGGAAAAACCGCTTGATTTGCCGTTTACCCCTGTGATAAAAAACTGCATACTGTATACAGAATCAGGGAAAGACGGCGGCCCGGGCCGCGAGCTCTTTCCCTTTTTTCAGGCAGTTTGACACATCCTGCCGTGACGGGGTGTGGTTTCCCTTGGAGGTCGATTTTGTCTCAGGTCGTTTTTTCCAGCTGGGGTAGGCAGATTGTCGACAACCGGCAGGGGGGCGGGGCCGATGCCGCGTCCGTCCAGCTGAAGTTGCCGGAACACTATCTCGATGAGGGGCCGGTCAGCGCATTCATGGGCTGGGACGGTCTGGTCGTCTTCGACCGTGACGTCGACGTGGTCGCCATGGCCGCCGAATACATGAAGCGGGTGCAGGAAAAATACTGCTGCGCCAAATGCACCCCCGGCAAAAAGGGGACCCGCATCCTGCAGGACACCCTGGCACGCATCGTCTCCGGTCATGGAGAAGAGCAGGATCTGGCCATTATCGAGTCGCTGTCCGACCTGCTGCAAAACTGCAAGTGCACCCTGTGTATGACCTCGGTCACACCGGTGCTCGACAGTGTCAAATACTTCCGCGAGGACTACCTCGCCTACATCCGCCGGGAGCGCAAACCCAGCCCGGCCGCGGCCTATCATGACAAACTGACCGCGCCCTGCACCGACCGCTGCCCGGCCCATATTGATATCCCCTCCTACATCGAGGAGATCAAAAACTACCGCTTCGAGGAATCCCTCGACGTCATCCGGCGCAACATGCCGATCCCGGCGGTCTGCGGCCGGGTCTGCCCGCATCCGTGCGAATCGGCCTGCCGGCGCGGCCTGGTGGACGAACCCATCAGCATCATGGTGCTCAAGCGCGTCGCTTCCGACCACGAATGGATGCATCACAAGCAGCCGCCGATGCAGCCGAAACCGAAAAAAGACAAAAAAGTCTGCATCATCGGCGGCGGCCCGGCCGGGGCCAGTTGTGCCTACTACCTGGCGCTCGAAGGCTTCCAGGTCACCATCCTCGACATGTTGCCCGAACCGGGCGGCACCGTGGCGGTCGGCATCCCCGACTATCGCATGCCGCGCCACCTGCTGCGGCGCGAATACGACATCATCCGCTCCCTCGGAGTCGAAATCCGTTTCAACACCAAGGTCGGGCGGGATGTCTCTCTGAAGGAACTGAAAGAACAGTACGACGCCATCTTCATCGGCGTCGGCGCCTTCAAGTCCAAGCCCATGGGGGTGGAAGGCGAAGATGCCGGCTATGAAGGCTTTTCCACCGGCGGCATCAACTACCTGCGCGCCGTCGCCCTGGGCCAGCCGGTCAAGACCGGCAAGCGGGTCGTGGTGGTCGGTGGCGGCAACACCGCCATCGACTGTGTGCGCGTCGCCCTGCGCGAAGGCGCCGAGGAATCAATCCTCGTCTATCGCCGGACACGCAAGGAAATGCCGGCCGAGTACTACGAGGTGGATGACGCCGAAGAGGAAGGGGTCAAGTTCGAATTTTTGCGTAACCCAACCCGGCTTGTGGCCGAAAACGGCAAAATCGTCGGGGTCGAGGTGGTCAAGATGGAACTGGGCGAACCGGACGAGTCCGGACGTCGCCGCCCGCAGCCGGTGCCTGGCAGCGAGTATGTCATCCCCTGCGACATGGTCATCCCTGCCATCGGTCAGGATCCGGACCTCTCCTTCATCGACGAGGACCTCGGCATCGAAACCACCCGCTGGAGCACGGTGGTCACCCGTGGCGGCGTACTGATGACCGATTGCAAAGGAATCTTCGCCGGCGGCGACTGCGAGATCGGTCCCATGACCGTGGTCGCAGCGGTCGGCCAGGGGCGGCGCGCTGCCCGTGCCATGGCCCGCTACCTCGAAACCGGCCGGGCCTGGCTCGACGAAGAGGACGCCATGGAGGATATCGTCAACAACCTCGGTGTCTTCGACAAGAATGAAAACCCCGGACTTGCCGGCGGCACCCATCGCGAACATCAGCCCAAAATCCACGGACCTGAACGGGCCCGCACCTGGGATGAAATCGAACTGGCCATGCCCGAAAGTCAGGCGGTGCGCGAAGCCGAACGCTGCCTGCGCTGTTACCGGGTAGGCATGCTGGCCGTTGGCCGGAACGGCTGACCCCAATTCAGTCTGCAGTTTCGGCCTCACGGCCGACTGACGTGAAGGTGACTGCATCCATGATCAAACTGACGATCGACGGAAAAGCTGTTGAGATAGCCAAGGGCTCGACCATTCTCGCCGCAGCCGAGAAGGCGGGCATCACCATCCCGACCCTCTGCTTTCTGAAAAAGGTTTCCCCGACCGGGGCCTGCCGGGTCTGCGTGGTCGAAATCGAAGGCGTGGAAAAGCCGATGGCCGCCTGCCACACCCAGGCGACCGAGGGCATGGTGGTGACCACCCAGAGCCCGCGTCTGCAGGCAATCCGCAAGCAGATTGTCGAACTGCTGCTGGTCAACCATCCCCTCGACTGCCCGGTGTGCGATGCCGGCGGTGAATGCCAGCTGCAGGACATCACCTACGCTTTCAACGTCATCAAACAGACCTATGAAGCCGAGGATGTCCATCCCGATACCATCGACCGCTGGCCGCTGATCCAGCAGGTGCCAAACCGCTGCATCCTGTGCGAAAAGTGCGTCAAGGTCTGTCACGAAACCGTCGGCGCCAGCGCCCTGTTCGTCAACGACAAGGGTGACCGGGCCTTCATCGACAAAAAGCTGGAGCTGTGTGAATTCTGCGGCAATTGTGTCCAGGTCTGCCCGACCGGCACCATGATTTCCAAAACCTTCAAGTACAAGGCCCGCCCCTGGGAGCTGCGCAAAACCGCCTCGGTCTGCACCCTGTGTCCGGCCCAGTGCGAAGTCGAACTGCACAGCAAAAAGGGGGAGCTGTGCCGGGTCGTCTCCGAGGACGGCGTCACCGTCAACGACGGCAACCTGTGTATCGGCGGCTTTTTCAGCTACGGCTATGTCAACAGCGACCGGCGTCTGACCGCCCCGCAGCTGGGCCGGGGCCAGGACGCCAGGGAGATTTCCTGGGATGAAGCCCTCGACACCCTGGCCGACAAGGCCAAGGCCGTCGGCGGCGCCGCCTGTGCCGGTCTCGGCTCGCCGCGCCTGACCAACGAAGAGAACTATCTGTTCCAGAAGCTGATGCGCGCCGGTATTGGCAGCAACAACATCGACAGCGAAGCGCGTTTCGGCTACCTGCGCGCCATCGAAGTGCTGCAGCGCCAGCTCAACCTGGGCGGCGCCAGCAACCGCATCGACCGCATCGGCCGCAGCAAGGCCGTGCTGGTCTTCGGCGCCGATGTCACCGCCGAAGCGCCGGCTCTCGACTGGCAGATCGAGCTGGCCTGCCGCAAACGGGACGGCAAGCTCGTGCTCGCCAACATGCGTCGGGTCAAGCTCAACCGCCACGCCAACACCCCCCTGGCCTACCGCCCCGGCAGCGAAGTGGCGCTGGCGCAGGCCCTCACCAAACTGGTGGTCGAGCGCGGCCATGCCGACCGCGATTTCCTCAACCAGGTGCTGGCCGATCCGAACCAGCTCGACACGCTGCTGCAGTCGATCGATCTTGAGAAGGCCATCGCCGCCACCGGAATCGATCGCGCCCTGATAGAAGAGGCCGCCGACTACCTCGGTCAGGCCGAGACCGTTGCCATTATCTTCGGCGCCGACTTCCACAAGGGGCTGAACGCCGAAGCCGCCACCGCCGCCCTGGTCAACCTGGCTTTGGTCACCGGTGCTTTGCGCGGTGATGTCGGCGGCCTGTTCCCGGTCGACCAGAAAGGCAACATTCAGGGCGTGGTTGACATGGGCATCGCCCCCGAACTGTTGCCCGGCCAGAAGCCCTACGCAGACGCCAGGGCCGCTTTTGAAAAGGCCTGGCAGGTCAGCCTGCCCGAAGGGGGCCGCGACGCCGCCGGCATTCTCGCCGGCATCGAATCAGGCGACATCCGCCTGCTTTATCTCGCCGGCGTCAATCCCCTGGTGGACTTCCCCGAAGCCGGTCGCTGGCGCAAGGCGCTGGAAAAGGTCGAATTTCTCGTCGTTCAGGACATCCTCGCTTCCGAGCTGACCGAGATGGCCGACCTGGTGCTGCCCGGCGCCTCTTTTGCCGAGAAGAGCGGCAGTGTCACCGCTCTCGACGGCCGCGTCGGTTACCTGCAGCCCGCCATTGCCTCACCGGGTGACGCCCGCCCTGACAGCTGGATTTTTGCGGCTCTGCTGGCGCGGATAACCGGTCACGCCGCTCCCTCCGACAGTGCCCTGCAGGCCGAAATCAAGGAGCTGACCGGCCTGTTTGAGGATGTCTGCTTCAGCGCCAACGGCCGCAAAAGCTGTCTCAAGCTCCCCTGGAGCCCGAAGCAAAAGGGGATCGAACTGGCCCAGGTGGCCGGCGCCACCCTTGAAGAGGCCCCCCTGCTGCTGGTCGGCAAATCCATGGCCCACTTCGGCAGCACCACCACCGCCGCACCCGGTCCCCTGCAGGTCGAAAGCGAGGGACGGGTGGAAATCAATCCCGAGGATCTGGCCGCCTTTGGCATCAGCGACGGCGCCACCGCGACCCTGTCCACCGCCCTCGGCAGCGTCAAGGCCCGAGTGAAAGCCAATCCGAACCTGCCCGCCGGCCTGATCTTCGCCCCGGCGCACTTCGCCGACACTCCGGTCATGGGCCTGGTCCCGGCCGGCAGCAACCTTGTCAAGGTTCAGGTGGCCAAAGGCTGATACCGCGCCGCTTTTGCAAACCGAAAACGCCCCGGGAAACCGGGGCGTTTCTGTTTGGGGCCATCACCTGGGCGTTCTTGCACTTAAGTGAGCATGACCCCATGATGCTCTTGGGGGAGGCTACCGAAAGGAGGCTTTTATAGTCCCTCCAGTCGGGAAAAGATGTGCTCGAGCGCCCCTTTTCCGGAGGCACATAAACCCTTCCCGGGTTTTGGCTGTCGCCATCCGGACCGTATAACACATCTGCCTTCTTTCTGGAGAAGCCGGGCCCGAAAAAGGCAATTTCCACTTGAGCGACGCAGCGGGATATTAAATAATAATACCGAGCGACAAAAGGAGGTCCTCCATGGCGAAAAATACCAGCGTCACGCTCGGGCAACATTTCGACGATTTTGTCGTCCGTCAGATTGAGGCCGGTCGCTACGCTTCGGTCAGTGAAGCGGTACGGGCCGGGCTGCGCCTGCTTGAAGAGAGGGAGGCCAGGCTCAACCTGCTGCGCAGGGCGCTCGAAGAAGGGGAGGCGAGCGGAACCGCCGAATACTCGCTTGAGGGTCTGATTGCGGAACTGGACGCGGAAGAGCCAAAGTGAAGCCGCCCTTCATCCTGAGCAACAGAGCCAAAGAAGACCTGAAGGAGATCGCCCGCTTCACACAGAAGCGCTGGGGGCGCGCACAGCGCAACAGCTATCTGGCGATGCTTGACGACACATTCCATCGATTGGCAGAAAATCCTGCTATCGGCATGGATTGCAGCGATATCCGGCCAGGCTATCGGAAATTCCCTGCTGGCAGCCACACCATCTTTTACCGCAACCTCGACAATGCTCCGCTGCAGATTGTCCGTATTCTTCATCAGAGCATGGATGTCGCACCGCAATTGACCCTCGAGGACAACCAAAATGGTCAAGCTTGACCACCGCCTTCCGGCCACATCTCCCACCCGGGCCTGACAAAACC
>CAZCUR010000028.1:21656-30780 GCA_964501815.1 uncultured Geothermobacter sp.
GTCAAGCTTGACCACCGCCTTCCGGCCACATCTCCCACCCGGGCCTGACAAAACCCGTATTCGCTTCTCCGGCCTTTTTCTCGCCCCTTTTTCTTGTTGCCGCCAACCGGTCTGGTCGGTAGATTGGCCCTATCACCCTGCAAGGAGGTCCCATGCAACTGTTTGACGGCGACTACCGCGATCACATCGCCTACAGCGACGAAAAGGCCAACAAGGTGGTTCTGACCGAACTGGAACACAGCCGCACCACCCTCTGGTGCCTGAAACCGGGGCAGCACATCCACCCGCACGTGCACGCCGGCGACCACGTCTGGGTCGTGCTGGAAGGGACGGGACACTACCTGGGCGCGGATTTCGACAAGGAGATCGCGCCGGGGACGGTCCTGGCGGTGCCGGCCGGTGAAGCTCACGGCGTGCGCAATGACGGCAGCGAGGGCCTGGTCTTCATCAGCATTTCGGCGGGTTGAATCATGAGCGGACTGCATCTTTCCAGCCGGGCGCGGCGGGTCACGCCGTTTCTGGCCATGGAGGTCATGGAGAAGGCCCGGCAGCTTGAGGCCGAAGGCCGGGACGTCATCTACCTCTGCCTCGGCGAACCGGACTTCCCGACCCCTGAACCGGTCATGACCGCCGCGACCGAAGCCATGCGCGCCGGCGAAACCAGCTATACCCACTCCCTCGGCCGCCTCGACCTGCGCGAGGAGATTGTCGCCCACTACAGGCGCCGCTACGGCGTGTCGCTCGTACCGGACCAGGTGCTGGTCTCCGCCGGTACCAGCCCGCTGATGCTGCTCCTCTTCGCCGCCCTGCTGGAGCCGGGCGACGACGTGATCCTGCCCGATCCGAGCTACGCCTGCTATCCGAATTTCATCACCTTTTTCGACGCCGAGCCCCGTTACCTGCCGACCCGGGCCGAGGACGCCTTTCAGCCGCGGCCCGATGCCGTCGCGGCGCTCCTTTCCGAGCGCACCCGCGCGGTGCTGATCAACTCCCCGTCCAACCCGGCCGGCTCCCTGATGCCGCCGGAGTGGCTGGAACAGTTGGCACAGCTGCCGGTGCCGGTGGTGGCCGACGAGATCTACCATGGGTTGACCTACGAAGGGGAAGAGCACTCGATCCTGGAATATACGGACGATGCCTTCGTACTGGGCGGATTCTCCAAGACCTGGGCCATGACCGGCTGGCGCCTCGGCTTTCTCATCTGTCCGAAAGAGGCGGTGCGCACCCTGCAGAGCCTGCACCAGAACTTCCTCATCAGCGCCAACAACTTTGTCCAGGCGGCCGGCATCGCCGCCCTGCGCCACTGCAACGCCGATGTGGAGAGGATGCGCCAGGCCTACGACCGGCGCCGGCGGCACCTGCTGCAGCGCCTGCCCGAACTCGGTCTGAAGGTGCAGCGGGAACCCGTTGCCGCCTTCTACGTTCTGGCGGATGCCCGGCACATCAGCATGGACTCCGTGGCATTGGCCATGGGCATTCTGGAACGCACCGGCGTCGCCCTGACCCCGGGTATTGACTTCGGCCCGGCCGCGGAAGGTTTTCTGCGTTTTTCCTACGCCAACTCCCTGGAAAACATCGACCGGGCCATCGACCGGTTGAAGGCGGATTTCCAACAGCAGGGCTGGAGCTGAAGGCAGAAGGTCAGTGGTCGTGGTAACCGAGCACGACCAGAACACAGGAGCCGTCGGCGATGACGTTCAACCCCGCGCTCTCGGCCCGGGCGACCGCGTCCGGGTGCTGAGCGCCGGGCTGCATCCAGACATTCTCGATCCCCTTTTCGATCGCCTGTTCCACAACCGCTTTGGTCACCTCCGGCGGGGTGATGACCGAAATGCTCTTCACCTCGTCGGGCAGCTCGACGACCGATTTCACGCAGGGAAGGCCCTCGATACTCTCGGCCACGGGATTGACCGGAACCACCCGGCGCTGGTTCTGCAGGTAGCAGCGCAGCACCTTGTTGCCGTACTTGGCCGGATTGGTCGAGGCCCCGACCACGCCAAAGGCCGGCGCGGCCAGGAATCTGGCAATTCTCTCTTCGATATTCATATCGACTCCCTTGCAGGCAGGTCTTTGTTCCATTGTAACCGCCCCTGAGCCCGGGGCCAAACCGGCTTCGGACATTTTTTTCTTAATTTCCCGCAGGTTGGACCGATACGTGGTGCAGAGGGGCTGGCTTGGGTTATTACCAACCGGAGAAATGAAGAAAAAAGATGGGATTTGTCCTCGTCAACAGCCTTGAAGAAGGGATGGTGCTGGCCGCGGACCTGTTCAACGAAAAGGGCCAGTTCATCCTTGCCCGCGGCGCGATTCTCGACGCGACCCACATTGCTGCGCTCAAACGATTTGGCGTGCTCGAGGCCGACATCGAGGGGACGTCGCAGGCAGAAATCGAGGGTGGCGCCCTTGATCCTGACCTGATTGACAAAGCACGCACCTACCAGCAGGCGCGCTTTGTTCTCAACGACCTGGAACATCCCGGCGTCAGCGCCATATTCGAACTGGCGGTGGAAAAGACCGCCCGCTTCATGCAGGGGGGCTGGTCGCCGCCGCCGGCCTGGCAGGAAGTCCCCGTCCCGCCGGGGTTGAACTGGAATGAAAAGCCATCCAGCGAGAATCTTGTCAGGGGCAAGGTACGCCTGGCCGCCCTGCCCGATGTCTACAGCCGCATCGTCGACGCCATCAATTCCCCCAACAGCGGCGTGGAAGCCCTCGCCGACATCGTCAGCAAGGACTCAAGCATTTCAGTCCAGCTGCTCAAACTGGTCAACAGCGCCTATTTCGCCCTGCCGAAAAAGGTCGACTCGGTCTCCAGAGCCATTACGCTTCTGGGAACCAGGGAGCTGCTCCAGCTGGTTCTGGGCATCACCATTGTACGTCAGTTCCGCAATATGGATGAGCAGCTGATGAGCATGGAGGTGTTCTGGAAGCACGCCATCCGGACCGCCCTGTTCGCCCAGCAGCTCGCCCGGCGTCTGGGAGAGGAAGCCACGGAAGGCTACTTTGTCGGCGGCCTGCTGCATGATATCGGCCGGCTGGTGATGCTGGTGGAAATTCCTGAATTTTATCTCTGTGTCCTGAACGACTATTATGAATCCCCGGAGGCGAATCTCTACCAGGTTGAACGTCAGGTCATGGGCTATGATCACGCCCAGGTCGGCCGCCAGCTGGCCGAACGCTGGAACCTTCCCTTCAACCTGCAGCAGATGATCGGCTGGCATCACAAACCCCAGGGGAGCCGTTTCGCCCGGGAAGCCTGCATTATCCACCTGGCCGATTTTCTGTCTCAAGCCGTCGGACTGGAAATGCCGCCACCCGGGCGCCTGCCCCAGCTCAATCCCAAGGCCTGGGAGGTCGTCAATCCCCCCATGAACCTGCTGGCGGTCTCCACCCAGCACGTCGAGCACAGTTTCCGGGATATCGTCAACAAGTTCCTCCAGGACGAACGCACCCCGGCCCTTTAACCCCTCCCTGACGCCATCATCCCCCTCGGCGACGACCGGGCCAGTCGTGCACACTCTCCCACAGTTGACGCCACACTGAGCGCAGCAGTCCCACCTCTTCAGCGTCGGGCCGGGCGCGGTAAAAAAGACGCCGTAACCGGTGAACACCTGCGCCCGGACAAGCCGGATTGCCGAAACCGACCCGGTCGAGCAGCTGTTCCATCTCCCGCAGCATCGGCTCCATGTCTGCATGACGCGCCGGCATGCGCTCTTCCTTGTGCGCATCCGTCTTCCAGGGACGGCGATGCAGCTCATAGAGCAGGGCCAGCACCGCCTGCGCCAGGTTGAGAGAGCCGACCGCCGCGCTGGTGTGAATCCGGACACCGGCACTGCACAGGGAGAGTTCTTCCGAGGTCAGACCATGGTCTTCACGGCCGAAGACGAGGGCAACCCGGGCCTGAGGCGGCAAATCCCGAAGGAGATCGGTCAACTGATGGCTGGGCACCAGTTCGCCGCGCAGACGGCCTGTCCGGCGCGTGGCGGCAATGCTCAGGTGGGTATCGGCAAGGGCCGCGGCCAGATCCTCATAGCAGCGCGCCGAACCGAGCAGATGGTGACCGGCCACGGCAAACTTGCGCGCCTCCGGATGCAGATAGTGGCAGGGGTTGACCAGCCGCAGATCGTCGACGCCGAAATTGGCCATGGCGCGGCAGACCATGCCGATGTTGCCCGGCTGCTGCGGCTCAACCAGCACGATACTCAGTGGCCAGGGGCAGGGTTCAAACATTCCTTGTTCCGTTCGGGTTCTGACAGCCGGCCCAAAAAGGTTCAGACAGCTTTGCGCCCGGGCGGCAGACGCAGCAGCAGCACCTCGACCTCACTGCCCGCCGGCAGGTCGGGACCGCCTGCGGCAACGGGCAGCAGGGCGCAGGCGCCCTGCAGCGACCGGTTCTGCCCGGAGCCCTGCCGGCGCGACGGGATCACCCGGAACCGGCCCTCTTCCTCCTCCAGCCGGCACCAGAGAAAGGCCTGGCGCTTGCCGCCGCCCTGAACATCCTCGGTCAGACGGCCGCACAGGCGCGGCGGCAGGGGGTCGTCCAGCCCGGCCAGGATACGCAGGGCCGGACGCACAAACAGTTCAAAGGTCGCGGCACTGGCGGCCGGATTGCCGGGCAGCCCGAAGACCGGCTTGCCCTGCAAGGTGCCGAACAGGACCGGCTTGCCAGGCTTGATGGCGACCTTCCAGAACTTGCGTTCGAAACCAAGCCCCAGCAGGGTCTCCTGCACATGGTCTTTGGCGCCGACCGACACCCCGCCGGTCGACAGAATCAGGTCGGTCTGCAACCCGGCGCCAAGGGCTTCGGCCAGAGCGTCGGGAGTATCCCGACCGATCCCCAGGGCCATCGGCTCGCAGCCGAGTTCCCGCAGTCGCGCCGACAGCAGGTAGAGGTTGGAATTGACGATCTGGCCGGGTCCGGGCGTCTGCCCCAGTTCCACCAGCTCGTCGCCGGTCGAAAGGATAGCGACCCGCGGGCGGGGACGGACCCTGACCCGGCTGATGCCGGCTGAGGCAAGCAGGCCGATTTCACCGGCGCGCAGCTCCACACCGGGCGTGAGCAGCTCTTCGTCGGCATGAAACTCCTCGCCCCGGGCACGCACATGCTGCCCCGGTTTTGGCGCCTTGAGCAGGCGGACCGCCCCCTCCAGCGCTTCCGTCTCCTCGACCGGCACCACGGTGTCGGTTCCGGGCGGCAGCGGCGCGCCGGTGGTTATCTGCGCCGCCTGGCCAGCCTCGACCCTGCGGTCGAGGGGATGGCCGGCAAAGGCACTGCCGACCAGACGCAACGCATCCCCTTCGGCCTGGTCGGCAAAGGCGAAGGCGTAGCCGTCCATGGCGGAGTTGTTCGCCGGCGGCAGGTCCCACTGCGCCCGTACCGGCTCGGCCAGCACATGGCCGACCGCCTGTTCCAGCGGCATCTCGACCGGTTCGAGAGGGGTGACGGTGTCAAGAACGATTCGGATGGCGTCGTCGTAATTGAGCATGGGATTGTCCTGTAAAATTTGAGGCCGCCAGGACGCCAAGACGCCAAGAACCTCTCAGCAAAACCATTTGAAAATTGGCGACTTGCATAGCCCTTTGAAAACAGACCCCTTTTTCAAACTACCTCAGGGGATGTCCACAGTCTCTCTTTTTTCCTGGCGCCTTGGCGACTTGGCGGCAGAGTGTCAACTTGCCCTTGTTATCTCATCACCCGGTTTCACCACCCCGCCCTCGATGACCCGCGCGAAGATGCCTTCCTTGGGCATGACGCAGTCACCGGCCTGATAGTAGATGGCGCAGCGGTTGTGGCATTCCTTGCCGATCTGGGTGACCTCGAGCAGGGTCTCGCCCACCCTGAGGCGCGTGCCGACCGGCAACCCGACCAGGTCGATCCCTTCGGTGGTGATGTTTTCGGCAAAATCCCCCGAGTCGACATCGAGCCCGAGGGCGCGCATCTTGTCGATACTCTCCTTGGCCAGCAGGCTCACCTGCCGGTGCCACTCCCCGGCGTGGGCGTCGCCCACGAGACCATGCTCGGGGCGCAGTTCGACGCTGTCGACCGGGGTCTTGCGTTCCCCCTTGTTTTTGCTGATGCAGGTGGCAATGACACGGGCACTCATAGTCGTCTCCTGTCAGTTGGATTGCGGCAGCAGCCAGAGGCTGCCCGGCCGCAGGCTGATTTGTACGGCATCTCCCGTGCTCAGGCTGAGATCACGGAAAGCACAGTTGGGCAGGTCAAGTTCCACAGTCAGGGGATGGTCGGCCAATTGCACCACCAGGGTATGGTAACCGCCGAATCCGAGAATGTCGACGATACACCCGGCAAAGAGGTTGTGACGCAGCTCCTCGCCCACCGGCCGGTCGGGACGAATCAGGGTCACTTCTTCATTGCGGATGCCGACCAGAACCTTCTGACCGGGCGCAACGTCCGCCCCGGTCCGGCACCACAGGTGGATCTTCCCTTCCAGACCCACCATATCGTCACGGCGCCCGGCAACCTTCAGTTCAAAGATGTTCTGATGGCGCAGAAAGCGCGCGACCTCCAGCGTTGCCGGTCGGTAATAGATGTCGTCGCGGCTGCCGATCTGCTGCAGCCGGCCGTCGATGAGCACGGCAATCCGCTCGCCGAGCATGAAGGCCTCCTCCTGGTCGTGGGTGACGTGAAGGATGGTCACGCCGTGCTCGCGGTTGATGGTGCGCAGACGCATCTGCAGCTGTCGGGTGATGCTGGCATCGAGCGCCGAATGCGGCTCATCGAGAAAGAGCACCTTCGGCCGCGGCAGCAGGGCCCGGGCCAGGGCAACCCGCTGCTTTTCGCCGCCGGACAGGGTGGTGACATCCTGCCGCCTGAGGGGTCCGGCCAGATCGAGCAGTTCGACCAGCGCCTGCAACCGCTGCTCCATTTCACTGCCGCTCAGCTCCCGCATCCGTCCGCCGAAGAGGATGTTGTCACGCACCGACAGATGCGGGAAAAGCGCGAGGTCCTGGGGCAGATAGGCGACATCCCGCTTCTCCGGCGGCACCTCGGCGACGTTTCTGCCCTGCAGCAACACCCGCCCCTGCGCCGGAGAGACCAGCCCCATCAGGGCTTCAAGCAGCACGGTCTTGCCTGCCCCGGAAGGTCCAAGCAGGGTCAGATAGCCGCCCTGTTCCAGATGCAGGTCGACAGGACCCAGGGCAAAGCGGCCCAGCCTGAGCTGCAGACGCTCCGCCCGGATCACCGCCGTCCTCCGACCAGACGAACCAGAAAAAGAACCAGCAGGGACAGGCCGACCAGAAGCAGGACCAGCGCCACCACACGGGGCAGGTCGGCGACCGACATGGCCAGGTAGATGGCACTGGGCAGGGTGGTCGTTTTCGCCGCCGTGCCGGCAACCATCACCGTGGCGCCGAACTCTCCCATGGCCCGCGCCCAGCAGAGAATGAAGGCCGCCAGTATGCTGCGTCGGGCCAGGGGCAGGCTCACCCGAAGGAAAGCGCCCCCGGCACTGCAGCCGAGCAGGCGCGCCACCTGCTCATAGCGGGGCGACACTTCTTCGAAGGCCGCCTTGAGCAGGCGCACCGCCATGGCGACGACGACGGTGAACTGGGCGACGATCACCCCGGCCACGGTGAAGGGGAGTTCCAGCCCCAGCTGGCGCAGGAACTGCCCCGGAGCGGTGTTGCCGGCCATGAGAATCAGGGTTCCCAGCGCCACCGGGGTCAGCACCACCGGCAGGTCGAGCAGGGTATCGACCAGGGTTTTGCCGAAAAAATCACGCCGCGCCAGGACGTAACCTGCGGGAACCGCCAGCAGCAGGGCCAAGACGGTCGCGCAGCTGGCGGTCACCAGGCTGAGGCGGATCGCCCCGAGAATCTGGCGTGAGCCGAGTTCGCGCGCCAGTCCGCCGGTATCGAGCCAGGGCAGCTGCCCGGCCAGCAACAGCAGAAAATAGCCCACCAGCAGCCCGAGCGGCAGGAGCAGACTGCCATGGAACAGCTTGTCATGCGCTGTCTTCATCGCCACCCCTCGGGCAGTTCATACTCCCCGCCGATGGTCGCCCGTGGGGCCAGACGGCGGATTTCGGCTTCATCGGTCAGATAGCCCCATCTGCGGAAAACGGCGCGCCCTTCGGGGCCGGTGACAAAGGCGAGAAAATCGCGCGCCAGCTCTTTCTGCCTGCTGGCACGGACAACGGCCCCCGGGATGGTGGCAATGCGCGGCACCTGCTCCGGGCGCAACAGGATCACCTCACTGTGCTGCCGGTCCCAGCTGCCGAATTCGCGCCAGCCGAGCACGGCATCGACCTGCCGCAGCGGGACAAGGGCCGCCGCCCGGGCACAGCTCTCCACCATGCCGACCAGGTTGGGAGCGACCCGGTCCAGCAGTCCGTTCCGGTCCAGCACCTCGATGGCATAGAGCCCGACACAGACCCCCTCGGGATTGGCCAGGCCGACGCGCAACCCCGGCCGGGCCAGGTCGTCAAGGGAGCGGATACCGGCCGGATTGCCCCTGGGCACCACGATGGCCGGTAGCAGGTAGGCAAGAATCACCTCGTCCTGCTCCACCACCCCGAACCGGTGGGCCCGGGCCATGTAATCGGGGGATCCGGGGATGTAGAGATCACCCGCTCCGGTCAGCCTGATCTGGCTGAGCAGGGCCCCCGAACCGCCGAGATGCAGATTGATACGGACACCCGTGCGCTGCTGGTACAATGCGGCCAGCTCCTGCAACGGTGGCTGGGAGGCTGATCCCGCAAAAACCGTCAGCTCCGCCCCGAAGACATTTGCCGAAAACAGGGTGATAAACAGTACGGCAAAGGCGATCCTCACTGCAGGTCCTCCAGGTTGCCCTCGACCAGTTGCTGCCATCTGTCCCGCAGGGCGGCATAACGGTCGAGCAGCTTTTCCGCCTCGGCTGTCAGCCGGGTCGAACCGCCGCCGCGCCCCCCCTTGCTGCGTTCCACCAGCGCGAAGGGAGCGTGTTCTTCCATCTGCTTCAGCTGCGACCAGACCTTGCGGTACGACAGGCCCAGGGCCTGCGCCGCGGCGTTCAGGGACCCGTGCTCACGAATGGCCAAAAGCAGCCGCTCGCGCCCGTCCCCCAGAAGCGGATGGCCGTCGACTTCCAGCCAGATTTTGCTGCGAATGCGGATGGATTTCA
>CAZCUR010000029.1:0-16066 GCA_964501815.1 uncultured Geothermobacter sp.
CCTCTCCTCCCCCTCATGCTCGGCACCCTGCTCATCCCCGCCCCGGTCAGTGCGGCGCTGGAATCGGCCTATATCTTCTTTCCCGAGTCGGAGCTGGTGATGACGCCGGCGGATGTGGGGCTGGCGTATGAGGAGGTCTCCTTTGCCGCCGCAGATGGCACCGCCCTGCACGGCTGGTTCGTGCCGGGGCGGCCGGAGCTGCCTGCCTTGCTCTTCTGTCACGGCAATGCCGGCAACATCTCGCACCGGGTCGACAACCTGCGGCTGCTGCACCGGCTGGGGCTGAACGTGCTGATCTTCGACTATCGGGGTTACGGGCGCAGTTCGGGTCGGCCGACGGAGGAGGGGACCTACAACGACGCGCGTGGGGCCCTGGCCTGGCTGGAGCGGCGCGGCTGGGGGCCGGACCGGACCATCCTGTTCGGCCGTTCGCTGGGGGCGGCGGTGGCGCTGCAGCTGGCGCTGGAGGTGTCCCCTGCCGGGGTGATCCTGGAATCGCCCTTCACTTCGGTGGCCGCCATGGGGCGGCATCATTCCCCCATCCTATGGCTGCTGGCCGGCTGGCTGCTCAATGCCCGCTACGACAACCTGGAAAAGATCGCCGGCCTGAAGGCGCCGCTGATGATTCTGCACGGCGACGCCGACGACATCGTGCCGGCGCGCATGGGCCGGGCGCTGTACGAGAAGGCGCCGGAACCGAAGCGCTTTCATCTTTTGCCCGGTGCCGGGCACAACGATACCTATGAGGCGGGTGGCGATGCCTACTGGAGCTACTGGCGCGATTTTGTCGAGGATGTGGCGCGGGGGCGCGTGAAATGAGTATGGCAGAGGCGATGTATCAGGCGGCCAGGATTTCGCCCTGCTGGCGTGCGATCTGGAAAAGAACGGATGTGTCATCTTCACGCCACTGGCGAGAACCGCAGGGGATCGGTTCGATACGGTTGTCGACTTTTGCCGCCACCCGCCAGAGCAGGTTGACCAGTTGGCGGTCCTTCAATGTGTCAAACTGCGGGGCAATAACGATCAGGTCGATATCACTCCATTTATTGGCCTTACCGGTGCACTGGGAGCCGAAAACGACAACGGCCTCCACGTCCAGGCCTTCGGCTTTGAGGGCGGAGATGTAGGCGCGAACGGATGTCAGAACAGCTTGTTCAAGCATTCCAGAACCTTCTCGATGGCGTTAAGATAGTGACCCGCTTCCTCCCGCGTCATAGAGGGGAGTTGGATATCGGGGTAGCGTCCTTCAATATTGAACTGGTTGATCTGCGCCAGGATGTCGATTTGTTCATCAAGCAGGTCGATTCCGGACAGGCTTAACAAGCGGCTCAGGTTGTGAATCGGTGGAGCGGGATTGCCCGTGACCCTGCAAATATGCGCCTTAAGGGTCTTTTCGACCGCAAGGTGTGCAAAGAACAGGCAGTGTCGGATTCTGCCGGATTGGTACAGCTCACTTGCAACAGCCCAGTCTTCTTCAGCGCTGGTTCGCCAGTATGTCACCTGTTTTTCCATCGCAACCATTTGGAATATTTACCATGCGTCATGCCCGGGTGCAAATGAAAGCCTTTTCAAACCCTGCCAGGGAGCAACCATGAAGCTGCTGATGATCTACTGTGACCGTTTCGCCTGGAAGCCGGCGCACAAGACCCTGGAGGATGTCCCTGCCACCGACGAGCCGGGGGAGCTGCACCAGGTGCTGGTCGGGCTGATCCAGGTGGAAGCGGAGGATATGCGCGACCCGGCCGGGGTGGAGAAGAAGCTGGTCAAGAACCTCAAGTGGGGCGCGCGCAAGAACGACAGCCGCACGGTTCTGCTCCATTCCTTCTCGCACCTGAGCACCAGCAAGGCCGATCCGGCCTTTACCGCCGGCCTGCTTGAACGCGCCACCCGGCGGCTGGAGGCGGCCGGCTATCGGGCGGACCAGACCCCCTTCGGCTACTTTCTCGACCTCGACCTGCAGGCTCCCGGCCGCTCGACGGCGCGCATCTTTGTCGATATCTCCACCGGCCCGGCAAGGGAGGGTGGTGAGGACTGAGGCGTTTTGGGCCCTTTCCTGCCGGCGCATCTGTTCGGTTCGTTCGACACGTCTGCGGATTCCTGCGTCGCCGTGCAGGACAGTTGATGCGAACGTGGTAAGCTGTTTGGGCAGGTCGAGAAATGGACCGGAGCAATGGGGCGGCATGCCCCACCCAATTCCGGCGACGGAAAAGAAAATAAAGGAGCGCCATCGTGATCAAAGCCTATGCAGCCTTCGAGGCTGGTGGAGAACTCAAGCCTTACGAATACGACCCCGGCCCCCTGGGGCGGAACGATGTGGAAATCGATGTGGAATCGTGCGGCATCTGCCACAGTGACCTGAGCATGCTCGACAATGAGTGGGGGGTGACATCCTATCCCCTGGTGCCCGGGCACGAAGTGGTCGGCACGGTTTCCGCGGTGGGGGCCGACGTCACCCGCCTGAAGCCCGGCCAGAAGGTCGGCCTTGGCTGGCACGCCGGCTATTGCCTGACCTGCCCGACCTGCCAGAGTGGCGACCACAACATGTGTGCCGACGCGGTAGGGACGATTGTCGGTCGCCACGGCGGTTTCGCCGACAAGGTGCGCGCCCAGGCGGCCAGCGTCGTCCCCCTGCCGGAGGGGATCGATGCGGCGAAGGCCGGTCCGCTCTTTTGCGGCGGCATCACCGTTTTCAATCCGCTGGTCCAGTTTGACATCAAGCCGACGGCCAAAACAGCGGTGATCGGTATCGGCGGACTGGGACATCTGGCGCTGCAATTCCTCAACGCCTGGGGCTGCGAGGTGACCGCGTTCACCTCGAGCGAGGCGAAGAAGGAGGAGGCCCTGGCCATGGGCGCCCATCACACCATCGACTCGCGCGACCCCGCCGCCCTCAAGGCCGCGGCCGGGCAGTTCGACCTGATCCTCTCCACGGTCAATGTCAAACTCGACTGGAACGCCTATCTCAACACCCTCAGGCCGCGCGGCCGCCTGCACTTTGTCGGCGCCACCCTCGAACCGCTCGACCTGGGCGTGTTCGGACTGATTTCGGGACAGCGCTCCGTATCCGGATCGCCGGTCGGCAGCCCGGTCAACATCGCGCGTATGCTCGATTTCGCCGCGCGCCACCATATCAGCCCGGTGATCGAAACCTTTCCGATGGAGCAGGTCAACGATGCCCTGGCCCGGCTGCGCAGCGGCCAGGCGCGTTACCGTATCGTTCTGACGCGCTGAGCCGCATCGGAAGCGGTGACTATGGCTTGTGCGTCGTCTGCGAGAAGGAGATCGCCATCGGTCGCCTGCAGACAGATCCGGCCGCGACTCTCTGCATGGACTGTGCTTCCGGTCGGCAAAGAGGCTGATGCCGTACGGCGGTCAAAAGTGTGCCTTGAGCCATTTTTGACACATTCGCTCGACTTTGTTAGCCTCTAGAACCTCGCGGTGTTCCTGGCCCCTTTTCAGGGCCGTCTCCAGAACGACATCCTTGACTTTCAGGTTGCCGGCAAAGCTGTCGCCGGCCATTGGGGAGGTGTCTATGAAGATTTCCTACGTGACCCGTTTGGACCAGCTTGATGGACTGGCCGCTGACGAGAAGAAGCGTCTTGCCCGGGTGGCGGAGCGCTACGCCTTTCGGGCCAATTCCTACTATCTTTCGCTGATCGACTGGCGGGATCCGGACGATCCGATCCGCCGCCTGGTGGTGCCGCACGAGGATGAGCTGATCGAGTGGGGCAATCTCGATGCCTCGGGCGAGGCCGGCTACACGGTGATGCCGGGTCTGGAACACAAGTACCCCGATACCGCCCTGCTGCTGGTCAACAATGTCTGTGGCGCCTTCTGTCGCTTCTGCTTCCGCAAGCGCCTCTTTCTCAAAGGCAACCAGGATACGGTGCGCAAGGTCGACGTCGAGCTCGACTACATTCGCGAACACAGGGAGATCACCAACGTTTTGCTGACCGGCGGCGATCCGCTGTTGATGTCGACGGGGCGCCTGGCGCCGATTCTTGAGGCACTCAGCGGCATCGAGCATGTGCGCATCGTGCGTATCGGCAGCAAGATGGCCGCCTTCAATCCCTTCCGCATCCTTGATGACCCGGAACTGATCGAGCTGTTCGAGCGCACCGTGCGCGGCGGGACCCGCCTCTACCTGATGAACCATTTCAACCATCCGCGCGAACTGACGCCGCAGGCGGAACAGGCGCTGCGCCGGCTGGCGGAGGTGGGCGTGATGCTGACCAACCAGACGCCGATGATCGCCGGCATCAACGACAACGCCGAGACGCTGCGCGAACTGTTCAACCGGCTCTCCTACCTGGGCATCCCGCCCTACTACGTCTTCCAGTGCCGGCCGACCCGGGGCAACCGCGCCTACACCGTGCCGCTGGAGCAGGCTTACCGGATCTTCATCGACGCCTGGCGCGGCAGCAGCGGCCTGGCCCGGCGCGCGCGCCTGGTGATGTCGCACCAGTCGGGCAAGATCGAGGTGATCGGCCTGACCCGCGGGCACATCATGTTCCGCTACCATCGGGCTCCCAACCCGGCCAACGACGGCAAGATCCTGATCTGCCGGCGCAACCCCAAGGGGACGTGGTTTGATGATTTCGTGCCGGTCGAAAGTTTGAGCGATCAGCTGGTCGTGGAGGAGGATCAGGGCGCGGCGCTGGGGGATTCCTCGGCGTAAGGTCCGCCAGGGGTGCGTTGGGGAACATCAGGCTTTTCGCAGGGCCTCTTCGAGGTCCGGCAGATCCTGAATGAGGTCGCTGTCGAAAAAACGGGAGCGATCCATGCCTGTGTAGCGATGGATGCGCTCGATGCAGTCGAGCATGTGATCGCGGTAGAGGCTGTCGCGTTCGTGCATGGTTACAGGTCGACGGCCTGGTCAAGGATCTGATCGCGGATTTTCGGATGCAGGGCCGCCGGAGTGACGACATCGACGCGCGTCCCGAGCAGCTCCTGCAGATCCATCAGCAGGCCGCCAAGGGCGAGAGCCGACCGGCCCTGTTCAAGGTCGACCAGAATGTCGACATCGCTGTCGGGGCCGGCCTGATCCAAAGCCCGGGAACCGAAGACCCTGACCCGGCAGGCTCCGCGCGCGGCAGCGAGTTTTTTGATCTGCTCGCGATACTGTTCAATCAGTTGGTCCATGAAACTCTCGCCATTTATACGGGTTACAGCTGCAGTCTAACAATGGGCCCCGATCCACGCAACTTTCATGATGGCCATGGCAACCATCCTCTTTGAGGTTTCAGGTTGCGCCCTGGCGGGGTAGAGTAACTTATGTCCGAGTTGGCCACGCCCGCAATTCAGAACTGGACCCTCCTGCCGGATGCGCCCAATCCGGAGGCGAGCCTGCGGGCCGAGCTGGACCTGCTCGACCGGCTGGCCCGGGGGGAGGGGCTGGCGACCGGCTACCTGGTGCGCCATCCGCGCTGCCTGGTGGTGACCCGGCGCGAAGCGAGCTTTGCCGGATTTGACCGGGCGCGCCAGGTCCTGGCGGGTGAGGGTTGGCCGGTGGCGGTGCGCGCCAGCGGCGGCTCCTGCGTGCCCCAGGGGCCGGGGATGTTGAATGTCGGCCTGGTCTTTCCCCGTCCTGCCGGCTGGAGCCTGGAGCAGGGCTACCGGCTGATCTGCGATTCCCTGGCCGCCTGGCTGCGAACCTTCGGTATCGAGGCGGTTCCCGGCGAGGTGCCGGGCTCGTTCTGCGACGGCCGCTACAACCTGCAGGTGGCCGGCCGCAAGCTGGTCGGCACCGCCCAGCGGGTCGGCGGCGCCGCCGGTCGCCAGGCGGTGCTGGTGCATGCCTGTATCCTCAATGATGTCGATGTGGTCGAGACCACCGAGGCGGTCAACCGCTTCTACCGGTTGTGCGGCCAGAACAGGCGCTTCGATCCGGACGCCTGCACCAGTCTCAGGCAGCTGCTTGGTGACGCGCTGCCCGGCCGGGCAGACCTCGAAAAGTCCCTGCTCGATTTTCTCTCCGCCCGTTTGTAATTCTCTCAGTCCTTCCCCCCTGGAGGGGGAGGGTCAGGGTGGGGGGGGAGGCTGCGAAAATGGTGCTTCCGATGTTTGCATCGTCGGCTCAGGAAGCCTCCCTCTCCCCCCAGGATACGCGAGGCTCACTCCGCTCGGGAGTCTAATCGTCCAGCGGTCGCGGCTTGCGTCGTATCTGCGGCAGGCCGAAGCTGGGCACGCGGATGCGCGCCAGCAGGCCGTAGAGGACCGGGACCACGACCAGGGTGAGCAGGGTGGCGAAGGCGAGGCCGAAAATGACCGCCACCGCCATCGGTCCCCACCAGTCGCCCGATTCGGCGCCGATCTCCCAGGCGAAATGACGAAAATCGAAACTGATGCCGGCGGCCATAGGCAACAGGCCGAGGATGGTGGTGACGGCGGTGAGCAGCACCGGGCGGAAGCGCACGACCCCGGCGCGGATCAGCGCTTCGCGCAGTTCCAGCCCGGCGGCGCGCTGCTGGTTGATGTAGTCGATCAGCACGATGGCGTTGTTGACCACCACCCCGGCCAGGCTGATGACGCCGATGCCGGTCATGATGATGCCGAAGGGCATGCTGCAGATCATCAGGCCGAGAAAGACGCCGGTCAGCGACAGCAGCACCGAGGTCATGACGATGAAGGTCTGGCGCACCGAGTTGAACTGGGTAATCAGCACCAGGCCGATGAGCAGCAGGGCGCCGATGAAGGCCTTGGACAGAAAGTCGGCGGCTTTTTGCTGCTCTTCCTGTTCACCCGAATAGCTGATGCGGTAGCCGCCCGGCAGGGGCAGGTCGGCAAGCCGGGCCTGGACTTCCTGCAGCACCTCGTTGCTGTTGCGCCCGAAGGTGTCAGCGCTGACGGTGGCGACCCGGTGCTGATCGATGTGGCGGATAGAGCCGTAGCCCGAGGTGATGCGGATGCGTCCCAGGGACGAAAGGGGCACCGGTTTGCCGCTGGCGTTGGGCACCAGCAGGCTGCCGATGTCGTCGATGGAGCGCCGCCGCTCCTCGGGCAGGCGCACGACGATGTCGTACTCGTCCTTGCCCTCGCGGTAGACCCCGAGCTTGCGCCCCGAGATGGCCGCCTTCACCGTGGTGGCGATGTCGGCGGTGGAGATGCCGAGCAGGGTCGCCTTCTCCCGGTCGACATCGACGCGGATCTCCGGCTTGCCCTTGGCCAAATCGTCCTTGAGATCGACCAGTCCGGGGACATCCTTGATACGCTGACGTACCTCTTGAACCAGCTGCTGCAGCACCTCGACATCCTCACCGCTGATCTCCACCGATACCGGCGGCCCGGTCGGCGGCCCCTCCTTCTGTTTTTCCACCCGGATCTCCGCCCCGGCCAGGGCGGCGACCTGCCTGCGGATGCGGTCGAGCACGGTGCCGGAATGCTCGGCCCGGTCCTTGCGGTCGATAAAGTCGAGAGTCACCCGGCTGTGATTGCTCTGACCGGCGGCTCCGCTCCCCCCTTCCTCGCCGCTCGCAGCGACACCGACCTCGGCGATGCGGTAGCGGATGTCCTTTTCCGGTCCGACAATGGTTTCGACCGCCCGGGTGAGCCGGTTCGATTCCTCCAGGCTGGCCCCTTCCGGCGCCTTGATGTCGACGATGGCGCGGTTCGGTTCGATATCGGGGAAGAGCTCGACGCCGTGGCCGAGCAGGCCGTAGGCGATGATGATGGCGACCAGCAGGGCAAAGCTGCCGGCCAGCACGCGCTTGGGCCGGTCGATGCACCAGGCGAGCAGACGCCGGTAGCTGCCGATCACCCGCGATTCCGGCCGCTGCCGGCGCTGCTCGCTCAGGGTCATGAACGAGGCGCACACGGTCGGATTGATCACCAGGGCGACGAACAGCGACGCGCTCAGGGTGATGATCAGGGTCAGCGGCAGGTATTTCATGAACTCGCCCATGATCCCGGGCCAGAAGGTCATGGGAAAGAAGGCGCACAGGGTGGTCAGGGTCGAACTGACCACCGGCCAGGCAACCTCGGCGGTGCCGCGTTTGGCGGCCTCGATGCGCCCGGCGCCTTCCTGGCGGTGGCGGAAGATGTTCTCGACGATGACGATGGCGTTGTCGACCAGCATTCCCAGGGCAAGAATCAGGCTGAAGAGCACCACCATGTTGAGGGTGATGCCGAGGGCCTGCAGCACGGCGAAGGCGATGAGCATGGAGAAGGGGATGGCCAGGGCGACGAAGAAGGAGTTGCGCAGCCCGAGAAAGAGGAAGAGCACCCCGACCACCAGGATCAGCCCGGACAGGATGGTGTTTTCCAGCTCGGCGACCATGCGCCGGATGTCCTTGGCCTGGTTGAGGGTGACATCGAGCCGGACCCCTTTGGGCACCTGGCTGCGGGCCGCCTCGACCAGGGCGAAGACCCGGTCGGCGACGGCGATGATGTTCTCGCCGGTGCGCTTCTTGATCGCCAGGGAGACGCTCTGGCGGCCGTTGAGGCGCGCGTAGCTGGTGCGGTCCTCGAAGGCGTCGCGCACTACGGCGACATCCTTGAAGTAGACCGGCTTGCCGTTGCGCAGGGTGAGGACCAGGTTGTCGATCTCGGCCGGGTCGGTGAACTCGCCCGGAATGCGCAGCAGGTACTTGCCGCTGCCGATGTCGATGGCGCCGCCGGGAATGTTGACATTCTCGCGGTTGAGGGCGGCGGCGATCTCGGCGAAGGTGAGCTGGTAGGCGGCCAGCCGGTCGGGATCGAATTCGACGCGGATCTGGCGTTCGCGGCCGCCGGTGAGCACCACGTCGAGCACGCCGGGGATGGCCTCGATTTCGTCTTCCAGCTTTTCGCCGATCTTCTTGAGCACCGTTTCCGGCAGGGGCCCGGAGACGGCCAGCATCAGGATCGGAAATTCCGACAGGTTGATTTCGAGAATCTGCGGATCGTTCTCCAGGTCGGTGGGTAGATCTCCCTTGGCCTGGTCGACCTTGTCGCGCACCCACTGCATGGCGTCATCGATGTTGACGTCCGGCTGAAACTCGACGGTGATCATCGACGAGCCCTCGGCGCTGACCGAACGGATCTCCTCGACATCCTTGAGCCCCTTGAGCTTGCGTTCGATGGGGTGGGTGATCAGGTTTTCGATATCGCTTGAGGCGACCCCCTCGTAGGGGGTGACCACCAGCACCACCGGGATGGTGATGTCGGGGGTCGATTCGCGCGGCAGGACCAGGTAGCTGTAGACGCCGACGATGGCGATGATCAGCATCAGGACGAAGACGGTGCTGCGCCGTTCGATGGCAACCCGGGAGATGAGCATGTCAGTTCTCCCCGGTCTCGATCAGGGCGTTGTCGGTGAGCAGTTGCTGGCCGCGCACGATCAGATGCTCGCCGGACGACAGGCCCCCGGTGATGATCACCCGGTCGCCGACCACGGGACCGGGTTCGATGGCACGCCTGCGGGCGTGCCCGTCCTCGGCGACAAAGACGTACTTGCGGTTGTCGCGCTCGACCACGGCGAACAGCGGCACGGCGAGGACGCCTTGGTGCTGGCGACGCAGAAAGCGGGCACGCACGATCATGCCCGGACGCAGGTTGCCGTCGCTGTTTCCGACGGCGATCTTGACCCGAAAGGTGCGCGAGGTCGGTTCGGCCTGGAAGGCGACGTGCAGGATCTGCCCTGGCAGGGCGGTCGCCTCCGGCTGGCCGGGATGGGCGGGCAGGACCTCGACCTGCTGGCCGGGACGCAAAAAGGCGACATCCTTTTCCGGCACATCGACCAGCAGCTTCAGGCGGTCGACCTGCACCAGCAGCGCCAGCGGATCGCCGATGCCGACATATTCGCCCCGGTCGACCAGCAACCGGTCGAGGATGCCGTCGATGGGACTTTTCAGGCTGCTCTTCTGCACGGCGATGGCCGACAGGCGCAGGGCCGCGCGCGCCGCCTCATAGCGGCTCAGGGCGGCGTCGTACTCCTGCTGGCTGACCAGCTGCTCCGCAAGCAGGCTGCGGTAGCGCTCCAGCTCCTTTGCAGCGACTTCGAAGGCGGTCTGGTCGCGGGTCAAGGCGGCGCGCACCCGGTCATCGTCGATGCGCAGGATCTCCTGGCCGGCGCGCACCCGGTCCCCCTCCTTCGGCCCGATCCAGCGCACCGTCCCGGCGTATTCGGCCGCCAGGGTCAGGTCCTCCCAGGCTTCGAGCGATCCGGGCAGGGTGAAGGATTCATCCAGGTCGACCGGGGTGAGCTCAACGGTTTCGACCCGGGTCGCCTTGACCGGCGGGGCGGTGTTCTGGGGACTGGCGTCCCCTTCCCGGCCGCAGCCGGTCAACAGCAGCAGCAACAGCAGCGGCAGCGCCAACGCGCGCATGATGGCGGACATGATTACAGCTCCTCTTCGGGCAGGCGCAGCTCGATGCCGCGCTCGATCAGGTTGGTTCCGGTGGCCAGCAGCAGGGCGGTCTGGTTGCGGGCGGCATCGCCGCGCGCCTGGGCCTGGCGGATGCGTGCTTCGATCAGGTCGTCCTGGAGGATGAGCAGGCGGAAGCTGTCGGACAGGCCGGCCTCCAGACGACGGTTCTCCTGCTCCAGGGTCTGCCTGGCGAGTTCGGCGGTGCGGGCGGCGACCTCAAGGCGCTTGCGGCTGGTCTGCAGCGCCAGCCAGGCCTGGCGGGTTTCGGTGGCGATGCGTCGCTCGAGCCGTTCGAGGCGGTAGCGCTGCTGGCGTCGGCGCGATTCGGCCGAGGCCTTTTCGGCCCGGGCGGAGCGGTTGCCGAGGGGGTAGCGCAGGACCAGCCCGGCCTGCCACTGGTAGCCGTCCCGGTCGGCGCCGGAGGAAAGGCTGTCGCTCCAGGTGCCGGTGTAGGAAGATGTGCCGCCGTTCGAAGCGGTTCCCGACAGACCGTTGATCCCGGCGCTCAGCCGGGCGTCGAGTCGCGGCCTGAGCCGGTTGTCGGCCAGCTGCAGGTCGATGCCGGTGCTGTCGAGGGCCAGCGCCGCCTGGCGCAGCTCCGGGCGATGTTCATGGGCCAGCACCAGGGCCCGGTCGGCATCGAGGCCGGTATCCTTCTCGTCTGCCGGGTTCAGGCGCAGTTCGGTTCCGGGGGGCAGCTCCAGCAGGTCGAGCAGCTGCTCCCGGGCCAGGTCGACCTGCTGCCGGGCGAGCAGCAGCAGCTCCTCGCGCGCCGCCAGGGCGGTTTCCGCCTGCTGGACCTCGGTTTTGGGCACCTGGCCGAGGGCGAGCTTGCGCCGGTTGCCGTCGAGCAGCTGGCGGGCCAGCTCCAGGGCCTGCTGCCGATAGGCACGCTCTTCCTCCGCCTGGAGCAGGTTGAGGCAGGCCGTTTCGATGGTCGCGGCCAGCTGCTGGGCGTTGCGCCGGTAGCCGAGCCGGGCCTGTTGCCGAAGCAGTTCGGCCTGGCGGATGCCGGCGCGGTTGACTTCGGTGCCGAAATCCCGCAGCAGCGGCTGGGTCAGGGTCAGCACCAGGCGGCTGCGGTATTCCGGGTCGAGGCCCGCGAAGCTGTCGTTGCTGGTGGTGCGGGTCGATCCCAGGCTGAGATCGGCGTTCAGGCCGGTGGCAAAGCGTTTTTCCAGGCCGGTTTCAAGTTCAACCGTCTTTTCCAGCAGGGCATCGGCACCGACGAAGGGGGAGGCGATCGGGGTTTTCTCCCCTTTGGTCTGAGCTGACAGGCGCAGGGTCGGGTCAAAGGCCGCATCGGCCGCGTCCCGCCCGGCGGCCGCCTGGGGGACCGATTCGGCCTCGGCCTTCAGACCAAGGTTTTTCTCCAGTCCCAGGGCAATGGCCCGTGGCAGGTCGAGCTCGAGGGCGCCGACGGGGCCGGCGGAGAGCAGCAGGGCCAGCAGGGTCAAAGGCAGGCAGCGGGACGGGCGTCTCATGATGGCTCCTCCCCGAGATCGAGCAGTGCCGGGTTCAGCTCGGCGATGGGCGCGCGAATGGCCGCCATGATGGCCTCGTCGGGCGGCGGCCCGGGATCGGCGCTGCCCCAGCCGATCAGCGACTGGTGGCACAGGGCGCGCAGCATGGCGGCGACCTGGTCGCGGTCGGTGAAGTAGCCGCCGTACCAGCCGCTCAGGACCATCAGGTAGAAAGAATGGAAGGCGGCCAGCGCCAGCAGCGGATCGGTTTCGGCACGCAGTTCGCCGCGTTGCTGGGCCTTTTTCAGAATCTGCATCACCCGACCGAGATAGCGGGCGTCGAGTTCGCGCGATTTGGCGCTCAGCTGCTCGCGGGGGAAGAAGAGTTCGCTGCAGAAGATGCGGCCGAACTCCCGGTTGGCGGTGACGAAGTCGAACTGTGCCATCGACAGGGCGAGAATCTGGTCGAGCAGGGGCGCCTCGGGATCGACCTCACGGTCGAGGCGGGCAAAAACGTAATCGAGCTCCTCTTCGCAGAAGGCGAGGAAGATCTCCTGCTTGGTGGCGAAATAGCCGTAGACGGTCCCCTTGCCGACCCCGGCTTTGCGCGCCAGCTGCTCGATACTGGTCTGTTCAAACCCGCGGGAGCTGAACAGTTCGACGGCGGCGTCGAGGATGGCTTTGCGGGTCTGGCGTTTCTTGCGTTCCCGTAACGTGGGCATGACGGCCTCCGATGCAAAAAAGTCGACCATGGTCGAAAATGACCGTGGTCGACTTTAGGTCGGGGCCCTGTGCGCGTCAAGAGGAAAAACCGACCGCGGTCGGTTTTTCCTCATTCAGGCGCCGAATCGTCCTTTTTTTCCTTCCGCACCGGAAGGTCGCAGGCGTCCGACATTCACGTCGGCACGCCCATTTTGGGCAGGATCCATTTCTGCAGCACAAACCAGACGGCGAGAACGCCGAGCAGCAGCCAGAAGTCCATGGGGCTCTCCTCTCTCACCCCGGACGGTTCATGAGGGGCCATCGCCGGTTGCGGCAGAGGCTTTCATGTACAGCCCGGAGCAATATTCATTTTTCACTATATTTGAAGGGGCGCAAACAGGCAAGGGAAAGAATCGGGCCGCTGAATCTGCTAAGCTGTAATCGGAAGCCGGGAGGTGCGCATGGAATCGATCCGTCAGCTCTACCGCATCGGCCAGGGGCCGTCGAGCAGTCACACCATGGGACCGGCCGCCGCCGCGAGCCGTTTTCGCCAGGCGGTGCCGAACGCTGTCCGGTTTCGCGTCACTCTCTACGGCAGCCTGGCGGCGACCGGACGTGGGCATCTCACCGACCGGGCCCTGGAGCAGGCCCTGGCTCCCTGCCCGGTGGCCATCGACTGGCGTCCGGATGAACTGCTGCCGCTGCATCCCAATGGCATGCGCTTTGAGGCCTTCGGGTCGGACGGCCAGCCGCTCGGCGACTGGGAGGTCTACAGCGTCGGCGGTGGCGCGCTGCGCGACCGAAAGGGGGCGGTGGGGGATGCCGGCCCCCCGGTTTATCCGCACGCGGATCTGCAGAGCATCCTTGACCACTGTGAAACCAGGGGCCTGTCGCTGGGTGACTATGTCTTTGCCTGCGAGGGGGAGGGAATCGCGTCCTTTCTCGACCGCATCTGGCAGGCGATGAATGCCGCCATCGAGCGGGGTCTGCAGAACGAGGGACCGCTGCCGGGCGGGCTGGGGCTGGCGCGCCGGGCGCGCGCCTTTTTCCGCAAGGCCTCCCTGTTGGGCGAGCACCTGAGGCAGAGCGCCCTGTTATGCGCCTACGCCTACGCGGTGGCCGAGGAGAATGCCTGTGGCGGCGTCATTGTCACCGCGCCGACCTGCGGTTCCTGCGGCGTGCTGCCGGCGGTGCTGCGCTACCTGGACGAAACCCTGGCGCTGAGCCGGGAGGATATCCTGCGCGCCCTGGCGGTTGCCGGACTGGTCGGCAACCTGGTGAAGCACAACGCCTCGATCTCCGGTGCCGAAGTCGGCTGCCAGGGGGAGGTCGGCACCGCCTGCGCCATGGCGGCGGCCGCAGCCACCAAGCTGCATGGCGGCACCCTGGCGCAGATCGAGTACGCCGCCGAGATGGGGCTGGAACATCACCTCGGCCTGACCTGCGACCCGGTCGAAGGACTGGTGCAGATCCCCTGCATCGAGCGCAACGCCCACGCCGCCGCGCGCGCCCTGGCCTGCTGCCACTTCGCCCTGCTCTCCGACGGCCGCCACAAGGTCTCCTTTGACACCATCACCCGGGTGATGAAGGAGACCGGCCAGGCACTGCCGTCCATCTACCGGGAAACCTCGGCCGGAGGCATCGCCCGGGCCTACGGCGATGACAACGCCCAGTGACAAAAGAGCGCCGGAGCCCCTTGTCATGCGTATGTCCCGGCTGCTCCTGCTGTTGGCTGTTCTGATTGCCGGGCTGCTTCGGCCGTACCCCGTTGGGGCCGCAGCTGTGCCCCTTGACGCGAGCCGGGCTTCCCTGCTGGCCGGGGACTGGTTTGGCACCATCGTCAGTTGCGACAAAAACTCCTGTGTCCTTTGGCGGACCGACCTGCGCATGTCCTTGTCTCCCGGGCCTCCGGTGACAGCGCGCTGGTACAGTCGCGCTTACCGCAGCTCCTGGCAAAGTGAGGCCACCTTTGCCGATGGAAAGCTCGTCCTCAGTTATCGAGGCCGACAGATCCCTTTTCAGTTGCAGCGCTCCGCCACGGGTCGTTGGAACCTGGTCGGTCGCTATCGCAGCCGCTGGTTCTGGTCTGAGCGCTGGAATACCATCTCCCTGTATCGCCAGGCTGGCGACGAGATTCGCTGACCGCCTGTGTCCTCCAGCAAAACGTCCTCAGACAGTTCTGCCCTGTTGTTTTGCACAGCAGGGGGCGGGGTACCTTTCGGGAGGGGGGTGTTGTATCCGGCAGCAGATCGTGCGGGAGTCCCTCTGCAGCAGGTTGAGCCGCGCTGATACCTTTGGCCAGAATTGTGGCAATCATGCCCAAAACGGTCAAAGGAGCAGTGAAATGAGGTCAAAAATTTTCGGGATTCTGTTAGCGGGATGTCTGGGTCTGTTGCTGGTCGGTTCGGCGCAGGCGAAACCAACCTTTTTGAACGCGGTCGACAGCGCCTACAACAACGCCGCCAGCAACCACGGCAGCTGCAACTTCTGCCACAGCTGGAACGGCGGCAGTTTTTTGAGCCTTAGTCCTTACGGCAGCGATTTTCTCGCCCACGGCAAATCGGTCACCGCAGTGGAAAACCTCGACTCGGACGGTGACGGCTTCACCAACCTGGAGGAGTTCAACGCCGGCACCAACCCCAACGATCCGAACGATTTTCCGGCCACCACCAGCTGCACCGACAACGACAACGATGGCTGGTCGGTCGAAGGCGGCGACTGCGGCCTGGTTGACTGCAATGACAACGACCCGAACATCAATCCGGGTCAGACGGAACTCTGCCTCGACGGCATCGACAACAACTGCAATCAGCTGGTTGATACCGCCGACCCGAGCGCGGTCGGCTGCCCCAGCCTCTGCACCGACAATGACGGGGACGGCTATTCGGTCGAAGGCGGCGACTGCGGTCCGGTCGACTGCAATGACAATGATGCCGGCATCAACCCGGCCGCGGAGGAAATCTGCGATGACGGCATCGACAACAACTGCAACGGCGCCGTTGATGCCGCCGACCAGACGGCTCAAGGCTGCGGAACCGATTGTACCGACCTTGACCAGGACGGTTACGCGGTTGAAGGCGGCGTGTGCGGCCCGGTCGACACCGACGACGACAACCCGCTGGTCCATCCCGGCGCGCCGGAAGTGTGCGATGACGGCATCGACAATGACTCCGACGGCCTGATCGACGCCACCGATCCTGACTGCGCCTCCACACCACCCGGTGACAACGGTGATGATCACGGCAGCGATCTGCAGAAAAAGATTGCCAAACTGCAGGAAAAACTGGCGAAGCTGCAGGACAAACTGGAAGAGCGCCAGCAAAAGGGCAAGTCGGTCAAGGGGCTGGAAAAGGAGATTGCCAAACTGCAGGAAAAACTCCAGCGTCTGCAGAACGGTGTGTCGGACGACATGGACGATGATCATGACCACAATGGCAAAGACGATGATCACCGGCACGATCAAAAGCGCAAGAAAAAGGGTAAAAAAGACTGATCCCCTGAGCCATCAGGGTTGACCCTGGCCCCTCACCCGTTTCGGGTGGGGGGCTTTTTTCA
>CAZCUR010000029.1:16166-28656 GCA_964501815.1 uncultured Geothermobacter sp.
AGCCATCAGGGTTGACCCTGGCCCCTCACCCGTTTCGGGTGGGGGGCTTTTTTCAATGGAAAAGGGGCTTGGTGAAGAGTGGTGCAGGAACCGAAAGTTTCAGATGAGGCCAGCCGGAACGTGGCGGTATCACGCGCAATCGAGCAGGTCTTGCAGGAGAGGCTTGAGGGGCGGCAGATTGTTCTTCACCGTGTTCCAGACAATAGGGATGCTGACCCCGAAGTATTCATGGGCCAGAAGATTGCGCATCGCCTGCATTTCAGCCCAGGGGATTTCGGGATGGGTCGTTTTGAGGTCCTCGGGTATGTGTCGGGCCGCTTCGCCGATGATTTCGAGGTTGCGGACAACCGCATCAATCACCAGCTGATTTTGGGCGAAGGATTCCTCGGTGCAGGAAGACGTATAAGATTCGATGCGCTTGATACAGCCCAGAATGTCTTCGATGCGCAGGCGCCAATCTCTAGACATGAACCGACTCGTCAAGAATGCGTTGTTTCAGCTGCGGTTTGAGGGCATCCGGGGTCACGAGGTCGACCGGGCGGCCCAGTAGCTCTTCGAGATAGAATTTCAGTCGCAGGAACTCGAACATCCCGGGGCATTTGTCGAATTCCACCAGCAGATCAACATCGCTGTCGGGTCGTTCTTCTCCTCTGGCGACAGATCCGAAAATGGCCAGCGAACGGACGTGAAATGCAGCCAGTTCATCCATTTTCCGGGCCAGCAGTGTTCGGATGTCTCCACATGCCATTTTTTGACCTCATCGTTGGGCTATCCCGTTTGCTCTGGGTAGAAAATAGCATATCGGCAGCGATTGCACAGCCTTTGTTGTCCGTGCTGCACCCCAGCCAGTCCAAAGAACAAAAACGCTGGCGTCGCAGGAATGACCTGCCCGGCCAATCCTTCTTGGGGGTTGCGGGACAGGTACGGCAGTGTATCATGCGGGCCATTGCCCATTCCGCAGCGAGGAGCGCCCCATGACCACCACCTTCATCAACATCTACCTGAAGATGTTCATGATTCTGACCCCGTTTTTCGTCATTTCGGCCTTTCTTTCCCTGACGCGCGAGTCGACCCAGGCCGAAAAGCAGAAGACCGCCTTCAAGGTGACCCTGGCGGTGGTGGTCGCCTCGTTCGTCTTTTTCGTCTTCGGACGCTATATCTTCGCCCTGTTCGGCATCACCCTCGATGCCTTCCGTATCGGTGCCGGAGCGGTGCTGTTTCTTTCCGCCATCGGCATGATCCAGGGGCAGAAACAGGTTTCGGCCGCCGATCCCCACCAGGAGGTTGCGGTGGTGCCGCTGGCCATCCCCATCACCGTCGGGCCTGGGACCATCGGAGCGCTGCTGGTCATGGGCGCCAGTCTCAAGGGGATGCCGGAAAAACTGACGGCGAGCGCCGCCCTCTTTTGTGCCGTTCTGTCGGTCGGGGGGCTGCTGTTCGCTGCGGGTCGGCTGGAAAAACTGCTCGGCCAGCAGGGTCTGGTGATTCTCACCAAGCTGACCGGCCTGTTCGTTTCGGCCATCGCCGCGCAGATCTTCTTTACCGGCGTGAAGAATTTCCTCGGCTGAAAATCAGGGACAGTTTCTGGCGCGACACACGCGCACCGCTCCTGCCAGCGCGAGGAGCAGGAACAGGCCCAGGGCGGGCCAAAGAACCAGGTCAAGGTAGCCTGTCAGGGCCGACAGGCCGAGGACGCCGAGCAGGATGACCAGCAGCGGCGTGAAGCAGCAGAGCGCCGCCACCAGGCTGCCGGCCAGTCCGATGATCAGCATCCTCATGCCCCGCCGGCGGCTCATCGGCAATTCCTCTGCTGCTGGATCGGCGGACAGGGGACATCGCCGTAGGAGCAGAAGACGCAGCAGTCGCCCGGCTTCGGTCTGAGCAGCTGGCCGCAGGCACTGCACGGGTGGAAAAACTGGCAGGCATCGGTGGGCATGGTCAGGGTTTCGCTGTGGCCGCAGTGCGGGCAGGTCAGGGTCGATTCAGTGCGAATCTCCATGGTCCAGCTCCTTTCTTGCCTCGTCCACGACACGGTGGACGTCTCCCACGCATCACCTGCCTTCCGGGTGGAGTTCGCTACAGCGGCACGTGCCGGCTTTCTTCTCCGCCAGAATCTTTTCCAGGATCAGGCTTCGGCCGTTGTTGTCCAGAACCTCGCGGCGTATCTCCTCCCCGGTGTGTTCAAAGCAGTAGCAGATCAGTCGGGGCATACAAGGTCCTTTCCGTATTTCTGGCCGGCGCTTCAGCAGTTGTTGCAGGTCGCTTTGCGTGCAGGGAGCAGGCTGCGGCCGATCAGGGCAAGCAGCAGGATGGCGGAGGCGATGGCCAGAGGTGACCGGGCCGCAGCCTCGGCAGGCGTTAGCCAGTCACTGATATCGATGCCGAGGAGGGCGTAGAGCCGGTTGACCAGCCAGCCAAACAGCAGCGAGCAGATCGCGATGCTGGCCAGGTAGCGCAGGGTGGCGGCACGACCGAGCTGGCTGCCGATGACGCTCAGGGTTGCGGCGTTGGTGGCTGGCCCGGCGAGCAGGAAGACCAGCGCTGCGCCGGGGGATAGCCCCTTGAGCACCAGGGCGGCGGCGATCGGGGTCGAGGCGCTGGCGCAGATGTAGAGAGGGATGCCAACTCCGAGCATCAGCAGCAGCGACAGCAGTTCGTTGCCGAAGAAGCGCTGGAACATTTCCTCCGGGATCAGCGCCGAGAGCAGGCCGGCGATCAGGATACCGAGCAGCAGCCACTTGCCAATATCGCCGAGAAGGTCGCCGAAGGCGTAACCGAGGCCGCGGCGCAATCGTACAGCAAGCGGCGGCCGGTTGGTTGAAACCGGGGCACCCCCGGTGTTTTTCGCCGGTCAGCCGCAGCCCGGGGCCGCTTCAACCTTTGGTTCCGGGGGGGGATCGGGCAGGCGGTTGATCCACAGCCCGGCAAAGATGGCGGTGACAAAGGCGGCGACCGGCCGCAGCAGGGTCATCAGCGGGTCGAGCAGCGCCCAGGTGATGGCCATCGAATCGACCCCGGTTTCCGGCACCGAAATCAGAAAGGATGCCGTTGCCCCCTTGCTCGCACCCTGCTTGCGCAGGCCGATGGCGGCCGGAATGACCCCGCAGGAGCAGAGCGGCAGCGGAATGCCGAACAGCGACGCCTTGAAAACCGACGATGCGCCATTGTGGCCAAGATGGCGGGCGACGATGTCGTCGGGAATCAACGCCTTGAGCAGGCCGGCGGCGAAAAAGCCGATCAGAACAAAAGGAGCGGCCTCAAGCAGGATGCGCCAGCAGGCGAGCAGGATGTCGAGTAACAGGGTCAGCATGGTCCGGCCGCAGGTCAAGGGTACGATTCCAGTGTTGTCCGGTCATGCCTGCGGCGTCAACCCGTTCTCTGCCGGCGGCTGGTATCGGGCATAGTCCTCGCGCCGCCATCTGAACGGAAGATCGACGATGGTGCCCGGCTGGTCAATGGCGTAGAGGGCGCGGAAGGCTTCGAACAGCACTGCGCGCTGCTGGGCGGCGTTGCCCGGTTCGCCCAGGGGGTGGCCGAAGGGCCACTTGACGAAGACGGTGCGCGGCGGGCGCACTTTTTCACTGTAGTCGCGTACGATGGAGATGCCGACAGTCGGGATGCCGGCGCGTTCGATCTCTCTCTGGATCAGTCCCACGGACTGATTGCAGATGCCTCAGGCGGGGGTCAGAAGCACCAGGTCGACCTCGTCGCTGCAGAGCTTGCCCGCCACTTCGCGGGCGCTCTTTTCGATCAGGGTCGGGATGTGTCGGCCGTCGATGTGCCCCATGAAGCCGAAGTGACGTCGGTTCAGCCCGCCGAGAACCCCCTCGGCCACCAGCTCCTGCAGCCGTTCCAGCGGAAAGATGATGTTCAGGTCTTTTTCGGCGTCGCGGTGGTCGTAGTAGTCGTGGGTGATGTGGAACTCTTTGGTGATGGTCTCACCGTTCAGCTCACGCCAGCTCGGGTCCCCCTTCTCGTCGGCCATGTCAAAAGGGGGCTGGTCCGGGTGGTGGATGCCGGAGGTGGTTACCAGCGCCAGCTTGCAGTTTTTCAGCGGTTTGCGCACCGGGGTCCAGGGAATGTCCCCTTCGCTTTCCCAGGGGCGATAGCCGGCGGCCAGCCGCTCCCCCAGGGCGGGAAAGCGGGTGGCGAGACTGGCGATCAGGCGGTTTTTCAGGCGCTGGAAGCCGGACATGGACGATCCTTTCCGTGTATGGGCCGTCCAAGTATATAAAAATCCGAATAGTACGACAAGATTTTGTGGCCGTCAGACCAGCAGCACCGGGCAGCGGACGTGATGCATGATGTAATTGGCCACGGAGCCGAACAGCACGTCGCGGATTTCCCCGCCGTCGGCGTGCCGGCCGATGATGAGCAGGTCGAAGTTTTCTTCGTTGGCGACCTCGGGGATGACCTGGCGGGCGCTGCCGCTGCGCAGCAGTTTCTCGACCGTGAATCCGGCCTGCTCAAGAGGCGCGGCCATCTCGTCCAGCAACTTTTCTCCCGCCTGCTTCGCCCGTTCGCGGATCATGTCGAGCTGAAAGTCGGGGATCATGCGCCAGGCCAGGTTGTCCTCGACCACGTGCAGCAGGTAGAGGGTTTTCGGCAGCCTCCGGCGGTTGGCGGCCACGGCCACCAGGGTCTTGCGGGTGGTTTCCGAATCGTCGACGGGGATAAGGATGCGCGGCATGGAGGTCTCCGTAGGGGAAACAGCCCTTTTCCGCGATCTCTGCGTCAGGCTGCGCCCGTTTGTGCGGCGTGGTTGTCTACGCCTCCGCGCCGGCGCTCGCCTTCCTTGAGCTCACGAAAAATGGCTCGTTACCTGGTGTTGTTGGTGTTGCACCCATTATAACAGGGAATCAGCGCCCATCCTCCGGGAACGGGGCGCGCCGCCCGAGGTCCGCTGCGAATCTGCCGGGGCAGGATGTTCTCTTCCCTGGCCTCGGGCCTCGTATCCCGTATCTGATGAGGCCTTCGGCCTCATCCGTAAACCAGCTTCGGCAGCAGCAGGACCAGTCCCGGCCAGTAGGTCAGCAGCAGCAGGATGCCGATCTGGATCAGCAGAAACGGAATCACCGCTCTTGAGACGTAGATCAGGTTGCGGTCGACCGTTGCGCCGGAGATGTACAGGCTGACCCCGAGCGGCGGGGTGCAGTAGCCGATGCCAAGGTTGATGGTCATCAGCAGCCCAAAGTGCATGGTGTCGATGCCGAACTTGGAAAGCAGCGGCAGAAAGATCGGTGTCAGAATCAGGGTGGCGGAGATGATGTCCATGAACATGCCGATGATCAGCAGCAGGACGTTGACCGCCAGCAGGAAGACCCAGGGCGAGGAGATGGTGCTGACCACCGCTTCGGCGACCTTGTTGGGGATCTGCTCAAAGGTCAGGTATTCGCCGAAAACCGAGGCGCCGGCGACGATGACCAGCAGGGTCGCCGAGGTCACGGCGGAGGAGACGATGACCTTCTTCACCTGCCTGAGTTTCATGTCCTTGTGGATAAAGATCTCGACAAAGAAGGCGTAAAAACAGGCGACCACAGCCGCCTCGTTGGCGGTGAACAGGCCGGAGTAGATGCCGCCGAAAATCAGCACCGGCAAAAACAGGGCCCAGCCGCTCTCCTTCAGGGTCGCCAGCACCTCCCGGCCGCTCGGTTTCGGTACCGTCTTCAGCCCCTGGCGCTTGCAGAAGAGCCAGGCGTACAGGCTCATGGCGACAATGATCAGCACCCCCGGGATAAAGCCGGTGAGAAAGAGCGCCTCCAGGGCGTCGTTGCTGACCATGGCGTAGAGGATCATCGAAATCGACGGCGGGATGATAATGCCGAGAATCGGTGCGGTGGTCATGATGCCGACCGAGAAGCGCTCGTCGTAGCCGTTGTCGATCAGGGCCGGGATCATGAAGCCGCCGATGGCGACCACGGTGGCGACCGTCGAGCCGGAAATGGCGCCGAAAAAGCCGCAGGCCAGCACCCCGGCCATGGCCAGGCCGCCGGGGAGCCAGCCGACCAGAGCGTTGGCGGTCTTGATCAGCTTCTGCACGATCGAGCCGGTGGTCATGATGTTGCCGCACAGGACAAAGAAGAGCACCACGATCAGGGCGAACTTGTCCATGCTGCGGTAGAGGACCTCGACCACGATCTGCGGGTCGATGCCGACCATCCACACCAGGCCGATCATGCCGGTGAAGAAGAGGGCCATGAAGACCGGCACGGTCGAGCCGAGCAGACCGAGCAGCAGGGCGAGGATAACCAGGTAGCCTGTTTCCATCTCAGCCCTCCCCGCCGTCGGCCGTTTCACCGGTGATGGTCAATTTCCCCCGCCAGTCCTCCACCATGACGATCAGCGTGCGCAAAAACATCATGACGCCCATCAGCGGCAGCACGGCGTAGAAGATCCACTCCGGGATCTGCAGCGACGCGGTTTTGGCATACTCGTCCTGATACATCATCGTGGTCATGCCCCAGCCGAGCCAGACCATGCAGGCGGAGAAGGCCAGCACGCCGAGATGGTTGACCTGGTCGAGAAAACGGCGCGAAAAGGGGAAGAGCTGGGGCAGTGCGTCGATGCGGATCAGTGAGCGGCTGCGCACGGCGGCAACGCAGCCGATGTAGGTGGAGAAGAAGATCACCTTGCGCACGATCTCGTCCGACCAGTAGAGGTTGACGTCGCTGGTCAGCTTGCGCAGCACCACGTTGGCCATGGCGACCACAAGGGCCACCACCACCGAGATGAACAGGGACCATTCCTCGACCAGGCAGAAGAGACGGTCGAGCTTCCGGAAGAACTTTGTCACCATGGACGACAACCCGCAAAGCAATAGTCAAAACAAACGGGGCCGGGGAGCCTGCCTCCCCGGCCCCGTCCAAACGGAGCGATTATACGCGTCGCCGGCTCAGTTGCCAAGCTTGGCGCGGACCTTGGCCAGGTACTCGGGGCCGATCTTTTTGCCCCACTTTTCGTACACCGGGGCGGCCAGTTCGATCAGCTTGGCCTTGTCGGCGGCGGAGAGCTGGATGAATTCGACGCCGGCTTCTTTAGCCTTGGCAATCTGCTCTTCCTGCTGTTTGCGGGTCAGCTCGCGGGTGCGGGCGCTTTCTTCCTGGATGGTGGTCAGCAGAATCTCCTGCAGGTCCTTGGGCAGCCGGTCAAACCAGCGCTTGTTGATCAGGTGGATGAACAGCCCCTGGGCATAGTCGAGCTGGGTGAAATATTTGGCAATGGTGAACTTTTTGGTGATGTTGCAGACGATGGCGGTGTGGTCCAGGCCGTTGATGACCCCGGTCTGCAGCGCCTGAGGCACATCCGGCCAGGGCATGACGGTGAATTTCAGGCCCCAGGCCTTGTAGGTGTCGGCATTGACCGGAGCCTGGGCGATGCGGAAGTTGATCTTTTTGGCATCCTCAAGATTGCGCACCGGGGCGGTGGTGGCCCAGCCGTAGGTGCCATAACCGGTGATGTCCGCCACCATGATCCCCTTGCTCAGGGCGCTGTTGGCGAAGGGAACCCAGAGTTCGGGATCGTTACGGAATTTGTCGAGTTTGTCAAAGGTATCGACCACGTAGGGGAGGTTGACAACGCCGAGGCGGTCGGCGACGTTGGCCGCGGCCACCGAGGACGCCATCATCCCCTGGACGGCACCGAGCTTGAGCTTGGCGATGACATCCTTCTCTCCGCCGAGCTGGGCCAGCGGACGAAAGTCAACGTAGAGCCGGCCCTTGGATTTTTCCCAGACGGCGTCACGGATGCGGTACCCGGCGGCGATGCCTTCGATGACCGGGTGGGAAATGTTCGAAAGGATGTAGGTGTACTCGGCCCCGGAGGGGTCGAATTTGGGTTTCCAGGCCGCGAGAGGATCCTTTTTGCCTGCGGCCAGGGCCGGGGCGGCAGCCAGGACGAGGGCCAGGATCAGACTTGCAAGGGTGACCAGCAGCTTTTTCATGCATAAACCTCCTTGGGCGAGTTGACAGCAGGATAGGGCCAGAACGCCGCCATATTAGGACAAACCATGTTTTATTTCAAATGATTTCGTGGGTTTAGCCGCACGGAACATTATTTGTTCCGGTTAAATAAAAGCTCTGCCCTCGGCAGGGTTGACGAAATAACAAAAAAGATATATACAGGTTTTTGAATATCATTTTAACCGTTCGCACCGAACCCCCTGAACCGTCCCCGTGCGACGTTATCGCGAAGGGAGAAAAACCATGACCATCAATCGTTATCTGAGACTGATCGCCGGTTTCTTTGTCATGTTGAGTGTTCTGCTGGCGCACCTGCACAACCCCAACTGGCTCTGGTTCACTGCTTTCGTCGGGCTGAACCTGTTCCAGAGCGCCTTCACCAACTGGTGCCCGATGATCACCATTCTGCGCAAATTGGGGGTCCGGGAAGATTAATCCGGCTCTTTCCGGCCATCCCCCATGAAGCGGACGGGTTAAGAGGTTTAAATTTTTCTGGAAATTCCACACGATTTTCCGTAGAATTGCCCCTGCTTTTTCACTCTTCCAGTGAGAAAAACAACCGTTTCTGACACCAGGAGGCGAATCATGGGGGAATGCGAGCTGTTGGCGACCTGCGGTTTTTTCCAGAAGTACCAGAATACCCTTGATATGGCCTGCCGAGGCTTTATCAAGACCTATTGCAAGGGGGAAAAGATGGCTGAGTGCCGGCGCAAGGCCTACCGTGCCGAACACGGTACGCCGCCGCACGATGACATGCTGCCGAGCGGACAGATGATGCCGAAGTCCTACCAGCAGGCGGGCTGACCGGCAGGCATTCAGGTCGGACACAACGGGGGGCGCGGCCTTGGGCGCGCCCCCCGTTTTATGTCCGGTTTCAAGGTTGCGGCAAGGCAACCGCCTCATCTCTTTTTGAAGTGTTCCGCCTGCTGACGCAGTTTTTCGGCCAGGGTTTCCAGCCGCTCGATATGCTCCAGAATCTGCCCGGCGCGTTCGGCGTTTTTGCGCAGACGGTCCTGGGAGGTGGAGAAATGGTCAAAGACCTTCTGCGCCAGTTCGCGCTGGAATTCGATCGCTTCCTGGATGGCGCTGACCTGGCGTTCCCGGTCGGCCAGCCCCCGGTCGAAATCGCGGTTGGCCTGCACCTGTTCCTCCATGCCGCGGGCGATCTGGTCGGAGGCGGCCTTCATCTGGGTGACACCTTCCTGAATTCTGGCGATGGCGGCCTGCTGTTCCTGGATGGCGCGGGCCACCGCCTTGACCGAGCGCAGGCTGTGACCGGCATCCTCGAGCAGAATTCCGGCCTTTTCCGCCTGGGAGCCGGTGGTGGTGGCAATCTCCTCGGAGGCCCGGGCGGCCTCACGTGAACTGCTGATGATTTTTTCCAATGCTTCACCGACGGAACGGGACAGCTCCTTGCCTTTTTCGATCCGCCTGCCGGTGGCGTCGACGGCGCTGGTGACCTCGAGGGTTTCCTGGCCGATGGCCTTGACGATTTTCTGGATTTCCTGGGCGCTGGTGGTGGTCCGGTCGGCCAGGTCGCGGATTTCGTCGGCAACGACGGAAAAGCCCTTCCCCTCGGCGCCGGCCTTCGCGGCGATGATGGCGGCGTTGAAGGCGAGCAGTTCCGTGTCCGAAACCAGCTCGCGAATGACTTCGATGATCTTGGCGACTTCGCCGGTCTGATTGGCCAGGCGCTCCATGGCCTGACGCGCCTGCTGACTGTCCTGTTCGATGCGGTCCATCTCCTCGATGGCCCGGCGTACCACATCCATGCCGTTTTCGGCGTCTCTTTGCACCTCTTCGGCCTGGCGGGCGCTGTTTTGCACCCCTTCGCGGATTTGCTGCAGGGCCGAGCGGGTGTCGTCCAGGTCCTGGGCGGTTCCTTCGACGTTGCGGGCGATGGCTTCAGCCTGGCTGGACACCTCCACCACGCTGGCTGCCAGCTCATCCACGCTCGAAGAGGTTTCCAGAAACTTGGCGGTCGAGTGGTCCATGGCGGCGGCCATCTCTTCGAGGGAGGCGGACAGCTCGCGCGACATCGAGGCTTCGTCCTGGGTGCGGCTGATGAGCTGCTGAACCAGGTCGGCAATCTCCTTTTGACGCGACTCCATGGCGCCGACCTTGCGCTCGGTCTCCAGGGCCGCCTGCAGGCCTTCGTTGGCCCGGTCGGAAAGATAGCGGCTGCCGTCCGCCATAGCCCGATAGAGAGGGACGAATTCACTGATGGTGGCGAGCAGGTCCTGCACCAGCGATTCGACCTGACTGACCGAGGCCGCGACCGTCTCGTGCAGGGCCTCGACCGATTCTTCCCGGATTTCGACTTCGCCGGTCAGGGGCCTGAGCAGATCGAGCTGTTGGCGCAGCTGTTTTTTCAGGGTGAACCGGACAAAGAAGAACATGACGGCGCCGACCAGATAGCCCATGACCAGGCAGCTGAACAGAAAACCGGCGCTGGTGGCCTGTGGTCCGAACAGCGGACGGATGGCCAGGGGGAAGATCACCCCTGCGCCGATGCCGGTGGCGTGGGTGAAGACAAAGACCTTTTTCAGGTAGGACAGGCTGCTGCCGGATCGCGCTGCCATGGTTTGACCCCCATGTTGGATTTGAGAGGGAATTCATTTGTAACTACCATGCGTTAGCCTCCCAGGCAAGCAAAAGCACGCTTCCTGCCCTCCGGCCGGATGTGCTAGCATGGGCCATGTTTGCGCCGGGAAGCCTGTTTGACAGCCACGTTCACCTCGATCGCCTCGGAGACGGCATGACTCCGGACGAGGCGCTTGAGCAGGCGACCGCCGTCGGCGTGGGCGCCTGGCTGATTCCCGGAGTCGGCCGGGAGGGCTGGCCTTTGCTGACAGCCCTCGCCGGCAAGGATCCGCGGGTGCTGGCCGCGCCGGGGCTGCATCCGATGATGGCGGCGCAGTGGGACAGGTCCGCCGCATCCGGGCTGGCCGACCTGCTGACCAGACCGCAGTGTGTGGCCGTGGGGGAAATCGGTCTCGACGGTTTGATCGATGTCGACATGGCGCAGCAGGAAGCCGCCTTTGTCGGTCAGCTGCGTCTGGCCATCGAAACAGGCCGACCGGTCATCATCCACTGCCGCAAGGCCTGGGGCCGGCTGCTGGACATTCTGCGCGCCGAACAGGCCCAGCGCGTCGGCGGTATTCTGCACGCCTTCGGCAGCAGCCTCGAGATCGCGCGCCAGGCTGTTGCCCTGAATTTCGCCATCGGTTTCGGCGGCCCGTTGACCTGGCCGAATGCGAACAAACGCATCGCCGTGCTGAAAGGGCTGCCGGCCGAGGCGATCGTCATCGAAACCGACGCTCCGGATTTGCCGCCCCATCCGCACCGTGGCAAGGTCAATCGGCCGGAATGGCTGCCGCTGGTGGCACAAAAGGTGGCGCAGCTGCGTAACTGGAGTCCTGAGGAGACGGCCCGCATCACCAGCGCCAACGCCCGTCGGGTGCTGCAATGGCAACAATTTTGAAAACCGGCCGAGATCACCGGCGAAAACAGGTTTGCCCTTCGCCTTTCGTCCTCGGCCCTGAGCCGATTTGAACGAAAAATGAACGAACACCGCTTTTCCCGCCTGCAGCTGCTGTTTGGCAGAGAAGGTCTGGATAAACTGAAATCCGCCTCGGTCGCCGTTTTCGGTGTCGGCGGCGTCGGCAGCTACGCCGCCGAGGCGCTGGCGCGCGGCGGCATCGGCCGGCTGACCCTGGTCGACTTCGACGAGATCTGCCTGACCAACGTCAACCGCCAGATTCACGCCCTGGATGGCACCATCGGCCGGCCCAAGGTCGAGGTGATGGCCGAGCGTGTCGCCGCCATCAACCCGGCCTGTGAGGTGCGTCCGGTGCAGGCCTTTTACGACGCCGAACAGAGTGCGAAGCTCCTCGGCAGCCGCTACGACTTTGTTCTCGACTGTATCGACCACATCACCGCCAAGCTGCACTTGCTGGAGACCTGCGTGCGTCAGCAGATGCCGGTCATCAGCTCCATGGGGGCGGCCAACAAGATCGACCCGACCCAGGTCCGGGTGGCCGATATCGCCGACACCCAGAAATGCCGGCTGGCGCGCATCATCCGCAAGGAACTGCGCAAGCGCGGCATCGAGCGCGGCGTGAAGGTGGTCTACTCGACCGAGGAATTCCGCGAACTCTCCGGCGAGACCGCCGTCTGCGCCGAGAACTGCATCTGCCCCAACAAGGATGAGCAGAAGTGGACCTGCACCGACCGCCGGGTCATTCTCGGCAGCTCCAGCTACATCCCGCCGATTTTCGGCCTGACCATGGCCGGCGAGGTGATCCGGGCGCTGGTGGGGGAGGGGTGATTATCCTTGCAAATTGAAAGGGGCACTTGCAGATTGCAAGGCAACAGCTCGCCAAGTGGAATCACACGGGAGGTTGTTCCTGTGAGTCTCAGGCCCGCAGTTGTTGTGTGACGGCAAAGGTTGAATTGGCCTTTTTGGATGATTGATATGGACCCCTACTTTTGGCAACTCCCACTTCTTTTCCTCGTCGGTACCATCGCCG
>CAZCUR010000030.1:0-19682 GCA_964501815.1 uncultured Geothermobacter sp.
GGAGGTGCTTGCCGTAACCAACATCGACTAGGCCGTTATAGCCGCGCCAGCCGTCGCAAAAGGGTCTGGCTTTGACAACCCGCATTTCTGATTTACCGTCGCAACCATGCCCAGAAAACCACGCATTCACTTTCCCGGCGCGCTCTACCATGTCATGTTGCGCGGCAACCGTGGCGATGACATCTTTTACTCCCGCGCCGACCGCACAAGGTTCCTACTGCTGATCCAGGCGGGCATTCAGCGCTTCCGGCACCGAGTCCACGCTTACTGCCTCATGGACAATCATGTCCACCTTGCAATACAGGTCGCCGATGTGCCTCTTGCCAAAATCATGCAAAACCTCTCCTTCCGTTACACCCAATACTTCAACCAGAATGCCAATGACACATTTGTCAGGCCTGCCCTTGAACATGACACACCGCCATCACCCATGCCTCCGCATCCATCACCGACTATGAAACTTTTTTACCTGCTTGCAATTACCCTGGCATTCCTTTTGGGCGGCTGTGCCCTGGCCCCACACAGTGAAGACCGCCCGATCGTACATGCGATTGGCGTTTATGAGGGGACCTACCCTCCAGGGGTTCGACACAGCCATGGCTACCACCCTTTTGGTGAAGTCAGAATCACTGTTGCAACCAAAACCCCCATTGCACTGATCCTGTCAGCCTACGAGCCAGTGAATTGGGTCTTCGATTTACATGACGGTGCGCAGGTGAGACAGGTAGTCTTGAACGGCTATCACCCGGACCGCGTTTCCGGGCTGCTGGATGGGACCGTGGTTCTTCGTGAGCACTTCGGCGCGGTCTACAAGGCCGACCACAAGGTGCTGGTCGACCAATATGCTATGAAAAAGTTCGGCGTTAAGCCTGCCTCCTTTCAATACGGATACCAGGGAAGGGACTTCATCATAAACCGATTCTGAACCTTGCCTGGCCGGTGCCCACCCCAATGGCCGGCCAGTTGTCTAGTACATGAGGGGGAGTTATGAACATTGATATCAGGTGCCCGCACTGCGGATTGTCAAAATCTGTCCCGGAGGACAAGCTTCCATCGCGGAAGGTAAGAGTATCCTGCCCGGCCTGCAAGCAAACCTTCCCCTTCGAATTCAAGGATACGCCGTCCGATCCACAAGGCAACGACCAACAGAAGCCGGGTAAAAAGCGCGCCCCCCTCGGAGAGGTTGCCTTCTATCTCGCCCTCCTCGCTTTCGCTGTGCTGTTCCTGGCCAGATACACCCCCATCTACCTGCCAAAGAGCATCTTCAAGTGGGTACTCCTCCTGCCGCCCATCGCTTTGGTGCTCAGCATCGTAAGCATGTTTTCGAAAGAAAAATCGAAGAAGTTTCCGGTAATTACCATTGTGGTCTGCCTTTCGGGAGCCCTCTCTGTCGCAATGCCCATGCTGCGGGAGGTTGCCAACGACTCGTTCGGGCTCAATCTCCCTGACCGCATCGGCTTGACACCCCTTCATTATGCCGCTCGCTATGGTGACTTGAAGACTATCAGGACCTTGGTCAAAAAAGGCGTGAACCTGGAGGCGCAGGACAATCACGGCTGTACCCCGCTGGCGAATGCCGTGAGTAGCAAACAGGCCGAAGCAGCGCGTCTACTCCTTGCTGCAGGCGCCGATCCGAACACCGTCTGCAAGGATCGGCGGGTTCTGACCGAAGCCGTCTGGGGATTGGGCAAGCCGGGGCTGGAAATGCTGCTGTCCGCCGGCGCGGATATCAATGCCGTGAACTACAACGACGACAAACTGTGGAAGGACATGGTGTTCAGGGCTGACAAGGATACGGAAAAAGTTCCGGGACGGACGACCCTTTTCTATGTTCTTGACCATCCCGACCTCACAGCCTTCCTGCTCGATCGTGGTGCCGATCCCAACGCCGAAACCGCCAGCGGGGTCAGGCCGATCCACGTCGTCAACAACGCCGAGAGCGCACGCCTGCTGATCGAGCACGGTGCCGTGGTCAACGTTGCCGAGGCGCACGGAGACACCCCGCTGCATCTCGTGCAGGACCCTGACACGGCGCGGGTGCTGATTGCAGGCGGCGCCGATCTGGAAGCCAAAAACCACAAGAAGCTGACCCCCCTGCTGGCGAACTCCCATGAGCAGGTAGTGGCGGTTTTGCTGGCGGCGGGTGCCGACCCGACGGCCATGGACAGCGGTGGGAGAACGGCCCTCCAGCGGGCATCCAGGATCGAGATGGCCGACGTCCTGCTAAAGGGTGGGGTGGATGTCAATGGCCTGGGCAAGACGGGGAGTTCCGCCCTGTATTACGCGGTAGGCCTGAAAAATCTCGAACTGGTCAATCTGCTGCTTGCGAACGGCGCAGATTGTAACCTGGCAACCGGATTGGGTCGTCCTCCGCTGCACTATGCCGCAGAGCTTGGCCTGGCCGAATTCACCCGGGCCCTGCTGCAGGGCGGCGCCGACCCGGACCTGCAGCTGCGGGATGACGCCTCGACGCCCCTGCATTTTGCCGCCCGGAAGGGACATGTCGAGGTCGTCAGGGTGCTGCTGGAATACGGCGCACGCAGGGACCTGGTGGACAGAAAAGGCGAGACCCCGGCCGAGGTCGCCGCCGGTCTGGAGAATGCTCAGGTGAGGGCGCAGCTTCTCGATCTGCTGTCCGACGGCAAAGACGATCTTGGGCCGGCGGTGACGGGAAATTAAAGAGACAAGAATGGCCGCTTCTAGTTGCCGGCAGCGGCCATTCTTGTTCTTTTCTTTGAGAAGAACCATAGTTCGCCGGCTCTGCCTCAGACATTCCCGGGGCATCGGGCGGGCATGCCTGTCTTCTGGCATAACCGAATCGGTCTCAGGCCCCTGGATTCGAGTCCCGAGCCCAGGTACGTATCGGACACTTTGCTGCCACTACTGGATATTGTGTGAGGGATATGGAACCCCAAAGCCAAAAGGGCCTAGCATCGAAAAAGACAGACGGCACACCCTTGACATGGAGTTGACGCCTGCCGTACAGGGCCGTAAAATGAGCCGTACAAAGCTGGCCAGGAAAGGCACCTTTATGGCAACGAGAAAACTGACCATCCGCCTGCCGGAAGAAGACATCGACTTTGCCAGGGACTATGCCGCCGAACACGGCATGACCATGACCGAATTGATAGACCGCTACCTGAAATCCCTCCAAACCCGGCACAAGGGTCCCCTGGCCGACGAAATCGTCCGGTTCAGCGGCATCATCCCCGCCGACATTGACGGCCGCAGGGAATATCACGAAGGGATGGCAAAGAAGCATCGATGAAACTGATGCTCGACCTCAACATCCTGCTGGATGTCGTACAGCGTCGTGAACCTCACTATGCGGCGTCCGCCAGTGTCCTCAACCTCGCCTACGAACAGAAGAATGGCTGCGTTCCGGCGCACGCCGTCACAACCCTCCACTATCTGGTCGCCAGGCATGCCGACCGGCAAAAAGCGGGAGAGCTGGTCGACTGGCTGCTGTTGCATTTCACCGTCGCGGCGGTCGGCACGGACACGCTGAAACGAGCCAGAGCCCTCGACTTCCCCGATTTTGAGGACGCGGTCGTGTCAGCCTGCGCCGAACAGCTGGGGTGTGCGTTCATCATCACCCGTAACTGCCGCGATTTCGCCCGATCGAGCGTGACCGCGGTTACCCCGGAGGAATTTCTGGCGCAACGCAGGAATTGACCCCGCCCCGCCGGTCCGGACCGAAGCCGGCCATAGTCCCACCCATCGCACCGGCGCGCCGAATTTTCCCTTGACACACACCGACCTGCCTCCTATAGTTCGTTGTTCCGGAGAAATCCGGCAGTTCCCGACGAGAGCGAGGTGAGTTGGATGTACGCGGTGATCAAGACCGGAGGAAAACAGTACAAAGTTTCCGAGGGCGACCTGGTCAAGGTCGAAAAACTGGAAGGCGCGGTGGGTGACACCATCGAGCTGGATGAAGTCCTCATGGTCGGCGGAGAAGAGGTCAAGATCGGAACACCTCTATTGCCTGGCGCGAAAGTGAAGGCCCGCATTGTCGAGCAGGGCAAGGACAAAAAAATCCTTGTCTTCAAGTCGAAGCGGCGCAAGAACTATCGCAAGAAGTACGGGCACCGCCAACCCATTACACGCCTGCAGATTACGGGCATCGAAGCTTAAAGGAGACAACCCATGGCACACAAAAAAGCGGGTGGCAGCTCCAAGAACGGTCGCGACAGCATTGGCAAGCGCCTCGGCGTCAAGCGCTTCGGCGGCCAGAAGGTCAGCGCCGGCTCGATTCTCGTGCGTCAGCGCGGCACCACCATTCACCCCGGCAACAACGTCGGCTGCGGCAAGGATTACACCCTGTACGCGCTGATCGACGGCGTGGTGAAGTTCGAGCGGTACGGCAAGACCCGGAAGAAGGTCAGCGTTTACGCCGACTGAGTCCCACCCGGACAACCGAACCCGATGGAAGCCCGAAGTTCGCCGAACTTCGGGCTTTTGTCCTTTTCAACCGCAGCAGGCAGCACCCGGCCGAAGGAACAGTCCCTTGGCCTTGGGCCTTTGACCCTTAGCCGATATTTGCACCCATGAACTTCGTCGATGAAGTCAGAATCACCGCCAAGGCCGGCGACGGCGGCCGCGGCTGCGTCAGCTTTCGCCGCGAGCGTTTCGTGCCCAAAGGAGGACCGGACGGCGGCGACGGCGGTGACGGCGGCAACGTCGTGCTCGAGGTCGACGGCGGCCTGTCGACCCTGCTCGACCTGCGTTACCGCAAGGTCTACCGGGCCCAAAACGGCGCGCCGGGCATGGGCAAGAACATGCGCGGCCGCAATGGTGACGACCTGGTCATCAAGGTGCCGCCGGGCACCCTGGTCTTCGACGAAGAAACCGGTGAACAGCTCGCCGACCTGACCGAAGCCGGCGAGCGCATCGTCCTGTTGCGCGGCGGCCAGGGCGGGCGGGGCAACGCCCGTTTTGTCAGCAGCACCAACCAGGCGCCGCGCCACGCCCAGCCGGGCACCCCCGGCGAGGAACGCATGCTGCGCCTCGAACTGAAACTGCTCGCCGACGTCGGTCTGATCGGTCTGCCCAATGCCGGCAAATCGACCCTCATCAGCGCCGTCTCGGCCGCCAAACCCAAAATCGCCGACTACCCGTTCACCACGTTGGTGCCCAATCTCGGCGTGGTGCGCTTCGGCGGCTATCGCAGTTTCGTCATGGCCGACATCCCGGGCCTGATCGAGGGAGCGAGCGAAGGCCAGGGGCTCGGCACCCGCTTTTTACGTCACGTCGAACGCACCGACCTCTTTTTGCACCTGGTCGACCTGTCCGACTTGCAGCAGGGCGATCCGATCGAACATTTCGACATGCTCAACCGCGAGCTGGCCCGGCACAATCCGGAGCTGGCCGACAAGCCCCAACTGGTGGTGCTGACCAAGCAGGACCTGACCGAGGTGCGCGAGCGCACCCCGGAGGCTCAGACGGTCTTCGAACAACGCGGCTACCGGGTGTTTCGCATCTCCGCCGCCACCGGCGAAGGGTTGCAGGAGCTGGTCAACACCCTGGGCGAACAGCTCGACCGGCTGCGCGCCGGCGGAACGGGCGATTGACAGGCGCAAAAGCCCCAAGTAGCATGTCAGCTCCCAGAAACAACGGGGCCTTAACCATGCGCCAAAAAATACTTGCCAATGTCCGCCGCATCGTCGTCAAGGTCGGCAGCGGCGTCATCTCCAGTGATGAAGGCCTGAATCAGGAGCGGGTCGCGGCCATCTGCGCCGATGTCGATGCCCTGGTCCGACGCGGGCTGGAGGTCCTTCTGGTCTCTTCCGGGGCCGTGGCCGCCGGCAAGAAGGATCTCGGTATCGACGGTCGGCCGCCAAGCATCCCCCTGCGCCAGGCGGCCGCGGCCATCGGCCAGAGCCGACTGATGCGGGCCTGGAAAGAGGAGCTGCTGCCGCGCGGGCATCTGGTCGCCCAGGTACTTCTCACCCGCGACGACCTGAACAACCGGCGCCGCTACCTCAACGCCCGCAACACTCTCACCACCCTGCTCGAACACCGGGTGATTCCGGTCATCAACGAAAACGACACGGTCGTGGTCGACGAACTGCGCTTCGGCGACAACGACAACCTGTCGGCCATGACCGCCAACCTCTGCGAGGCCAACCTGCTGGTCATCCTGTCGGACGTCGAAGGCCTGTACGATCACGACCCGCGCCACCATCCGGACGCCCAACTGCTGCGTGAGGTCGCCCTGATCACACCGGAGATCGAGGCGATGGCCGGGGACTCTCCGGGACACCTCGGCACCGGCGGCATGGTGACCAAGATTCGCGCCGCCCGCACCGCCGGACTGTGCGGCGCCGCCACGGTCATCCTCGACGGCCGCAAACCCGGACAGCTTGTGCGGCTGATGAACGGCGAACCGGTCGGCACCCTGTTTCATCCGGCCCGCGACCGGTTGGCGGCCCGCAAGCACTGGATCGCCTTCACCAAAAAACCCCAGGGGGATATCCGTCTCGACGCCGGTGCGGTGCGCGCCGTGCGAGACATGGGCCGCAGCCTGCTTCCCAGCGGCATCACCGCACTGTCCGGCCGGTTCGAACGGGGCGACGCCGTACGCCTGCTCGATCCCGACGGCAACGAGGTGGCGCGCGGCATCGTCAACTACGCCCATGACGAACTGCGACGCATCATGGGTTGCAAAACGGCTGAAATTGAAGCAATTCTCGGCTATCGCTACGGAGATGAAATCGTCCATCGGGACAACCTGACGCTGGCGCAGGGCCGATGCACTGAAGGAGAGAAGACATCATGAGCGTATCGGAACAGATGCAGACCATTGCCCGCGCGGCCCGGGAAGCTTCGCGCCTTGTCGCGACCCTGAGCCGCAAAACCAAGGACGAGCTGCTGCATGCCATGGCTGAAGCGCTGGAAGCGGCCGGCGAAGAGCTGAAAGAGGCCAACGCGCGCGACCTGGAGGCCGGACGCGCCAACGGACTGTCAGCCGCCATGCTCGACCGCCTGGAACTGACCGACGAGCGCATCCGCGGCATGGCCGACGGTCTGCGCGAGGTCGCGGCCCTGCCCGACCCGGTCGGCGAGATTACCGGCATGTGGAAACGTCCCAACGACCTGCAGGTCGGCCGTATGCGCATTCCCCTGGGAGTCATTGCCATCATCTACGAGAGCCGCCCCAACGTCACCGCCGACGCCGCCGGGCTCTGCCTGAAAAGCGGCAACGCCGTCATCCTGCGCGGCGGCTCCGAAGCCTTCCATTCCAACAGCGCCATCGGCCGGGTGCTGGGCGCCCAGCTGGAACGCTTCGGCCTGCCGGCTGCGGCCATCCAGGTGGTGCCGGTGACCGACCGCGCCGCGGTCACCGAACTGCTGAAGCTGGAAGAGGATATCGACCTGGTCATTCCGCGCGGCGGCGAGGGGCTGATCCGGTTCGTCGCCGAGCACTCGCGCATTCCGGTCATCAAGCACTACAAGGGGGTCTGCCACGTTTTTGTCGACGCCGAGGCGGATTTCGCCATGGCCGAACGCATCGTGCTCAACGCCAAGACCCAGCGCCCCGGAGTGTGCAACGCCCTGGAGACCCTGCTGATCCACAAGGATATCGCCGAAACCTTTGTGCCGCGTATCGTTGACGCGCTGCGCAGCGCCGGTGTGGAGGTGCGCGGCTGTTCCATCGTGCGCGAGTTCGCCCCCGAGGCTTTGGAAGCGACCGAAGAGGACTGGACGGCGGAATACCTCGACCTGATTCTGGCGGTGAAAGTGGTCGACAGTCTCGACGAGGCGGTCGACCATATCAACCGCTACGGCTCACTGCACACCGAAGCGATCGTCACCCGCAACTATCAGGCGGCCCAGGAATTTTTGCGCCGGGTCAACTCCAGCACCGTGGTGGTCAACGCCTCGACCCGCTTTGCCGACGGCGGCCAGCTCGGCCTGGGTGCCGAAATCGGCATCTCCACCACCAAACTGCATTCTTTCGGCCCCATGGGGCTGGAGGATCTGACCACCAGAAAGTTCGTCGTCCTGGGCGAGGGGCAGATCCGGGAATGAGACCACGATGAAGACCGGCATCCTCGGCGGCACCTTCGACCCGATCCACTTCGGCCATCTGCGCATCGCCGAAGAGGCGCGCGAGCATCTCGAACTCGACCGGGTTCTCTTTCTGGTGGCCAACGTACCACCGCACAAGACCGGGCAGGTCGCCAGTCCCTTCGCCACCCGCCTGGCTCTGGTGGAAGCCGCCGTCGCCGATCATGCCGGTTTTGAGGCCTGCGCCTTTGAGGCGGACCATCCGGGCCCCAACTACTCGGTCGACACCCTCGCGCGTCTGCGCCGGGCCCATCCCGACGACAGCTTCTATTTCATCATCGGCAGCGACTCCTTTCGCGACCTTCCCTCCTGGAAAAACTACCAGGAGCTGTTCAGCCTGACCCACCTGGTGGTTGTCGGCCGGCCCGGGCTCGACATCCGTCGCCCGGACCAGGGCCTGCCCGTTGCGGCCCAAAAACAGTTCTGCTATAGTGGCTCACCCGAAAAATGGCGCCACAAAAGTGGAAACTGGCTCTATTTTTTGCACGGCACCGGGCTGGACATCTCGTCGACCCGACTGCGTGCCCTGACAGCCGAACAACGTTCCATCCGGTACCTGGTTCCTGAACCGGTCCGCAAGCTGATCGAACAACGGGGACTGTACCGGATTCAGAAAGGATAGCAGCGTCTTGCAACCGAAAGAGCTGGCCATCAGCTGTGCCGAACTGGCGCTCGACAAAAAGGCACTCGATCCCACAATTCTCGAAGTCGCCGGCCTCTCCTCCCTGACCGACTACATCGTCATCGTTTCGGGCACCTCGGACCGCCATGTCCAGGCCGTGGCCGAAAATGTCCGTGTGGAACTGAAGCAGCGCCACGGGGTGCGTCCCCTGGCCGTCGAAGGAATGGATGAGGGGCGCTGGGTTCTGCTGGACTACGGCGAGGTGATGGTGCACGTCTTTCAGCCCGAGGTGCGCCGGTTCTACGATCTCGAGGGACTGTGGAGCGAAGCGGACGAGCTCGCCCTGCCTGCCACGGAGCCGGCCGGGTGAAACTGCGCCTGCTCTGTGTCGGCCGGCTGTCGCATCGCTACCTGAACCAGGGTTGCGACGATTATCTGCAGCGGCTTCGGCGCTACCTGCCGACGGAAGTGGTGGAACTCAAGGAAGACCGCAGCGCCGACAAGGTGCTGCCGGAGAGAGTAAGAGAGCGTGAAGGTGAGGCCATCCTTTCCCGGATTCGCACACCGGCGACCGTCTGGGCCCTGGATGAGCATGGACGGCAGCTTGATTCGCCGGGACTGGCCCGCCTGATTGAACAGGAAATGACCAGCGGCTGCCGCCACCTGGACATCCTGATCGGCGGCGCCTATGGCCTGAGCCGCAAGGTGCTGGATCGGGCCGACCGGGTCCTGTCGCTGTCAAAACTGACCTTCACGCACCAGATGGCACGACTGATCGCCCTCGAGCAACTGTATCGGGGGCTGACCATTATCCGCAACGAACCTTATCACAATGCCTGACAGGCAGGAGGGGTCATGAATCAGGAAGAACTCGACGCAGCCCGCAACGCCCTCCTGGAGATGCGCCGGCAGGTTCTCCAGGAGGCCAACGTATCGCTCAACACCTATCGCGAGATGGGACAGGAAAATCTGCCGGACATCAGCGATGTTTCCGCCAACGCCGCCAACCGCAACGTGCTGCTCAACCTGAGCGAAAACCTGCGTCGCAAGCTGCGCGACATCGACGCGGCTCTGGAGCGCATCGACCAGGGGGAGTACGGCATCTGCGCCAGCTGCGAGGAGGAAATCAGTCCGGAGCGGATGCGGGTGCGTCCTTTTTCGCGCTACTGCATTGAATGCAAGACTGAAATCGAAAAATTCGGCGAATAGGGTACAATGTTGAACCAGTGGGCAACCGGCCCCGGGAGCATGCCATGACGATTCTCGCCTTTTTGCTGCTGATTATCCTCTTTCTCGCCTTCTTCATCTACTGCAACTGGCTCAACCCCGAGGATATCACCCTTTTCTACTGGCCCGACCACAGCATCACCTTCTCGCCGGCGCTGCTGATTCTCGGCTTTGTTCTCGTCGGCCTGATCCTCGGCTACGGTGCTCACATCTACAGCCTGGTGACCCACCAGTTCAAGCACTGGCGCCGCGACCGCCAGGAGAAGAAGGCGCGCGAGATCGGCGCCATTTTTCGCGAAGGGGTGACCCGCCTGCTTTCCGGCGACCTGAAAAAGGCCCGCGCCCTGCTGCAAAAAGTTCTCGACCGGGACCCGAAACATCTCGACACCCTGGTTGCCATGGCGAGTCTCGAACTGCAGGACGGCAACGGAGACGCCGCCATCGATCTGCTGCAGAAGGCGCGCGACATCGACGGCAAGAACCTCGAAGTGCTGTTCAAGCTGGCCAGCAGTTTCGACAGCCTCGGCCGGCGTGAAGAAGCCGCCGACTGTTATCGCGCCATCCTGGCGCTCGAAGGGGACAACCGCAAGGCCCTGCGCAGCCTGCGCGATCTGATGATCGCTGCCGGCGAGTGGGAACAGGCTCTTTCCCTGCAGAAAAAAGTGCTCAAGGTCGCCCAGGGAAGCCGACGCCTCGAGGAAGAGAAGCAGCTTTTGGCACGCCTGCGCTACGAGGTGGCTCATGCCCGTCTGGATGCCGGCAATGCCGAGGAGGCTCTGGGAACGTTCCGGGAACTGATGAAGGAACAGCCCGACTTCGTTCCGGCCCACGTCTCCTGCGGCGATGCCCTCAAGGCTCTCGGCAAGGCGGATGAGGCGGTCGCCGTTTGGCAGCAGGGCTACCGCAAGCTCGGTCGCGGCATTTTCCTTTCCCGCCTCGAAGACCACTACATGGACGCCGAGGACCCGGCCAGCCTGCTGACCTTCTACCGCAACGCGGTCGAAGAAAAGCCCGAAGACATGATGCTGCGGCTTTTTTTCGGCAAATTCTGTCTGCGTCTGGAAATGGTCGACGAGGCCATCGATCAGCTCTTTACCATCGAGAACGCCGGCGTCGAATCGAGCCAGCTGCACTTTCTGCTCGGTGAAGCCTACCGCCGGCGCGAACGGCTGGCCGAAGCCATCGACGCCTATCAGAAGGCCCTGGGCACCAACCCGCACCTGCGCCTCGGCTATGTCTGCGACCAATGTGGCCAGGCTTCGCCCGAATGGCACAGCCGCTGCGACGCCTGCGGCACCTGGGGCAGCTTCAGCCTGATCAACCGACAATTGTTCCGTGACGCCCGGCCGCTCGAAGTTCGGGAAATTCATCACGGGGAAAGATAGGAACTTTGATGAAGGACAACCTGCGCAAACCCCTGGCCCTGGTCATCCTCGATGGCTGGGGCCAGGCTGATTGTACTCCGACCAATGCCGTCTGCCAGGCCAACACCCCGGTTCTCGACCGCCTGTTCGCCGAGTTTCCCCACACCCTGATCGGAGCCTCGGGCGAGGATGTCGGCCTGCCGCCCGGCCAGATGGGCAACAGCGAGGTCGGCCACCTCAACATCGGTGCCGGCCGGATCGTCTACCAGGACCTGACACGCATCTCCAAGGCGATTGCCGATGGTGAACTGTCCCGCAATCCGGTTCTGTGCCAGGCCATGGATGCGGTACGCGGCAGCGGCGGCAAACTGCACCTGTTCGGGCTGCTCTCCGACGGCGGTGTCCACTCCCACAACAGCCACCTGTACGCGCTGGTGCGCATGGCGCGCGACCGGGGCGTCAGCGACATCTGTATCCACGCCTTCATGGACGGACGCGACACGCCGCCGCAAAGCGGCGCCGGCTATCTGCAGGAGCTTGAAGCAGAACTCCAGACCATCGGCGCCGGCCGTGTGGCGACGGTGATGGGGCGCTTCTACGCCATGGACCGGGACAACCGCTGGGACCGCATCGAAAAAGCCTGGCTGGCGCTGACCCGGGGCCTCGGCGAGAAGGCTGCCTCCAGCGCCGAAGCGATCGCGTCGGCCTACGCCGCCGGCCAGACCGATGAATTTGTCGAGCCGCGTGTCATCCAGCCGGCCGCCACCGTCGCTGACGGAGACGCCGTCATTTTTTACAACTTTCGCGCCGACCGCGCCCGCGAGCTGACCCGCGCCTTCAACCAGACCGATTTCGACGGTTTTGACCGGGGCGCGGTGCCGAAACTGTCCAGCTGGGTCTGCATGACCGAGTACGACGAGACCTTCGACCTGCCGGTCGCCTTTCCACCGGAAAGTCTCAAGGACATCCTCGGCGAGGTTCTGGCCCGGGCGGGCAAACGGCAGCTGCGCATCGCCGAAACCGAAAAGTACGCCCACGTCACCTTCTTTTTCAACGGCGGCGTGGAGGTCGCCTTCGAAAACGAAAAGCGCGTTCTCATCCCGTCTCCCAAGGAGGTCGCCACCTACGACCAGAAGCCGGAAATGAGCGCCTGGGAGGTGACCGAAACGGTCATCGAAGAGATCCAAAGCGGTGCGCACGATGTGATTATCCTCAACTTTGCCAACCCCGACATGGTCGGACACACGGGCGTCCTTGACGCTGCCGTGCGCGCCATGGAGACCGTCGACGCCTGCCTCGGACGGGTGGTCGAAGCGGTCCTGGGCGTCGGCGGGGAACTGCTGATTACAGCCGACCACGGCAACTGTGAAAAGATGGTCGACGAACAGGGTCAGCCGCACACCGCACACACCGATGACCCGGTCGCACTGTTGCTGGTCAGCGACCGGTATCGAACCGCCCGGCTGAACCGGGGCATTCTCGCCGATATCGCTCCGACCATGCTGGCGCTGCTCGGACTGGACAAACCGGAGGCCATGACCGGTCAGTCACTGCTGCAAGTCTGATTGTTTTTGGACCGATCCTGGAGGGGGGAGATGCCAGCTATTGCGACGCTGCTGCAGCGGGCCTGTGCGCGGCTGTTGCCGCCGCTCTGCCCTGGCTGCGACAACGACCTGTCGGGTCGACACCCCTTTTGTCCCGACTGTTTGCGGCAGCTGGAACCCCTGCCGGCCAGCCGCTGCCCCCGTTGCGCCCTGCCCTATCCGGCGCCGCTGTCCTCGGGGCATATCTGTCAGGAATGTGGTGAAAACCCTCCGCCCTTTGACGGTGTCAGCGCCATCGGCCCTTACCAGGGGCTGTTGCGCGACCTGGTGCACCGGCTCAAATTCCGCCGTCTGCCCCAGACCGACCAGGCCCTGGCGTGGCTGCTGGCCGAGCGCCTGTCGGATGCGGCCCGGCAGTGCGATCTCATTGCCCCCATCCCGTTGCACCCCCGACGTCTGCGACAGCGAAGCTTCAACCAGTCCGCCCTGATTGCCCGAAAGCTGGCACGAATTCTGCGAAAAGATTACTGTGGCGACCTGCTGAGGCGAACCAAAACGACCCAACCGCAACCGGGGCTGACCGCCGCGCAGCGGCGGGCCAACCTGAAAGGGGCTTTCGGACTCGGACGCGACCATCATCCTGAAAGGGTGCTGCTCGTCGATGATGTTCTGACCACGGGAGCGACCGCCGCGGAAGCCGCCCGCACCCTGAAGCAGGCAGGGGTTTGTGAGGTGCAGGTTGCCGTGCTCGGCCGGGCGCCACGCAATCCGGCGTGACCTTCAGCCGTATCTCGTATACGATAGCATCATGATGAATCAGACAAGCGGCAACAACCTGATTGACCTGCTCTCGCTGGAAACAACGCTCGCGACCATCCCGAGCGCCCTGTTTCTGGTCGACCTGGACCAGCGCATCGTCTACTGGAACAGGGCGGCTGAAGATCTCACCGGGTTCTCGGCCGGGGAGGTCCTCGGTCAGCACTGCTCCATCCTGGAGGGGATCGAATGCGGCCGCAAATGCGGGCTGTACGACCCCGACATTCCCAAACCGATCCGCAACGCCGTCTGCACCATCAAGACCCGCGACGGCAAACCTCTGATCATCAACAAGAACGTCGACTTTCTGCGTCACAAGGGAGAGATTGTCGGCGGCATCGAATCCTTCAACGACCTGAGCCGTCAGGTGCGACTGGAACAGCGCCTGCGCGCACGCGGCAAGCGTCTGGAACAGGCGGTGGCGGAACGCACCGCCGAACTGGAGCAGGAGCGCCGTCGCCTGAGCGCGTTGCTCGAGGCCATGACCGACCTGGCCTACATCGTCGACGACACCTATCATGTGATTTACATGAACCGGGCGATGATTGAGCGCCTCGGTGATCTGGCAGGCCAAATCTGCTACCAGGCGTTTCACGATCTGAAGCACCCCTGTCCCCATTGCCCGCTGGCACGGGTGGCGCAGGGTGAAGTCGTGCGCGAGGAACGCTTTGTTCCCAAGCTCGGCGAAACCCACGAAATCCTGCACACCCGCCTGCAGACCGGCGACGGCAGCGTACAGAAGCTGGCGGTCTGCCGCGACATCACCGAACGCAAAAAAACCGAAGCGGCCTTGCGTCAGGCCAATGCCGACCTGGCCGCCTTTGCCCACACTGTTTCTCACGATCTGCGCACACCGTTGACACCGATTATCGGCTATGCCGAATTGCTGCGCGAGCAGTACGCCGACAAACTCGACCCGGCCATTCGCAACCTGATCGGCGAAATCGAAGACCAGGGCTACAAACTGCTGCAGATGATGGAAGACCTGCTGGCCCTGGCCGAAGTCGGGCGCCTGCCCAACAGCAAAAAGCCGCTGCCCCTGGAAAAGCTGGTGGAGGAAATCCGGCTGGAACTCAGTGAAACGCTTGCCGAAAAGGGTGTCCAACTGGAATGCGGCCCCCTTCCGGAGACCGTGTTGCCGGAGACGCCGCTGCGCCAGGTGCTGAGCAACCTGGTACGCAACGCCCTGATCCATGGCTGCCGGACCGGTGGGCGCATCATGGTCTGGGCAGAGAAAAACGGCAGCCGTATCTGTCTGCGCGTGCGCGACCATGGCCCCGGCCTGAGTGACCGGGAAAAAGGAAAGATTTTCGAGCCGTTCACCCGCGGCAACAGGCCCGGCGGCAAAGGCACCGGCATCGGCCTGGCTATCGTCGCCAAAATCGCCCGCCTCTATCATGGCCGCGCCTGGGTGGAGGACACGCCCGGCGGCGGTGCCACCTTCGCCGTTGAGCTGGATGAGAAGGAAAGCTAGCCCAGCCGCGCCAGAACCATCCTGACAGCCGCCTCGACGGCACGTGCGCAGACGTCAGACAGCGTGCGACCCGGCGCCACCCGCTGCGGCACCACGGCCAGTATCTCCAGCTGTTCCGGCAACTGGTTCAGTTCCCGCGCCAGGGTCAAAACCGCTTCCAGACCGCCGTGGGCATCGATACGCCCGGCCCGGGGGACGGCTTCGACCGGCAGCCAGCGCACCTCCCCCGGACATCCATCCGCGACCGCCACGGCATCGACCAGCCAGACCTGGCGATAGCCACGCCAGATATCGAGCAGGCCAAGACCGCACAGACCGGCATCCACCAGACTCACTCCGGCGGGCAAAGTCTCCCGGCCAAGGCGTTCGACCACCCTGGGGCCGACACCGTCATCCCCCATGAGCAGATTTCCGATGCCGACAATGAGCAGCTCAGACAAAATCGACTCGCAACAGGTGGGTCGAGCAGCTGATGCACGGGTCGTAGGCGCGAATCAGCTGTTCACACTGCCGGGTCAGGTCAGCACGCTCCAGATGGAGGACCTCCGGGACACGGCTGCGCAGATCCGCCTCGATACAGGCCAGATTCTGGGCGGTGGGGATAATGCAGTCTGCGGCACGAATACGGCCGTCATCGTCATAGTCGTAGACGTGGAAAAGCAGACCCCGCGGCGCTTCGATCACCGCCACGGCAGCGCCGAACCGGCTGGGAGCCGGCAGCTCCTCATCCTGAAGCCCCGTCTGCAGCAGATCGTCAATCAGATGAATGGCCCGCTCAACCCCATGCACGACCTCCACCAGACGGGCCGGCAGAATACGGTAAGGATTGCGGGTCTCAGGACCGACCTCCAGCGCGTCGGCCACCTGCCGGGCCATGGGCGAAAGCCGTTGGTAATTGTTGCGCAGGCGCGCCAGCGGGCCGACCATGTAGTCGCGCCCATCCATACGGGCAAACTTGGCCGTCGACCAGGGGACCTGATATTCCTCGACCAGAGTGCGAAACGCGGCGACCGCACAGTCTTGTCCGCTGCTGGTCACCAGGGTGGTGCCGAAAATCGGGTAGTCCCCTTCTCCCTGCAGCGACAGGGCCGGCACCTCGCGCTCGAACTCCGGATAGTCCAGGGCGGCGAAAATCTCAACCGTCGCCTCCAGGTCGGGGAGCACCAGCACCAAACGCCGACGCAGGTCCATCAGTTCGGCGGCGTCGGGCAGGCGCGTGAAACCGCCAATCACGGGGGTGACCGGATGCACCGGCCGGCCGCCCACAACCCGCAAGATATCGTTGGCAAGACGCTTCAGCTCCAGGGCATGATGCACCAGAGCCCGCTCGGTATGAACCAGAGGCAAAATGCTCGCCTCGCCGTAGTAGTCGGGCAGGGCCATGAAATAGAGCTGCACCAGATGACTCTGCAGAATCTCGCCAAAGGCGAGCAAACGCCGCAGTTGCCGGGTCTGTTCACTGACTTCAACACCCAGAGCGCGTTCGCTCGCCTCGATGGACACCAGGGTGTGGGAGTTGGAGCAGATACCGCAGATCCGCGCGGCGATGGGCGCCACCTCGGTGTAGTGACAGCCCTTGAGCATCGGCTCGAAAAAGCGCGGCGCTTCGACAATCTCCAGACGCAGCTCGCGCATCTGACCGCGCGCGCAGTCGATAACCAGATTGGCATGCCCTTCGATGCGGGCCAGATGGTTGACGGCGATTTTCATTTCTTCACCTCGCCGGCCAGATTGAAGGTGCGCAGCTGTTCCCGAATCCCCTCGATATCCAGACCGTATTTTTCAAGAATCCGATAATAGGGCCCGGACCTGGGTTCATCCACCATGCCGCGGCAGCCGCGACAGCGATCCCCTTCCGCCACACAGTGGGCGTTGCAGCCGGCCCGGGTGATGGGACCAAGACAGACAATGCCGCGTTCAAAAGTGCACGGAAGCTCGGCAAGTTTGCACTCGGCGCAAACCGCAAATCCCGGCAGTTCCGGCTGCCGGCCGATGAGCAAGGCCTGAAGAATGGCGAGAAACTCCTGGCCGTCGATGGGGCAGCCCGGCACCCGGGCATCGACCTGAACATAAGCGGACAGGGGCCGGGGATAACCGGCGGCCGGCACCAGATCGGGATCGTCGCCGTAAACCTCACGCACCAGCTCCTCCTGCTGCCGGTCGCAGATCAGGGCGTTGACTCCGGCGGTATCGGCACAGGCGCCCAGGGCAACCAGCAGCCGGCTGCGCCGGCGTATGGCGCGCAGACGGCGCACATCCCCGGGACGGCAGATGCTCCCTTCGACAAAGGCGATATCGAGCTCACCGCCGGTTTCGGAACTGATTTCGCGAAACTCGACGATCTCCATCAGCTCCACCAGATCGAGCAGCTCGTTTTCCAGATTGAGCACCGTCAGCTGGCAGCCTTCACAGCTGGCAAAATCGAAAAATCCCACCCGCGGTTTCATCGCTCGATCGCCTCACGCAGATGACGCACCTGGCTGTAGGAAAAGATCGGCCCGCACTGGCAGACGGTGATGTCGTTGATCTGGCAGCGTCCGCATTTGCCCAGCCCGCATTTCATGTGCCGCTCCAGGTTCAGATAGACATCGTCCGGGTCAAAACCGAGACCGAACAGCAGCGGGTTGACATTGCGATACATCACCGCCGGGCCCGACACCGCCGCCACCGACCGACCGGGCACAATGTCAAGGTCCCGGAACAGATGGGTGATATCGCCTCCGGTCACCCCCCAGCGCCCGGCATACTCCTGCACGGCAAAGCGACAGTCGAGCTCATCCCCCCGGTGCCAGGCCTTGAGCTCCTCCCGAAACAGAAAGGCATCGACCGACCGGGAACCATAAAGCAGGATGACACGCCCGAACCGCTCTCGGTGCGCGAGGATGGTCAACAAAAGGGACCGCAGGGTGACCAGGCCAATACCGCCCGCCACCAGGAGCACATCGCGGCCTTCGAACTTTTCCACCGGAAAGCCGTTGCCGAAGGGGCCGCGCACACCGATGGCCGCTCCCGGTGCGAGCCGGTGCAGGGCGTTGGTCAGGCTCCCCTTGGCCCGGACCACCAGCTCGACTTCGTGCGTCTCCTCCTCCGGGGCCGAAGCAATGGTCAGCGGTGCTTCCCCGATACCAAAGACCGAGACCTGCACAAAGGTTCCGGGACGAAAACGGATCGGTTCATTCAGGCGCAGCCGGAACAGCTTCTCCCGCTCAGTCAGGCCGGTCACCTGGACCAGCTCGGCCATCTGCGGCTGGTATTCGCCTCCCGGGACAGGCAGTATCTCCGCCGCCGCCTGTTCGGTGAACAGGCTGTTGAGCACCTCGGTATTGTCGATGCCGGCCAGGCACTCCCGACTGCAGCGGCCGCAGCCGACACAGGCGATGCGCTGGTGTTTTTCCCACAGGTATTTGTATTTGCGAAAAAACCTGTGCCGCTGGCGGTCGGTCTGATCCGGGCGGAAATCACCACCGCCCGACACCTTGGTGAACTGATCGAATTGGCAGGAATCCCAGGTGCGCACCCGTTCCCCGCCCTTGAGATTGAGGTCGAGACGGTCCTGGACATTGAAGCAGTAGCAGGTCGGACAGAGCAGGTTGCAACTGCCGCAGCCCAGACAGCGATCGCCGATCTCCTTCCAGACCGGATGGTTGTAGACATCCCCCAGAACCTGGGCCAGCGATTCGACCGGGAAACGGATGGTACGCCGGCAGTCGATATCCCGGACCGGCAGCTTCGGGTCGGCGACCGGCTCCACATCGGGCAGATGCCGTCGTAGCAGCTGTTGCCCGCGCAAGGTGCCGACCCGCACCAGGTACCCCCCCTCAACCTGGTGCAAAAAGAGGTCAAAACCGGAATCGATATGATGGGTCCCCAGACTGGTGCAGAAGCAGTATTCATCCGGCTCGCATTCGACCCCCACCAGGATGGTCGCCTGACGCTTGGCGCGGTAGGCGCTGTCGGCCTCCCCCTCGAACAGGCAGTCGTCGAGAATACGCACCGCGTGCAGGTCGCACGGATGCATGCCGAAGATGACCCGCGGCATGGCGGCCTTTTCCGCCTCGAGTTTCACCTTGCCGCCCAGGCGAAAGCGGAACAGTTTTTCCCAGTTGGGAAAGAGGAATTTTTTCGGTGAGTGGACCCGGGGCGGAAACTCCAGGGCCAGTTCGGCGGGGTCCTGAATCCGGTCGAGACGGTAGCGCCCCTTGTGCAACCGGGCGCCCACCACCTCATAGGCGCTGTTGAGCGAACGCACCAGCCGGTCGATGTCGGCCCGGGTCAGGCGGTACCACGCAAGCGTCCCGGCCGCAGCTTCCTGCGTGCCGGGACGCCCGGTGTCAGTCTGGACGGCGTAACGTTCCAAGAAGAACCATTTCCTTCGCAAGAAAACAACTCCTCTCAGTCTACGTAAGGCCGCTTCCGCCGGTCAAGAAGCAGGAGGCGGAATTCAGGAGACAGAAGCCAGAAGAAGTCACTCCTGCCTCCTGCCTCCTGTCTCCTGTCTCCTGTCTTCTTGCCTAATGCTCCTTTTCCAGAATCGGCAGATACGTCACCGCCGCCTTGTAGAGCAG
>CAZCUR010000030.1:19782-28351 GCA_964501815.1 uncultured Geothermobacter sp.
CCTAATGCTCCTTTTCCAGAATCGGCAGATACGTCACCGCCGCCTTGTAGAGCAGCACGCCGAAGGCGACGAAGGCCAGGGTGACGGCGATCTCGCCGACCGAGGGGAAGTAGGTCCACTCCGGCCCCATGTCCATGCCGATGAGAAAGACATTGAAGCGGTTGAGCACCACCGCAAGGATCACCGACAGGGCGCAGAGGAACAGCCCGGTCGGGTGGGTGCGCACCCGGTCGCGCTTGAGCAAAAAGTAGGGGATGGCGAACAGTGCCAGCTCGACCAGGAAGGCGTTCCCCTGCACGCTGCCGTCAAAGGCGCTGGCGAGCACGCCGCGGTAGGCCAGATCGCCGATGCGCAGCAGCAGGTAGGTGCCGAGAAACCAGGGGATGTAGCGGGCGATACCGGCAAGCAGTTCGGTCTCGGGTTTGCGACCGAAACATTTGGCGGCCAGGGTCCCTTCGAAAATCACCATCGGAATCCCGACACTGACCGCCGAGGTGAGAAAGAGCAGCGGCGAGATCGGCGTGTACCAGAGCTGGTGCAGCTTGTAGGGAGCAATGAGCATCATGGTGCCCAGGGACGACTGGTGGCCGAAGGAGAGCACCACCCCGGCGACGACAAAAAAGGCCATGGTCTTGTTGCAGAACCATTCGAGCCGGTCGAGCAGCCAGAGGACCGGTCGCGGCAGGCGGGTATCTCCCCTGAACTGCTCGACCACGTTGGGCAGGTTCTCGATCGCCAGCACCGTCAGGTAGAGCATGACGCACCAGGCGACCTCGAACAGCACCGAGGTGCCGTTCCAGTACACCAGCGCGTGCCAGATGTTGTAGTACTTGCCGAGGTCGAAAAAGACCGCCAGGGCCACCAGAAAATAACCGATGAAGGCGGTCAGAATCGCCGGGCGCACCAGAGCGTGGTACTTGTCGCGACCGAAGATCTCGACGATGGCCGCGGTGGTGAACCCGCCCGCGGCCAGAGCCACACCGCAGGCGACGTCAAAGGCAATCCAGATACCGAAAGGATAGCCCGGATTGAGGTTGGTCACCGAAGCGAAACCGTGGAAAAAGCGAAAATAGGCGAACAGCAGCCCCCCGGCGCAGAAGAAGAGCAGCCAGAAGACATTGGCGGTAAAGAATCGTCCCCCCAGGGGCGCGGCTTTAGAGCTCATCGTCGGCACCTCCCTTGCCCGCGGCCTTTTTGCGGCGTTGGTTGTAGACCATGATGCCGCCGAGAATGGTGTAGACCGCGATCGGCGGAATGAAGTACTGGAAAATCCGGTGCTGAATGCTTTCGGTCAGACCGGAAACCGGCCGGAAGTCGAAATCGGGCAACCCCAGCGAGGCATAGCTGACTTTGGGACTGGTCAGATAGAAGACCCCGGTGCCGCCGACCTCGTACTCGCCGTAGACGTTGGGGTCATAACGGTCGGGGTTCCGGGCGATGCGCTCCTTGGCCAGCTTGAGCAGGTCGTTGCGCTTGCCGAAGGTGATCGCCCCGGCCGGACAGACCTCGGAGCAGGCGGTCGGCTTGCCCTTGCTCAGGCGCTTGTCACTGCACAGGGTGCATTTGCGGATGGACGGAATCGCCTTGCCGTACTCAAACTTCGGCACACTGTAGGGGCAGGCGACCATGCAGTAGCGACAGCCCATGCACATGTCGGCGTCATAGGTCACCGCGCCGGTTTTCGACTTTTTCAGGGCGCCGACGATGCAGGCCGAGGCACAGGCCGGATCGACGCAGTGCATGCACTGCTGCTTGACAAAGGCCGACGCGCCGGTCTTTTCATCCCTGGCGAGCTTGATCACCGTATAGGTGGTATCGGACAGCCCGCGGGGCGAGTCGTACAGCGGAGCGCCGAACTGTTGTTCATCGCCGAGGGTCGACTCCGGCGGCAGATTGTTCTCCCGCTTGCAGGCGTTCTGACAGGCCTTGCAGCCGATGCAGCGGGTCGAATCGTTGAGCATGCCGACCCAGTTCGGGTCAGGCTGTTTCGGACCCCGGGCCGCGGCGGGCCGGGCGGTCGTGCAGACCGCCGCTCCGCCCGCAGCCGCACCGAGCTTGAGAAATTTTCTGCGGCTGATATCCATGGGCCTAGTCCTTTCCCTTGTCGTCCTGAGCGTCACCCTTTTTGCCGAGAACCCGGGACCCCAGAACCCCGCCGGCGATGCCCGCCAGGGCCGCGTAGCCCGGAGTCCAGTCCAGCTTCTGCTTGCGTTCGGTGAAAAGGGGCGGATAGGCCGCCGGCGGCGTCACGGTCTTGGGCGGCAGCGGAATCCACATGCTTTGTTCAAAGGGATAGGCGGGCTCGGTGCAGCCCTGGCAGGGATGGCGGTTGTCGATGCACCAGTTGGTGCCGCTGTTCCATTTCTTTTCCGGGCAGTTGGAATGGGTCACCGGCCCCTTGCAGCCGAGTTTGTAAAGGCAGCCTTCGTCCCCGAATTTCTGCGCGAATTTGCCCTGGTCGAACTGGCCGCGCAACGGGCAGTTGTCATGAATCAGCTTGCGGAAGAACATCTTCGGCCGGCCGTCGGCGTCCAGCTCGATGGACTGAGGACCGCCCAGCAGCAGGGCGGCGACGGTGCCGATGAACCAGTCGGGATGAACCGAACAGCCCGGCAGGTTGATGACCGGTGTGGCGATGTTTTCCTGTTTGAGAAAGGCCGCCACGCCCATGGCCCCGGCCGGGTTCATGTTGGCTTTCGGGACCCCGCCGTAGGCGGCGCAGGCGCCGACGGCGACAATCGCCTTGGCCTTGGGCGCCAGCCGGCGCAAATGGTCGAGGGCGGTGATACCCTGTCCGTCCTTTTCGCCCACCTCACAGCAGCGGCCGTCCTCGGCGGTCAGCACCGAACCTTCCACCACCAGCAGAAACTGACGCTCCTCGGTAGCATGCATCGCCTCCAGCGCCAGCTCGCCCGAGGCGGCCATGACCGTCGGATGAAAGGCCAGCTCGGTGTGGTGCCCCGGCAGCACCTGGTCGAGCAGGACGTCCTCGATACGCGGCGACAGGCTGTTGAGCAGCGAGACGCTGCAGCCGCTGCAGGCCCCGGCCGCCAGCCAGATAATCGGGGTTTCCTGGATGGCGCTGGCGAAGGCCTTCTTCACCAGCGGATTGTCGAACAGATTCAGCCCCAGGGCGGCGGCCCCGGCGGCTGTGGTTTTGAGAAAACTGCGTCTGGATACGGACATATGTCACACTCCTTGAACGGGATATGAAATTCGTTTTTTTTTGGGGGGGCCGCCCGCTCGCACGCTCGCTCAAGGCGCCAGGAACGCCAAGAAATTCGCGATCAACCAAGACTTTCTTGGCGCCTTGGCGTCTTGGCGGCCCATTATTGTTCGGAACAGCCCAGCTCCTCGAGCACCAGCCGCGCCGCCTTCGGCACCGCCGCCCGCACCGGGTCCGACAGGCCGATGGCCAGGCCGGTTTTTTCCGGCTGACAGCCGATAATCACCGTCTGGCGCGGCCGGCAGTCGACCAGTTCACCGAGCCTGAGGGTCTCAAGCAGGCCGACCTGGTGCAGCGAATTCATCGGCAGGGCGCCGTTTTCGACCTCTTCCGGGCTGAAGCGATAGAGGGTGCCGGGCTTTTGGCCGCCGCGCACCGCGTCGAGCACCACCAGCAGCTCGCGCCGATCGAAGATCTCCATCAGGTCGACGGCGCTGGTACCGGCGTCAAACAGCTCGACGTGGTCCGGCAGCGGCTGCCGTTCGAGCTCTTCGAGCACCGCCAGGCCAAAACCATCGTCCTCACGCAACATGTTGCCCACGGCCATGACCAGCACCGGCGGGCGACTCGCAAGCGCCATTACTCTGCTCCGACCACGAAACGGCCGAGGTCCTCACCTTTGGGGGTCACGACATGCACCGCACAGGAGAGGCAGGGGTCAAAAGCGCGCACGATACGCACCAGTTCAAAGGGGTTGCGCTGGTCGCGCACCCGGGTGCCGATCAGGGCCTGTTCGATGGGACCCGGCTGCCCCTGGGCGTCGACGGGTCCGGCATTCCAGGTGGTCGGCACCACGGCCTGGTAGTTGCTCACCTTGCCGTTTTCCACCCGCACCCAGTGCCCCAGGGCACCACGCGGGGCTTCGTGCAGGCCCATGCCCTGGCTGGTGACATCGAGACTGAAATCGGTGTAGCCCGACTGCCCCGGGGCCAGTTCCAGCACCCACTGCTTGAGCTTTTCAGCCACCAGACGGGCTTCCAGGGCCCGGGTGGCATGCCGTCCCAGAACCGAAAAGAGCGCGGTCGGCGAGGCCTTGAAGCGGGCCAGCAGATTGTCGACCTGGCTGCGGATCTGCAGATCTCCGGCCGCGTAGGCAACGGCGATACGCGCCAGCGGCCCCACCTCCATGACCTGGCCGTCATAACGCGGCGACTTGATCCAGCTGTAAGCTCCGGCCTTGTCGCGTTCGGGGACAGTCGAACCGTCAAAGGGGTGGACCGGCCCGGTCTCCCTGAACCAGCTGGCCGCCACCTCTTCGGTGATTTTGGCCGGATCCATGCGCCGCAGCTTGAAGTCGGCGCCGACAATCCCCTGCGGCAGCCAGCGCTGGCGGCGGGTCAGGTCCGGATCGCTGTCGAGGTCAAAAACCCCGAAACTCATCAGCTGTTTGCAGCCGGCGCCGATAGCGAAATAGTCGCTGTAGCGCTCCGCCACCAAAAGCACATCCGGCAGATAACAGGTGTCGATAAAATCGATCAGCTGCTCGATTTTCCACAGAAAGCTGGCAATCTGGTCGACCGAAGGCACGGCGGTCACACCACCGGCGACAATCGACATGTTGTGCGGCATCCTGCCGCCGAAAATGGCCACCGCTTCATGGGCGGTACGGCGCATGTTCAGGGCGCGGACATAGTGCTTGACCGCGGTGATGTTCTCCTTTTTCGACAACCGGTAGTCTCCTTCGTACCGGGGCACGAAGGGACCGAGATGACCGCGGGCGATGAAATCCTTCACCTTGACCAGATCCGGATCATTGCCGCTGTAGTCGGCCACGGCGGTGACGTCGACATAGTCGAGGGCGGCCAGCTGGTAGAAGTGCAGAATGTGCGACTGGACGAAGTTGGCCCCCTGGATCAGGTTGCGCAGGATGCGCCCGTTGTCGCTGATACTGCCGTTGACACCGTAAACCTCGTCGAGGGCAAAGGCCGCCGTCAGCCCGTGCGACGTCGGACAGACCCCGCAGATACGCTGCATGATGCGTGCGGCGTCACGCGGGTCGCGCCCCTGCAGCAGGTTTTCGAGCCCCCGGTACATCATTCCGGAGCTCTTCGCCTCGCGGACGGTACCGCCTTCGACGGTCACCTCCACCTTCATGTGGCCCTCGACCCGTGTAAGCGGATCGATGACAATCTGACTGGACATAGTGCTCTCTCCTGACGTTGGATTTGTCCCGCATGCGGGACGCGCTTAACACACTGGAATCAAACGATATTTTCTGACGGGACGGGATGTCTGGACAGAAACAGCGTTTGGGATTCCCCGGTCATGTCGACCCGGGGCAACGGGCAAGGGGCATGCCCGAAACAGGAGGTCAGGCAGAAAGCTCTTTCAGGTTCAAGCGTTGACACGTCTACGGCCGGACAGGGCACAAACGTATACCGGCCCGGCCGGACAAAATGACCCAGGAGGGGTCATTTCGACACAGAAAAAAAGAGGGGGCAAATAAGAAAATAATAAGATTTTGCCCCCAGGCGCACCGAGGCACCTGACAGGGCCCATCAACCAGGGTTCGAAAAAAGGCGGGAGGTCAGCTGCCCTTGCCGATGCGGTACTGCTTGAGCTTGCGGTCGAGAGTTTTGCGGGAAATGCCAAGGATATCGCTGGTCTTCAGCTTGTGGTATCCGGTCTGGCGGTAGACCTGTTCGATGTAAAGGCGCTCGACATCGTCCAGGGACATCTGTTCGCGCGGCAGGGCAAAGTCGACCGGAGGCGCCTCGGACACCTTGACCGGAAGGTGCTCGGCACCAATGGGGCCGCCGTCGGCAAGAATGGTCGCCATCTCGATGACATTCTCCAGTTCGCGCACATTGCCGGGCCAGTGGTAGCTGTTGAGCAGGGTCATCGCCTCGGACGTGATTTTCTGCTCGCCCCGGGGCGAATATTTGCGCGCGAAAAACTGGGCCAGCAGGGGGATATCTTCGCGGCGTTCGCGCAAAGGCGGCACCTGGATGGTCACCACATTGAGGCGGTAAAAGAGGTCTTCGCGAAAATGACCGAGCCGCACCTCGGCCTCCAGGTCCTTGTTGGTCGCCGCCACAAAACGGACATCGGCCTTGCGCACCTTGGTGGCGCCGACCGGGATGAATTCCTTCTCCTGCAGCACGCGCAGCAGCTTGGCCTGCAAGGCGGCACTGATATCACCGATTTCGTCCAGAAAGAGCGTACCGCCGTCGGCCTCCTCCACCAGGCCGCGGTGGTTGGCGACCGCGCCGGTAAACGCCCCCTTGACGTGACCGAACAGCTGGCTTTCCAGCAGGGTATCGGTCAGGGCGGCACAGTTGATGGTCAAAAAACGGTTGTCGCTGCGCCGGCTGCTGTAGTGGATGGTCGACGCAATCAGCTCCTTGCCGACCCCGCTCTCCCCCATGATGAGGACACTGGCATCACTGGGAGCCACCTTGCGCGCCAGCTCGAAGGCCTGGCGAAAACCCGGACTGGCAAACACCACCTGATCGGGGTCAAAGCGGCGCCGAATCTCCGCCTTGAGGGAGCGGTTCTCGGTCTCCAGCCGGTTGCGCTCGACAATCTTTTCCACCAGATTGAACAGCTCGTCGGCGAAAAAGGGCTTGATCAGATAGTCATGCGCCCCCTGCTTCATCGCCGCCACCGCGCCACGCACCGTGGCAAAGGCGCTCATCATCACCACCGGCAGACGCGGCCAGGCGGCCCGCACCTGACGCAGCACCTCCATGCCGTCCATCCCCGGCATCTTGACATCGAGCAGCACCAGGTCCGGCTGGGCGTCGCGCTCCTCCTGCAGCATCTTCAGCAAAGCCGGACCGCTCTCAAAGCTGTCGACCTGATAACCGCGGCTGCCGAGCATCTCCTCGAGAAACGCGCGAATCTCCGGTTCGTCATCACAGACCAGCACCCAGCCCTGTCGCATGCTCCCTTGACCCCTTGACGAGAATTGGAACCACAGCACCATACCAGAAGCGCGCAGCCATCGGCAACGGCCCGACATCCGTCAACACGTATACCTTTCGGCCTGGACGGGCCCGGCAAATCCCGGCAACAAAAAACCTTATTCATTAAGGGGTTATCCATTTTCGTCCGGTACGGCAACGTATACGTCTAACGGCGTTCTGCCGCCTTGATTTTTGCCGCCGGGCGCCGATATAGTGCAGATTCACCCAACAAAAGACCGGTACCACAGGACAGCCGCATGCACGAACTCGGCATCACCCAAAGCATCGTCGACATCGCCGACCGCACCGCGCGCGACCACGGCGGGACCAAGGTGCGCAGCGTCACGGTCGAGATCGGCGCGCTGTCCGGCGTCATCCCCGACGCGGTCTCCTTCTGCTTCGCCTCCTGTGTCCAGGGAACCCTGCTCGAAGGGGCGGAACTGATCATCGAGGAGATTCCGGGGCTGGGGCGCTGTCCTGAATGCGGCCGGGAGCAGGCCATTGACAACTACAGCTTCGCCTGTGAGGCCTGTGGCGCCCTGGGGCTGGAACGGCTGCAGGGAGAGGAGCTGCGCATCAAAGAACTGGAGGTCGACTGACCATGTGTATCGACTGCGGCTGCGCCGAACGGACCGCTCACAGCCACGACCACGACCACAAGCATGACCACGACCACGGGCGGACCATCCGGGTTGAAGAAGACCTGTTGGCGCGCAACGACCGGCTGGCCGCCGGCAACCGCGAACGCTTTGCCCGACACAACCTGCTGGTGCTGAACCTGGTCAGCTCGCCCGGCTCGGGCAAGACCACCCTGCTGGAAACCACCCTGCGCCAGCTCAAGGAGGAGTTCGGCTTCGCGGTGCTCGAAGGAGACCAGCAGACCAGCAACGACGCCGACCGCATCGCCGCCACCGGCGTGCCGGCCCACCAGATCAACACCGGCGCCGGCTGCCACCTCGACGCCCACATGGTCGGCCACGGCGTCGATCACTTCGACCTGACCGGTCTCGACATCCTGATGATCGAAAACGTCGGCAACCTGGTCTGCCCCGCCTCCTTCGATCTCGGCGAAGACGCCAAGGTCGCGGTTCTGTCGGTCACCGAAGGTGAGGACAAACCGCTGAAATACCCGCAGATGTTCCGCGCCGCCTCGGTGGTGGTGCTCAACAAGATCGATCTTTTGCCGCACCTCGATTTCGACCTCGAGCGCTGCCGTCAGGCCATCCGCCAGGTCAACCCCGAGGCGATCGTGTTTGAGCTGTCGTGCCGCAGCGGCGAAGGCATGGACAACTGGTACAACTGGCTGCGCGAGCAGGTGGCGGCCAAAAAAGGCTGAGAGCGCAAAGGGGTTCGATGGAGCTTCCCCCTCCCCCTCGCCCCCTCCCTCCAGGGGAGGGGGAATTCTTGAAGACCTGAGCGTAACGCAGCTGACAGC
>CAZCUR010000031.1:0-6827 GCA_964501815.1 uncultured Geothermobacter sp.
GCGCTGGCGGAGAAGTTGGAAGGTTAAAGGAGAAAGGCCAGAGGCCAGGGGCCAGAGGCGAAAGGCCAGAGGCAAGGGAAGGTCGGGATGGGGGTGATGGCTGGGGCCTCCCCCTCCCCTCAATCCCCTCCCACAAGGGGGAGGGGAGGAATTCTCTGTGTCCTCGGTGTCTCTGTGGTGAACAACTTTGACTGAAGGAGGTATCGATGGCGATTGAACGGATCATGGTGGTTGGCGCGGGACAGATGGGCGGGGGGATTGCCCAGGTGGCCGCGGAGAGCGGCTTTGAGGTGGTGCTTAACGATATCAGCGCAGAGCTGATCGACAAGCGCATCGATTTCATTCGCTCCCTGCTCGACAAGAACATCGCCAAGGGGCGTATCAGCGAGGACGACAAGGTGGCGACCCTGTCACGTCTGATCCCTTCCACCGATCTGGCCGATGCCTCCGGAGTCGATTTCGTCGTCGAGGCGGCCACGGAAAACATGGCCATCAAGGAAAAGATCTTCCGCACTCTGGATGAGGTGGCCCGCCCCGACGTCATCCTCGCCAGCAACACCTCCAGCCTGCCGATTACCGAGATTGCCGCGGTGACGCAGCGCCCCGAGCTGGTGATCGGCATGCATTTCATGAATCCGGTACCGGTGATGAAACTGGTCGAGGTGATTCGCGGTATCGCCACCTCGGACGCCACCTACGCCACGGTGAAGGAACTGGCCGAGACCATGGGCAAGGTGCCGGTCGAGGTCAATGACTACCCCGGTTTCATCTCCAACCGGGTGCTGATGCCGATGATCAACGAGGCGATCTATTGCGTCTACGAGGGGGTTGCATCTCCGGAGGCGATTGATACGGTGATGAAGCTGGGCATGAATCATCCCATGGGACCGCTGACCCTGGCCGATTTCATCGGTCTCGACACCTGCCTGGCGATCATGGAGGTTCTCTACGAAGGCTTTGCCGACAGCAAGTACCGTCCCTGTCCGCTGCTGCGCAAGATGGTCAAGGCAGGCTGGCTGGGCAAGAAGAGTGGCAAGGGCTTTTTCGACTACAGCACCTGATGCCGGGAGGCCGTCATGAACTATCGCAATCTGCTGGTGCATCTTGATCAGAGCGAACGGAGCGAGGACCGGTTTGAACTGGCTCTGGACCTGGCCGGCCGTTTCGGCGCCCGCCTGAGTCTCTACTACGGCACTCCCTTTCCCTTTGTCGGCCAGGAATCGGAGCGGCGGTTACGGGAGGAGACCCTGAACCGGTGCCGAAAGCGGGCCGATGAAGTGGGGGTCGAACTGGAATGGCGTGACGATGCCGAGCCGCTGGTGCACCAGCCGTTGCTGGCCAGGCTCAATTACCAGGCCTTTTTCGCCGACCTGACCATCGTCGGTCAGCCCGCGCCGGGTAACGGCGGTGAGTCGGCCACTCCGAAGGATCTGCCCGAACGGCTGATTTTGACCGCCGGCCGCCCGGTTCTGACCATTCCCTATGCCGGAGAATTCGAGCGGGTCGGCAGCCGGGTGATGGTCGCCTGGCGTTCCGGACGCGCCTCCTCCCGGGCCCTGCTCGATGCCCTGCCGCTGCTGGTCGGCGCCGAGTCGGTGCATCTGCTCAGCTTCGTCACCAGTCGGGGCGAGCTGCCGCTGGCGGGCGAAGCGATGAAGCGACTCAAAACCTATCTGTCGGCGCACGGTATCGAGGCCGAATCGGAGGTGCGCATGATTGCCAACATCGGTTTCGGCGATGCCCTGCTCAACCGGGTGACCGACGAGGCGGTCGATTTGCTGGTGGCGGGGGGGCCGCTACCCACGGCGCCGGGGCCGATGGCGACCAAGGTGTTGAGAGAGATGACCGTCCCGGTGCTGATGTCCAGTTGATGGCAGGAGACAGAATTCAGGAGACAGGAGACAGAATCGATGACTTTTGAAAACCTGCTTTACGAAGTTGCTGACGGTGTTGCCACGGTTACGATCAACCGGCCCAAGGCACTCAACGCCTTGAACGAGGCGACCCTGAAGGAACTGCTCTGCTGTTTTGCCGGCATTGCCGAAGATGAGGCGGTCAAGGTGGTGATCCTGACCGGAGCCGGGGACAAGGCCTTTGTCGCCGGTGCCGACATCGCCGCCATGCAGCCGCTCGATGCCACGGCGGCGCGCAGCTTCGCCCTGCTCGGGCACCGGCTCGGCCGGGCGATCGAGAGTCTGCCCAAGCCGGTCATCGCCGCGGTCAACGGCTACGCCCTGGGCGGCGGCTGCGAGCTGGCCCTGTGCTGCGATATCCGCCTGGCGAGCGAAAACGCCCGCTTCGGTCAGCCGGAGGTCAACCTGGGCGTCATTCCCGGGTTCGGCGGCACCCAGCGCCTGGCCAGGCTGGTGGGCAAGGGGCTGGCGAGCGAGCTGATCTTCACCGGCGACATGATCGACGCCGTCGAGGCGCACCGCATCGGTTTGGCCAACAAGGTTCTGCCGGCGGACGAACTGCTGCCGGCGGCGCGCAAGATGGCGGCAAAGATCATCACCAAGGGGCAGCTGGCGGTCGGATACGCCAAGGAGGCCCTGCGCGACGGACTGGAAATGGATCTCGACCGCGCCTGCGCCCTGGAGGCCGACCTGTTCGGCCTCTGCTTCGCCACCGAGGACCAGAAGGAAGGGATGCAGGCGTTTCTGGAGAAGCGCCCGGCGAAGTTCACCGGCAAGTAGGCAAAAGCCGCCACGAAGGCTCTAAGGGCACGAAGAAAAACTGAAATCAATCAGGCCGCCAAGACGCCAGGGCGCCAGGAGGACATGCTTTTGGTAGACGGGCAACGGCAGATCCAGAAGGTGCAGATGCAAGGATTGCGAAGTTCTGGACGATGAGGCAGGCCGGGAAAACTCCTTCCCCCTCCCCTCAATCCCCTCCCTCCAGGGGAGGGGAGGATATAAAATTTCCGGTTTTTCTTCGTGATCTTCGTGGCTTAAGTGAGCCAGGCGATCGGGTGGTGAATATCTGAAAGGATTGCCCTTGTGAATCTCGACCTGACCGAAGAACAAAAGCTGATTCAGCAGACGGCGCGCGAATTCGCCGAGGCCGAGCTGGCGCCGGTGGCGGCGGAACTCGACCGGGGCGGTGCCCAGGAGGTCTTCTTCGCCAACCTGCGCAAGCTGGCCGAGCTCGGTTTCATGGGGCTGAACGTGCGCGAGGAATACGGCGGCGCCGAGGCCGGGGTCATCGCTTTTTCCGTGGCGTTGACCGAGATCGCTCGCGCCTGTGCCTCGACCGCGGTGACCGTGTCGGTCAACAACATGGTCTGTGAGGTGATTCAGGCGGTCGGCTCCGAGGAGCAGAAAAGGGCCTACATCCCGCGCATCTGCTCGGGGGAGTTTCCTGCCGGCGCCTTTGCCCTGACCGAAGCCGGGGCCGGTTCGGACCCGGCGAGCATGACCACCACGGCGGTGCGCGACGGCGAGGACTGGGTGCTCAACGGCAGCAAGGTTTTCATCACCAGCGCGCCCTACGCCGGGGTCTTCGTTGTCTGGGCGGTGACCGACAAAACGGCGCCCAAGGGCAAGGGCATCAGCTGTTTTCTGGTCGAGGCGGGGACTCCGGGTCTGCAGATCGGCAAAAAAGAAGAGAAGATGGGGCAGACCGCTTCGGCCACCAACGAAGTGACCTTCAGCGACTGCCGGGTGACAGGCGACGCCCTGATGGGCGAGATCAACCGCGGTTTCCCGGTGGCGGTCGGGGAACTGGCCGGCGGGCGCATCGGTATCGGGTCGCTGGCCCTCGGCATCGGTCAGGCCGCCATGGACGCGGCCACGCGCCATGCCCTGGAGCGGCGTCAGTTCGGTCATCCGCTGGCCGATTTTCAGGGCATCCAGTGGAAGATCGCCGACTGCTGGACCGATCTGGAAGCAGCGCGGCTGCTGTTGATGAACGCCGCGTTCCAGAAGGAAAAAGGGCGCAGTTTTGCCCGTGCCGCCTCCATGGCCAAGCTGTTCGCTACCGAGGCGGCCAACCGTGCCTGCTATGAGGCGCTGCAGATCTTCGGCGGTTACGGCTACACCCGTGAGTTCCCGCTGGAACGCTACGCCCGCGACGCGCGCATCACCACCATCTACGAAGGGACGAGCGAGATTCAGCGACTGATTATCGCCAGAGATATTTTGCGCAGTTTTGCATCCTGAGTGATGTCACCACAGAGGCACTGAGAACACAGAGTTCATGATGGGTGATTGTGTAAAGGGTGCCACCGATTGAACCGTTTCTTCTCTGTGCCTCTGTGGTGATCTGTTAGAGCATAAGGTAACCAACAACAGGAGGAGGATTTATCCAATGACGTTTGAACTGACCGAAGAACAGAGTCTGATCCGCCAGACGGTGCGGGAATTCGCCGAGAAGGAGATCGCGCCGGGGGTCGAGGAGCGCGACGAGGCCGAACGGTTCGACCGCGCGCTGATGTACGACCGCCTGGGAGAGCTCGGGCTGACCGGCATCGTCTTTCCCGAGGAATACGGCGGCGCCGGTGCCGACTACATCAGCTACGCCATCGCCGTCGAGGAACTGTCCCGGGTTTGCGCTTCCACCGGCGTCACCCTGTCGGCGCATCTGTCCCTGGGCGCCAACCCGATCTACCTGTTTGGCACCGAGGAGCAGAAGCAGACGTTTCTGACCCCGCTGGCGACCGGCGAGAAGCTGGGAGCCTTCGCCCTGACCGAGCCCGAGGCCGGTTCCGATGCCGGCGGCACCCGTACCACGGCGGTCCGGGACGGTGACGAGTGGGTCCTCAACGGCACCAAGATCTTCTGCACCAACGGCGGTGAAGCCGAGACCTATATCGTCTTTGCCCGCACCGACAAGGAAGCGCAAAAGCATCACGGCATCAGCGCCTTCATCGTCGAGAAGGACACGCCGGGTTTCACCTTCGGCAAGAAGGAGAAGAAAATGGGCATCCGCTCCTCGCCGACCCGGGAGCTGGTCTTTGACAACTGCCGTATCCCCGCCGCCAACCTGCTCGGCGAGGAAGGGCAGGGGTTCAAGATCGCCATGAAGACCCTTGACGGCGGCCGCATCGGCATCGCCGCCCAGGCTCTCGGTATCGCCCAGGGCGCCTTCGAAGCGGCCTTGAACTGGGCCAAGGAACGCAAACAGTTCAACCAGCCGATTTCCACCTTCCAGGCCATTCAGTTCAAGCTGGCCGACATGGCCACCGAGATCGATGCCGCTCGGCTTCTGGTCTACAAGGCGGCCTGGAAGGCGAGCGCCGGTCAGCCTTACGGCAAGGATTCGGCCATGGCCAAGATGTATGCCTCCGATGTGGCCATGAAGGTGACCACCGAGGCGGTACAGATCTTCGGCGGCTACGGCTTCACCCGCGAGTTCCCGGCCGAGCGCATGATGCGTGACGCCAAGATCACCCAGATTTACGAGGGGACCAACGAGGTGCAGCGCATCGTCATCAGCGCCGCCCTGGTGCGCTGAGAGCCACGGATGGAGACAGGAGGGCCGTCTCCATCCGTTGACAGTCTCCGGGCCGTCCCGGCTCCCCGGTGGATGCCGGGGCGGCCAACCGATTGAAATGACATTGTTTGCGCGGGTTCAGGGAGGACAACAACCGGGTCTGCTCCGCTGGCATCCCCTTTGCTCTACCAACGGGCAGGCTTGAGACGCAAAGGAGCACACTATGGCCACCATCAACCTTCCCGGACTCGGATTCGATCTCGACGAGACGGCCGTCCTGCTGCGGGACACGGTCAGGGATTTTGCCGCCGCCGAAATCGCCCCGCGGGCCGCCGATATTGACCGCGAAAACCAGTTCCCCGCCGACCTCTGGCGCAAGATGGGCGATCTCGGGCTGCTCGGTATTACCGTGAGCGAGGAGTACGGCGGTGCGGGCATGAGCTATCTTCACCATGTCCTCGCCATGGAGGAACTCAGCCGGGCCTCGGCATCGGTGGCGCTCTCCTACGGTGCCCACTCCAACCTCTGCGTCAACCAGATTTTTCGAAACGGCAACGAAGAGCAGAAACGCAAGTATCTGCCGAAACTGATCAGCGGCGAGCATGTCGGTGCTTTGGCAATGAGCGAGCCGGGCGCCGGCTCCGATGTGGTCAGCATGCGCCTGCGCGCCGACCGCGAGGCCGGCGGCTATGTGCTGAACGGCAACAAGATGTGGATCACCAACGGACCCGACGCCGATGTGCTGGTGGTCTACGCCAAGACCGACCCCGAGGCCGGTCCGCGCGGTATTACCGCCTTTCTCATCGAGAAGGGATTTGCCGGCTTTTCCACCGCCCAAAAGCTCGACAAGCTGGGCATGCGCGGCTCGAACACCTGCGAGCTGGTTTTCGAAGACTGTTTCGTACCCGAAGAGAACGTGCTCGGCGAGGTCAACGGCGGTGTCAAGGTGCTGATGAGCGGCCTCGACTATGAGCGTATCGTTCTCGCCGGCGGGCCGCTGGGCATCATGGCCGCCTGTCTCGACGTGGTGCTCCCCTACGTGCACGAGCGCAAGCAGTTCGGTCGCGCCATCGGCGAGTTTCAGCTTATCCAGGCCAAGCTGGCCGACATGTACACCAATTTCAACGCCAGCCGCGCCTACGTTTATGCTGTGGCCAAAGAGGCTGCGGTGCGCCAGGGGCGCTCGCTGCGCAAGGACGCCGCCGGGGTCATCCTCTATGCCGCCGAGCGCGCCACCTGGATGGCCCTGGAGGCGATTCAGTGTCTGGGCGGCAACGGCTACATCAACGAATTCCCGACCGGCCGACTGCTGCGCGACGCCAAGCTGTACGAGATCGGCGCCGGCACCCAGGAGATCCGGCGCATGCTCATCGGCCGGGAGCTGTTCGAACAGACGG
>CAZCUR010000031.1:6927-8535 GCA_964501815.1 uncultured Geothermobacter sp.
ATGACCGTCCTCAAAAGTAGCCTGCAGACCCATTCGGACGAATTTTCCCGCAACGCCGCCGCCATGCGCGCGCTGGTCGACGACCTGCGCGCCAGGGTGGCGCAGATCAAGCAGGGCGGCGGGGAAAAGGCGCGCAAAAAACACCTCGACCGGGGCAAGCTTCTGCCACGCGACCGGGTGCGGCACCTGCTCGATCCCGGATCACCGTTTCTGGAACTGTCCCAGTTTGCCGCCTACGGCATGTACGGCGGCGATGTGCCGGCCGCCGGCCTGATTACCGGTATCGGCCGGGTCGCGGGGCAGGAGTGTGTCATCGTCGCCAACGACGCCACCGTCAAGGGGGGGACCTATTTCCCCGTTACGGTGAAAAAGCATCTGCGCGCTCAGGAGATCGCCGAGCAGAACAATCTCCCCTGCATCTACCTGGTCGATTCCGGCGGCGCCTTTTTGCCGCTGCAGGACGAGGTCTTTCCCGACCGGGATCATTTCGGCCGCATCTTCTACAACCAGGCGCGCATGTCGGCCAAAGGGATACCGCAAATCGCCGTGGTCATGGGTTCCTGCACCGCCGGCGGCGCCTATGTGCCGGCCATGGCGGACGAAAGCATCATCGTGCGCCGGCAGGGGACCATCTTTCTGGGTGGCCCGCCGCTGGTCAAGGCGGCCACCGGCGAAGTGGTCAGCGCCGAGGACCTTGGCGGCGCCGATGTCCATTGTCGCACTTCGGGCGTGACCGACCACTATGCCGCCAACGACGAGCACGCGCTGCAGCTGGCCCGGCGCGTGGTTGCCAGCCTGAACCGGAAAAAGGAAATTCCGCTCGCCCTGCGCCAGCCGGTTGAGCCGCTGTACGGCGCCGAAGAGCTTTACGGTGTCATCCCCGCCGATATCCGCAAGCCCTATGATGTGCGCGAGGTCATCGCCCGCATTGTCGACGGCAGCGAGTTCGACGAGTTCAAGAAACTCTACGGCGAGACCCTGGTGTGCGGCTTTGCCCACATCTTCGGCTACCCGGTCGGCATTGTCGCCAACAACGGCATCCTCTTTTCCGAATCGGCCCTCAAGGGGACCCATTTCATCCAGCTGTGCGCCCAGCGCGGCATCCCTCTGGTCTTTCTGCAGAACATCACCGGTTTCATGGTCGGCAGCAAGTACGAGCAGGGGGGCATCGCCAAGGACGGCGCCAAGATGGTGACCGCGGTCGCCTGCGCCGAAGTACCGAAATTCACCGTCATCATCGGTGGCAGCTTTGGTGCCGGCAACTACGGCATGTGCGGTCGCGCCTACAGTCCGCGATTCCTGTGGATGTGGCCCAACGCGCGTATTTCGGTCATGGGTGGCGAGCAGGCCGCTTCGGTGCTGGCCCAGGTCAAGCGCGACGGCATCGAGGCCGGCGGCGGCAGCTGGAGCCCCGAGGAGGAAGAGGAGTTCAAGCGACCGATCCGCGAGCAGTACGAAACCCAGGGGCATCCCTACTACGCCAGCGCCCGGCTCTGGGACGACGGCATTATTGACCCCGCCGACACCCGCATGGTGCTCGGGCTTGGGCTGTCGGCGGCGCTGAACGCGCCGGTGAACAAGACGCAGTTCGGAGTGTTCAGGATGTGA
>CAZCUR010000031.1:8635-22250 GCA_964501815.1 uncultured Geothermobacter sp.
GGCGGCGCTGAACGCGCCGGTGAACAAGACGCAGTTCGGAGTGTTCAGGATGTGACAACGAAAGGCGAAAAGAAGCGTTCCTTCCCCCTTGAGGGGGGAAGGTCAGGATGGGGGTGAGGTTGGGACGTCCCCCTCCCCTCAATCCCCTCCCTCCAGGGGAGGGGAGGCGTTCTCTCCGCCGCTTTGTTCGAGGGGAAATCGCGATGACCGAAAAGCATCTGCTGACATCCATTGACGCGCGCGGTTGCGCCACGGTGACGCTGAACCGGCCTGAGCTGCACAACGCCTTCGACGATGCCCTGATCGCCAACCTGACCGCCGAGCTGGCGCGTCTGGCCGCCGATGAAAAGGTGCGGGTGGTGGTACTGGCCGCGGCGGGAAAGTGCTTTTCCGCCGGCGCCGACCTGAACTGGATGCGGCGCATGGCCGATTACACCCGCCAGGAGAATGTTGCCGATGCCATGGCCCTGGCCGAACTGCTGCGCACCCTGGCCGAGCTGCCGAAGCCGACCATCGCGCGGGTGCAGGGGGCGGCCTTCGGCGGCGGCGTCGGCCTGGTGGCGGCCTGCGACATCGTGCTGGCCAGCGCCCGGGCCAGCTTCTGCCTGTCGGAGGTGAAACTGGGGCTGATTCCGGCGACCATCTCTCCCTACGTCATCGCCGCCATCGGTCCCCGGGCGGCACGGCGCTACTTCATCAGCGCCGAACGCTTCGATGCCGGGCGCGCCCTGCAGCTGGGGCTGGCGCACGAGGTGGTTCCGGAGGAGGAGCTGGACGCGGCGCTGGAATCCCTGGTCGAACGGCTGCTGGCCAACGGACCCGAAGCCATGGCCGCCGCCAAGCGCCTGGTCGCCGATGTCGCCTGGCGCCCGGTCGATGAGACGTTGCTGCGCGAGACCGCCGAACGCATCGCCGATGCCCGCGCCAGCGCCGAGGGGAAGGAGGGGCTGGCGGCGTTCCTGGAAAAAAGGGCGCCGGGCTGGGTGGAAAACTAGTCTCGCGCGGAGACGCCGAGGCGCAGAGAAGTCTGTGTCTGTCATGGAAAGGTGAACAGCATTTCAACCGGGGCCACAGGGTTATGGTTTTGAATTCAGCTTGGAAAGCACCTCTGCGGTTCTGCGGCTCTGCGCGAATCCTGGCTTTTGTGAATTGAGGTTATTTATGTTCGAGTCCCTGCTCATAGCCAATCGCGGCGAGATCGCCTGCCGCATCATCCGCACCGCCCGGGCCCTTGGTCTCCGCACCATCGCGGTCTATTCCGAGGCCGACCGCAACGCGCTCCATGTCGCGCTGGCCGACGAGGCCTGGCACATCGGTCCGGCGCCGGCGCGCGAAAGCTACCTGGTCATCGACCGGCTGCTGGATGTCGCGCGCAGAAGCGGCGCGCAGGCGGTGCATCCCGGTTACGGATTTCTGGCCGAAAACGCTGATTTCGCCCAGGCCTGCGCCGAGGCGGGGCTGGTCTTTGTCGGCCCGCCGGTTGCGGCGATCCGGGCCATGGGGGACAAGGCCGGCGCCAAGGCGCTCATGGCCGGGGCCGGGGTGCCGCTGGTGCCCGGCTATCATGGCGACGACCAGGACGATGCCACATTGACGGCCGAGGCGGAGCGGATCGGTTTTCCGCTGCTGGTCAAGGCGAGCGCCGGCGGCGGCGGCAAGGGGATGCGCGTGGTGCGCGCCCCGGATGAGCTGGCCGCGGCGCTGGTGGCGGCCCGGCGCGAGGCGCTGTCGGCCTTTGGCGACGACCGGCTGCTGCTCGAGCGCTATCTGCAGCAGCCGCGGCACGTCGAGGTGCAGGTATTCGCCGACAGCCAGGGCAACGCCATCCACCTGTACGAGCGCGACTGTTCGGTGCAGCGGCGTCATCAGAAGGTGATCGAGGAGGCGCCCGCCTTTGACCTGCCGGACGCGACCCGTGCCGCCATGGGAGAGGCGGCGGTGCGCGCCGCCCGCGCCATCGGCTATGTCGGCGCCGGTACGGTCGAGTTTCTGCTCGACGCCGACGGCTCCTTCTATTTCATGGAAATGAACACCCGGCTGCAGGTGGAGCATCCGGTCACCGAAATGATCACTGGCCAGGACCTGGTCGCCTGGCAGCTGCAGGTGGCCGCCGGCCAGCCCCTGCCGCTGAAGCAGGAGCAGGTCTCCTGCTCGGGGCACGCCATCGAGGTACGCCTGTACGCTGAAGAACCGGAGCGCGATTTTCTTCCCGGCATCGGCCGGCTTTTGCACCTGCATTTTCCCGAGGACCTGGCGCGGGTCGACACCGGTGTGCGCGCCGGCGACGAGGTCAGCCTGCACTATGATCCGATGCTGGCCAAGCTGATCGTCCACGGGACGGACCGCCAGGAGGCCCTGCGGCGCATGCGCCGGGCGCTGGCCGCCACCGAGGTGGCCGGGGTGCCGACCAACCTGGCCTTTCTGGCCCGGGTGCTCAGGCACGAGGATTTTGCCGCCGGCAGGGTCGATACCCGCTTCATTGAACGGCACGCCGAAACATTGCTGCGGGGACCGGAAGGACAGGCGGAGGAGGACGCGGTTTTGGCCGCCGTGGCGCTGCTGCGACGCGGCAGCACGCCGGCTACGGAGACCGAGCCCTGCAGCCCCTGGAACCTGACCGGCGGCTGGCGGATGAACAGTGACAACTACCACCCGGTCCGGCTGCACCAGGGCGAAAGCGTCTTCGAGCTGGTGGTACATTATCGCCCGAACGGTTTCGAGGTGGAATGCGGCCCAGGCCGTTGGCAGGTCCGGGTTCTGGACGAAGTGGGGGACGGTCGGCTTGTCGTCGAACTCGACGGCCAGAGGCGCCCCCTGCGGCTGGTGCGCAGCGGGCGGGAGCTGTATCTGCTGCAGTCGGGTCGCACGACCCGCTTTGAGCTCGAAGATCCGGCCGCCGATCCTCTGGATGCGGGTGTCGGTGGTGATTTGAGCGCGCCGATGCCCGGCAAGATTATTGCCGTCCAGGTCGAGCAGGGGGCCAGGGTTGCAGCCGGCACGCCGCTGGTGGTGCTCGAGGCGATGAAGATGGAGCATACCATCACCGCGCCGACTGACGGGGTCGTCGCCCGCCTGAATGTCAGGGCCGGCGACCAGGTGAACGAGGGCTTCATCCTGCTGCAGCTTGAGACGGAACAGGGGGGATGAGCATGCATTTGCCCAAGCGTGTCAAGATGGTCGAAGTCGGGCCGCGCGACGGTCTGCAGAACGAGCAGGGAACGGTGCCGACCGAGGTGAAGATCGGCCTGATCGACCGGCTGGCGCGCACCGGCCTGGTGACCATCGAAGCCGGCAGCTTCGTCTCGCCGCGCTGGATGCCGCAGATGGCCGATACCGAAGCCGTGCTGGCCGGCATCCGCAGGCAGCCGGGCGTCTGCTATCCGGTGCTGGTGCCCAACCTGCAGGGGCTTGAGCGTGCCATTGCCGCCGGGGTCGAGGAGATTGCCATTTTTGGCGCCGCCTCCGAATCCTTTTCGCGCAAAAACATCAACTGCTCCATTGCCGAAAGCATCGACCGCTTTGCCGAGGTTTGCGACCGGGCGCGCAAGGCCGGCCTGCGGGTGCGCGGGTATGTCTCCTGCGTCATCGGCTGCCCCTATGAGGGGGATATCGATCCCCGGGATGTCGCCTGGGTCGCCGGGCGCATGATGGAACTCGGCTGTTACGAAATCTCCCTGGGCGACACCATCGGCGTCGGGACCCCGGTGCGGGTGCAGAACATGATCGAGGCGGTCTCGGGCAAGGTCCAGGTCGAGCGTCTCGCGGTCCATTTCCATGACACCTACGGCCAGGCGCTCGCCAACGTGCTGGCCGCGCTGCAGACCGGGGTTTCGGTGGTCGACAGCTCGGTCGCCGGCCTGGGCGGCTGCCCCTACGCGCCGGGGGCCTCGGGCAACCTGGCGAGCGAGGACCTGCTCTACATGCTCAAGGGCCTCGGCATCGAAACCGGAGTCGACCTGAACGCCCTGGTCGAAGCCGGCAGCTACATCTGCGCCGCCCTGGGCCGGCCAAGCGGCTCGAAAGTCGCCCGGGCGCTGGCGGCGAAAAAGGCCGACTGAGTCATTCGGCGCTTCCCTTCCCCCTCCCTGTTTGGGCCCCTTTCTGGTCCTGGCTCTTCTGAGAGTTTGTCACCAGCTGTTCCTGTCCAGACAACGGGCAGCAGCGGACAAAAAAAACGGCCCCGCGCCTTGCGGGGCCGTCCAGGCACAGATCCCTGGAGAGAGAGGAGAGAGTGCCTAATCGGGCGTTGCCCGGCCGAGCAGTTCCATCAGGTGCCAGACATCCTGTTTCATGCCTGCCTGTTTCAGGCCCCAGGCGAGCTGCAAATGGCAGCCGGGGTTGGCGGTCACCAGGTGGTCGGCGCCGGTGGCGGCGATGTTGGCGAGCTTGCGGTCAAGCACCTGGCGGCTTTCATCGGTGAATTTCAGGCCCCAGGTGGCGGCCGAGCCGCAGCACCAGCTCGCCTCGTTCATCTCGCGCAAATCGACCCCGGGTATGGCCCGAATCAGGTCACGCGGCTGTTTTGACACCCCCTGGGCGTGGCAGAGATGACAGGGTTCGTGGTAGGTGACCGAGGTGTTGACCGGCTGGAGCCCTTCGGTGCGCAGGCCCACCTCGGCGAGGAACTCCTGCACGTCGCGGATTTTGGCGCGAAACCTTTCCAGCTTGTCGTGCGGGACCCGTCCTTCGAGCAGTTCCTCGTATTCCTTCAGTGAAGCGCCGCAGCCGGCGCAGTCGGTGACGATGGCGTCGACATCCTCGCGCAGAAACAGCTCCAGGTTGTGCAACGCCAGCTGACGGGTGGTTTCCCGGTCCCCTTCGGACAGGTGCGGCGCGCCGCAGCATTTGGTCTTTTGGGGCGTAACGACGTCGAATCCCTGGTGCGCCAGAACACGCACCGTCTGGCGGGAGACCTCGCTGTACATCAGCGACATGACACAGCCGAGGAAGAAGGCGACGCGGCCGCGCTTTGCGCCGCGGGCGGGAATGAGCTCCGGCAGCTGCTGCCGCAATGGTGTGCCGACTTTGGGCATCATTTCCTCGGCCTTGGCCATCCAGTCGGGGCCGAGCTTGAGGATGTGGGAATGGCGTACCAGCCACTGGATGCCGAGGCGCTGGTAAAGACGGGCCGGCAGCATCGATTTTTCCAGCTTGTCCGGGTCGGGAAGCATCCGTTCGAGGATGAAGCTGCGGAACTTTTTGGCCAGATGCCCGGCCGGGAAGAATGTCTGAGCCTGGTTGCGGCAGATCTCCATCACCTCGCCGGCGCGTACGCCGGACGGGCACGAGGTGGTGCAGGCGCGGCAGTCGAGGCAGAAGAAGGCCTCTTCCTTCAGGGCTTCGGTGAATTCGAGCTGTCCGTCATGTACCGCCCGGGCCAGAGCCACCCGGCCGCGCGGGCTGGAGCGCTCGCGCCCGGTGAGCACGAAGGTCGGGCAGGTCGGCAGGCAGAAGCCACAGCGCATGCACTGAAGAACCGACTCATAACTCGGCGCGTCGGCTTCGGGGCTGAAGTTGCTTTTGTTTTTATCGTTCATGACGTTTGACCGTTCTTGATATCTGAACCTCACCACAGAGGCACAGAGGACACAGAGAGGGACCCAATTGTTTGCCTGGGAGCGCCTTGATTATGCTTCTGATATGACTCCCCTCCAGAAATTCAAGTCTGGATAGCTGGCTTTAACCCAACCCTGTCTTGTTCTTTGGGCTCATACTCAGTTTTAGCTTTTCTCTGTGATCTCAGTGCCTCTGTGGTGAAAAATCGTCCTCAGTCTTCGAGGATAATTTTCCCCGGATTCAATATCCCCTGCGGGTCGAAGCTGTTCTTGATGCGCCGCATCACCTCGACGCCGGCGGGACCGACCTGTTTGGCGAGATAGGCCTTCTTGGCGATGCCGATGCCGTGTTCGCCCGAGACGGTGCCGCCCCAGGCGAGCACCTTGTCGTAAAGCTCTTCGTAGAAGGCATGGGTGCGCTGCATCTGCTCGTGGTCGCGCTCGTCGCACAGCACGGTCGGGTGGATGTTGCCGTCGCCGGCGTGGCCGAAGGTGCCGACATCAAGCCGGTATTTCTGTGCCAGGCGCTCGATTTCGGCAAAGGTCTGCGCCAGCATCGAGCGCGGCACCGTGGCATCCTCGAGGATGGTGGTCGGCGATTTGCGTGCCAGCGCCGACAGGGCGGTGCGCCGGGCGGCGGCGAGACTGGCGGCCTCGTCGGCGTCCCTGGCCAGCTTGATTTCGGCGGCGCCGACCTGCTGCAAGACCTTTTGAACCGCTTCGGCCTCCTCGTCGACCACGGCCGGGTGGCCGTCGACCTCAATAAGCAAAAGCGCCGCCATGTGCGTCGGAAGGCCGATTTTGGCGAAATCCTCGACGCAATGGATGGTGGCGTTGTCCATGATCTCCAGGGTCGAGGGGATGATTTTCGCCGCGATGATTTTCGCCACCGCCTCGCCGGCCCTGGGCATGGCATCGAAATAGGCGAGCAAAGTCTTTTTGGCCTGCGGCGGCGGAATCAGGCTGACGGTCACCTCGCTGATGATGCCGAGGGTGCCTTCGGATCCGACCAGCAGGTCCTTGAAGGCGTAGCCAGCCACGTCCTTGACGCTCTTGCCGCCGGTGTTGACGACACTGCCGTCGGGCAGGACGCACTGCAGTGCCATGACGTAGTCGCGGGTGACGCCGTACTTCAGGCCGCGCAGGCCACCGGCGTTCTCCATGACGTTGCCGCCGATGGTGGAGATTTTCTGCGATCCCGGATCGGGTGGATAGAAGAGCCCCTTCTCCATCACCGCGTTGAACAGATCGAGGGTGACCACCCCCGGTTCCACGGTGGCGGTGAGATTGTCCTCGTCGATCTCCAGAATCCGGTTCATGCGGTTGAGGCAGAGGACCATGCCGCCTTTGTGCGGCACGCTGCCGCCGGACAGTCCGGTGCCGCTGCCGCGCGGCACGATCGGCAGCCCCTCGTCGCGGGCCACCTCCATGGCGGCGACGATGCCGTCCAGACTGGTCGGGTAGACGGCGATGTCGGGCAGACCGGACAGCTCGGGGGTCGAATCATAGCCGAGACTGAGCAGGTCCTCCTTCTCGGTCAGGACGTTTTTGGCACCCAGGATGTCGGTCAGTTTGCTGATGGTGGTTTGGGATATCATGGTATGACCTCGGACTCCGACTAAAGACTCATGGCGATAGGGGAAAGGAAAGAATCGGCTCAGGGCCAAGGGCAAAGGCCAAAGGAAAAGGATTTTCTCCTTTGACCTTTGCCCTTTTGCCTTTGGCCTCTGTTACTCCCCGAATCCTTCCGGAATCGGTACCAGCATGACCGGAATGTTGCTGCGGTGGCTGACCCGGTTGGCGGTGTGGCCGATCAGGGCCTCACCGAGGGCGGTGTGACGGTGCTTGCCCATGACGATCAGGTCGGCACCGACATCGTTCGCCTGTTGCAGGATGATGTCGGCGGGCTGGCCTTCGAGCACCCGCAGGCTGGCGACCAGGTTGTGATCGCCGCCGGCCCTGCCGATTTCAGTGTCGATGAGGTCCCGCAGCTGCCGGTCGAGCTGTGCCCGTACCTTTTCACGCGCTTCGGCGTGCATCTTTTCCGAGTCCTCGTGGCTCAGGTGCAACTCTACCAGACTCTGGCCGAAAGGAGAGAGCGGCTCACAGGCGTGTACCACGTGCAGCTCGCCGCCGTATTCGCGTGCCAGGCTCAGGGCATAGCGGAAGACATGGGGGGCTCCGGCACCCAGAGCGGTGGGGTAAAGGATCTTGAGTATTTTCGGAAGCATAGTGTTGCTCCTTGCTTTCTGTTAACGGCCGAAGAAGAGATCCGGCAGCCAGGTAATGATTTCCGGAACAAACATCATGACCGCCAGGCCGATCAGCTGGATGACGACAAAGGGAATGATCCCGCGGTAGATGTCACCCATGCTGTACTCCGGCGGTGCCACCCCCTTGAAGTAGAAGAGGGCATAGCCGAAGGGGGGCGTCAAAAAGGATGTCTGCAGGTTGACGCAGACCAGCATCGCGAACCAGAGCGGATTGAAACCGAGGTCGCTGGCAATCGGAGTGAAGATGGGCACCACCACAAGCAGAATGGCGGCCCAGTCGATGAACATGCCCATGATGAACACCACCGCCATCATGATGGCAAGAACGACATATTCGTTAACGTCCATACCGAGCAGCAGGTCGGCGACCACGTCGCCGCCTCCCATGCTCAGAAAGACGACCGAGAACATCTTGCCGCCGATGAACAGCAGCATGATCATCGCCGTAGTACGCAGTGTCGCTTCGCAAGCGAGCTTGAGCACTTCGCCATTGAGTTTTTTGTTGAAGAGGGCCAGCACCATGGCGCCGATGCAGCCGAGAGCGGCCGCCTCGGTCGGCGTGGCCACGCCGGCGAGAATGGTGCCCATGACCGTCAGAATCAGGCCGAATGGGGGGATGAAGCTCTTGACGGTCATGGCGATCTTCTGGCCGACAGTGGCGGTGCGGTCTTCGATCGGGATCGGCGGGCCCAGTTTTGGATTCAGACCGCAGCGCACGGCGACGTATCCAAGATAGAGGACGGACAGCAGCAGGCCCGGCAGAATGGCCCCGGCAAAGAGGTTGCCGACCGACGTTTCCTTCAGACCAGTCAGACCACCGTAGACGACCAGCATGATCGAGGGCGGAATCAGGATACCGAGGGTTCCCGACGAACAGATGATGCCTGAGGCCAGGCCACGGTCATAGCCGCGCCGCAGCAGGGCCGGACCGGCCATCAGGCCCATGGCGACCACCGAGGCGCCGATGATGCCGGTGGTGGCGGCAAAGACGGTCGAGACGACGATGACCGCCATGCCCAGACCGCCGCGCAGGCCGCCGAGAACGATATAGAGGGCGTCGAACAGGCCTTCGGAAACCTTGGAGCGGTCGAGAATCTGGGCCATGAAGATGAACAGCGGTATGGCGACCAGGACGTAGTTTTGCTCGATGCCCCAGGCGTTGTTGACGAACATCTGCAACAGACCACTGATGTTGCCGCCGTTGTCGATCAGGCCGAACAGGGTGGCGACGCCGGCGAGGGTGATGGCCAGCGGGTGGCCGAGTGCAATCGAGGCCATCAGGGTCAGAAACATCAGGACGGTGAGAACTTCAGCGCTCATGACAGGCGTATCTCCGCGATCTCAGCTGTTGGAGCCGAGGGATTTGAAATCTTCGATCAGCTTGGCGACTCCCTGCAGAAAGAGCAGGATGAAGCCTATGGCCATGATGGTCTTGAAGGGGTAGACCGGTGGCGACCATGACGTGGATGCGTGTTCCCATATCCTCCACGAATCGATGGCGTAGATAGTCGAATAGATGGCAAACAGGCCGATGGTCGGCAGAAACAGCACCAGACCGACAATGATGCGCAGAATGGTGCGCGGCTTTGTCGGCAGGCGCGACTCGAAAATGTCGATGGCAACGTGCCCGTTATGCTTGTAGGTGTAGCCGAGGCCGAGAATGAAATGCATGCCGTAAATGAAGGTGGTCGCTTCAAAGCCCCATGAGGTGGGTGCGTTGAAGACGTAGCGCATGAAGACCTCGTAGACCACCACCGCGATCAGCGGTAGAGCCAGGTAGCCGGTCAGGCGGCCGGTGATGTCATTCAGGCGATTGATACCGTTTGCCAGGGGAGTCATGTTGCCCTCTCGAAAGTTCATACTGTGAGAATCGGGGCGGGAGCCGCAAGGCCCCCGCCCCGCAGGGTTTCCATTCCAGGCAGATCAGTTCTGCTTGCCGTTGATGTAGTCCTCGATCGGCCAGGGTACCACGCCGGAACGCTGTTCACGCCAGGTGGCGAAGTCCTTCTTGAACTGCTCCTGGGAGTCGAGGGTCTTCTTGACGTCAGGGTATTTGGCTTTCAGGCTGTCCAGATACTCTTTGGTCTTTTTGGCGAAGGCGCTGCGGGTGGCGGCGTCCATTTTTACAAATTCGATCTTCTCCTTGAACTTGTTGATGGCCTGGACGTTCAGGTTTTCGATCCAGGCGTTTGACCAAAGCTGGGTCTCCTTGGCGGCAATCTTGACGATCCACTTAAGGTCATCCGGAAGACTGTTCCAGGCATCCTTGTTGAAAAAGACCGAGCACTGCACCGAGGGCTGATGCACCCCGGGCTCGATGACGTACTTGGTGATTTCGTCGAAGCCCATCGGATAGTTGATGGCCGGGGCGGAGAACTCGGCCGCGTCGATGACGCCGCGCTCCAGGGCCAGATAGACTTCGCCGCCAGGCAGAGGTGAAACCGAGGCGCCAAGCTGATTCATGATGTCCATGAACCAGCCGGGGGTACGGATGCGCATGCCCTTGAAGTCCTCAAGCTTGGTGGCCTTCTTGTTGGAGAACAGGCCCATTTCCTGGCCGCCGTTGCCGCACGGGAAGGCGACGAGGTTGTAGCGACCGTACAGTTCCTGCATCTGCTCGAGACCGCCGCGCTCGTAGAGCCAGATGTTGTAGCCTTCGGCATCCAGGCCGAAAGGAACCGAAGCGAAGGAAACAAAGTTTTCGTTCTTGCCTTTCCAGTAGCCGGGCCAGTCGTGGCCGACCTGGGCTGCGCCTTTGGAGACGGCGTCGAAGGTTTCCATGGCGCCGACCAGTTCGCCGGCCGAGAAGACTTTGATATCGAGACGGCCGCCGGAGGCGAGCTTCACCGAATCGGCGAAATGCTGAGCCATGTCATAGAAGAGAAGCCCCTTGCTCCAGGGCATGACCATTTTCCAGCGGAATTTCTTGTCCGAGGTCTTGATTTTGCGCAGTTCCTTTTTGACCTCTTCGTGGCGCTTGTCGGTGCCGAACTTCTCACGTTTGGCGGCAAAGGCGTTGGGGGCGATGATCAGGCTGATGGCGATCATCAGGCCGATCAACAGTCTTAGCTTTTTCATGTCTCTCCTCCTTTGGCTGGGGTATAGGCTTTCGCCCGGCTTTTGCTGGCGACCAAAAAATGGTCAGACCATAAAACAAAAAAGAGGCTAGACAATCTGACGGCATGCGTCAAGAAAAAAATAGAACGTTGTTAGCAGGGTCGCTTTGAAAAGGTTCGGTGGGAACGAAGGGAAGGTCTGCAGGCTGTGGCCAACGCAGCAATGATCGGTGCGGATGTTGCGGCGTTCGGTCGCCCTGTGAAGAGTGTGTACCGGCAAGGAGGTGGGGCGGTACCGTTGGCAGGAAAGATTTTAAGGTGAGGATGGGGCGTTGAAACGGCCCTAGGGCTTACCCTTGCCAGAGATTTTGTGGTATCTCAGCTTGCGTGCAGCGCTGGCCTGACTGATACCCAGAGCCTGCGCAATTTTTCGGGTGGTGCGATGCTGTTGCCAGGCTTTACGCAGCAATTCGGCTTCGTAAGCAGCCAACTGTTGTTTGAGAGAGCCCTCGCCCTGGGGGGCAGGACGGGAAAGTCCGGCCTGTTCCGGCGTGATGAGATTTTCCTTGCTGGTCACGATCAGGCGTTCGACCAGGTTTTCCAGTTCGCGGATGTTGCCGGGCCACTCCTGGATTTCGAGCAGGGCCATCAGGTCCGGGGAAAACTGCCGGAAGGTGCCGTATTTGCGATTGAAACGGTCGATGAACGTGCGTACCAGCAGCGGGATGTCCTCGCGCCTTTGCCGCAGGGCGGGCAGGGTCAGAGGGACGACGTTGAGGCGGTAGAACAGATCTTCACGAAAATCACCGTCGCGTACCAGCCGTTCCAGGTTGCGATTGCTGGCGGCGATGATGCGCACGTCGACTTTTTGCGGTGTTCGGCCGCCGATCCGGAAATAGCTGCGCTCCTGCAGCACCCCGAGCAGCTTCGACTGGGTGTGCAGCGGCAGTTCCGATATCTCATCGAGAAACAGGGTGCCTCCCTCCGCCTCGGCAATCAGCCCTTTTCTGCCGCGGCGGTCGGCGCCGGTGAAAGAGCCGGGCTCAAAGCCGAACAGTTCGGCCTCGATCAGGGTCTCGGGGATAGCGCCGCAGTTCAGGTGAACAAAGGGTTTGCCGCGCCGGTCGCTGGCCCGGTGAATCAGCCGGGCCAGCAGGCTCTTGCCGACCCCCGATTCGCCCGACAGCAGCAGGGTTGAATCGCTCGGAGCGACGCGCAGGGCCACGTCGAGCACCTGGCGCATGGCCGGACTGCAGGTGACGAAATCCTCCTCTTCCAGCAGGTTGCTGCGCGCCGTGTCGGCGTCGATCTCACGACTGTAGGAGACGACGGTCAGGTCCCAGATGGTGTTGACGACGTAACGGATATTGCCCTGCTCATTGAAAACCGGCACGCCCTTGACCAGCAGCTTGCGGTTGGTGCTGGTCGAGTAGGTGGCGGTGACCGGCCGCTTCTTTTCCAGTACCAGCAAGGAGGCGCTGCCGGAAAACTCCCTTCCCGGGCCGACCATGTCGTAGAGACTGCGGCCGACCAGCTGTTCATTGGTGAAGCCGCTCATCTCCTCAAAGGCGCGGTTGACCCGTAGGGTGACGCCCTGGCCGTCGACCAGGTAGATGCCGTTGGCGACATGATCGAAGGTCAGTTCGAGCAGCTCCCGATCCAGGGGAGGGAGTCTGTCTCCGGTCTTGGTCATGGTCTTGTGCACGGCCTCAGGCGGCGGTCCAGCCGCAGTCGATGGTGAGCATCGAGCCGGTGATGCAGGCGGCCGAGTCGGAACAGAGGAAGTTGACCAGGTCACCGATTTCCGACGGTTCGATCAGGCGTTTGACAGCGGCCTTTTTCAGCATGATGGTGCTGATGACCTCTTCGCGCGGAATGCCGTGACTTTCGGCCTGGGCGTCAATCTGGTTGTCCACCAGTGGCGTGCGCACGTAGGCCGGGCAGATCGAATTGACAGTGATGCCGAAGGGCCCACCTTCCAGGGCGGCGGTCTTGGTCAGGCCGGACAGGCCATGCTTGGCGCTGATGTAGGCGGATTTAAACTCGGAGGCGCGCAGGCCGTGGGCCGAGTTGATGTTGATCACCCGGCCCCAGCCACGCTCCTTCATCCCTTTCCAGACGTACTTGGTGAGCAGGAAGGGGGCGGTGAGCATCAGGTTGATGATGAAGTCCCACTTCTCCTCGGGAAAGTCCTCGATGGGCGAGACGTGCTGGATGCCGGCATTGTTGACCAGAATATCGCAGCGGCCGAAACGTTCATGGGTGGCGTCGACCAGTGCGCGGCAGCCCTCGCGGGTACTCAGGTCGGCCTGAACGAAAAAGCCGCCGATACGTTCAGCTTCACGGTTGCCGGCCTCGGCATTGATGTCGGCCAGGACCACGTCCCGGTCCGAGGCCGCCAGCGCCTCGGCGGCGGCCAGACCGATACCGCTGGCGGCACCGGTGACAAGGGCGACTTGTTTCTCGGACATGTCTTTTGGCTCCTTGATTGGTTAAGTCACGGCCAAAGACACGGAATGGTGAGGAGGCTTCTTCCCCCCTGGAGGGGGAAGGTTGGGATGGGGGGGATGTCAGGCTACTTCCCCCTCCCCTCAATCCCCTCCCTCCAGGGGAGGGGATGGGTGCCTATTGTTTCCTGTTCCTCTGTGTGCTCCGTGGCTTTGGTGCAAACGGGTTAAAGTCTGGTTGAAAATTCGCAGCCGGTGCTTGCCTGAATGTCCTCCAGCGAGCT
>CAZCUR010000031.1:22350-28216 GCA_964501815.1 uncultured Geothermobacter sp.
AAAGTCTGGTTGAAAATTCGCAGCCGGTGCTTGCCTGAATGTCCTCCAGCGAGCTGAAGGGGGAGATTTCGATCAGGGTCAGGCCTTTTTCGGCATCGACTTCGAAGACTCCCTTGTCGGTGACCAGCAGGTCGACGACATTCTTGCCGGTAATCGGCAGGTCGCATTCCTCGAGAATTTTCGGGCTGCCGTCCTTGGCGCAGTGTTCCATCATCACCACGACCTTCTTGACGCCGGACACCAGGTCCATGGCGCCGCCGGGACCCTTGACCATCTTGCCGGGAATCATCCAGTTGGCCAGGTCGCCGTAGCGGGAGACCTGCATGCCGCCGAGGACCGACAGGTCGACCTTGCCGCCGCGGATCATGGCAAAAGATTCGGAGGAATCGAAGAAGACCGCGCCGGGAATGGTGGTGATGGTCTGCTTGCCGGCGTTGATCAGGTCGGGATCGACCTCGTCTTCGGTCGGGAAGGGGCCGATGCCGAGCAGGCCGTTTTCCGACTGCAGAATGATGTCGATGCCCTCCGGGATGAAGTTGGCCACCAGGGTCGGCATGCCGATGCCGAGGTTGACGTAGGCGCCGTCGGTCAGCTCTTGGGCCACCCGTTTGGCCATCCATTCGCGCTCGGGCTTCAGGCCGGAAACCGCGCTGTCGCCGGAACGGACGGTGCGCTGTTCGATGGGTTTTTCGAACTGCTGCCCCAGCAACACACGATCGATGTAGATGCCGGGCAGGTGAATCTGGTCCGGATCGAGCTCGCCGGTCTCAACCACTTCTTCGACCTCGGCGACCGTGACCCGGCCGGCTTTGGCGCAGGCTTCGTTGAAATTGCGCGCCGTCTTGCGGAAGACGAGGTTGCCCGCCTTGTCCGCCTTCCAGGCCTTGATGATGGCCAGATCGGCGGTGAGCGACTCCTCCAGGACGTATTCCCTGTCGCCGAAGCGCTGCACCGGCTTGCCTTCGGTCAGCCTGGTGCCATAGCCGGTGCGGGTGAAAAAAGCCGGAATGCCGGCGCCGCCGGCGCGCAGTTTCTCCGCCAGGGTTCCCTGGGGCGTCAGCTCCAGTTCCAGTTCGCCGTCGAGAAATTGTTTTTCAAAGAGTGCGTTTTCGCCGACATAGCTGGAAATCATCTTTTTGATCTGGCGCGTCTGCAGCAGCAGACCGAGGCCGAAGTTGTCGACCCCGGCGTTGTTGCTGATGACCGTCAGGTTTTTCACGCCGGAATCACGCAGGGCGGCGATAAGATTCTCCGGAATGCCGCACAGACCGAAACCGCCGGCGGCGATGGTCATGCCGTCAAACAGAAGGCCCTCAAGGGCTGCCTTGGCATCGGTGGTGATGGTTTTCATGGTTTTCTCCTGAACGTGGGCTGATTCAGCAGCGTTCGAACAGACAGGCGACCGCTTCGCCGCCGCCGATACACAGGGTGGCGAGACCATAGCGGGCCTGGCGCTGTTGCAGTTCGTGGATAACGGTGCCTGCCAGGCGCGCGCCGCTGGCGCCGATGGGGTGGCCGATGGCACAGGCGCCGCCGTTGACGTTGACCTTGTCCTCGTCAAGACCGAGATCCTTGATGGCAACCAGGGTCACCGCGGCAAAGGCTTCATTGATTTCAAACAGGTCAATCTGGTCAATGCCGATGCCCGCCGCTTCGGCGCAGCGGCGGATGGCGCCGACCGGGGCGCTGCCGAAAAGTTCGGGGTGCATGCTGAAGGTCGCCTGGGCGACCAGCCGGGCCAGAGGCTTGAGCCCCTGTTTTTCCACCGCCTGGCCGCTGGCGAGCAGTAGGGCGGCGGCGCCGTCGTTGATGGTTGAGGCGTTGCCGGCGGTGATGCTGCCGTCTTTTGCAAAGACCGGACGCAGCCCCGGCAGCTTGTCGATGCTGCCGCGGAAGGGTTCCTCGTCGGTGTCGACCACGGTGTCTCCCTTGCGCCCCTTGATGGTGACCGGGGCGATCTCGGCTTTGAACCGGCCTCCTTCGACCGCCTTCTGGGCCAGCTCGTAGGAACGGGCGGCAAAGCGGTCCTGGTCTTCACGGCTGATCTGGTTGTCGACGATCCATTTCTCGGTAATCTCGCCCATGTGTTTGCCGCTGTAGGGGTCGAGCAGGCCGTCATGCAGCATCAGGTCCAGGGCCGTGGCATGTCCCATGCGCTGGCCGAAGCGGGCCTTGGGCAGGGCGTAGGGCGCCAGGGACATGCTCTCCATGCCGCCGGCCAGGGCGAATTCGGCATAGCCGAGCCGGATGGCGTCGGCGGCGAGCATAACCGCCTTCAGGCCGCTGCCGCAGACCTTGTTGATGGTCATGGCGTGGGCGCTGTCGGGAATGCCGGCGCCGCGCATTGCCTGGCGCGCCGGCGCCTGACCGGTACCGCCCTGGAGCACCTGGCCGAGGATGACCTCGGTGATTTGTTCGGGGGCAACGCCGGTGCGCTGCAGCAGGTCGGTGAGCACTGTGGCACCCAGTTGGGGTGCGGGGACGGACGCCAGTGTGCCTCCGAATGAGCCGAACGGGGTTCGGCGGGCATCTACGACAAAAACTTCGTTCATTTTTCAGCCTCCTTGAGGGTGTTGAAACGGGGGATGATTTCAGGCCGGCAGTGCGGAATAGCGGGCCATGTGTGAGTCAGAAAAGCAAGCAGCATTCCATCCGGGTAAATCCTTGAAAAACGGTACCTTGGAAAGATGTTTGGTTCGATGTCTCTTGCAAAACGAGTCAAAAATGAATCAGGCCGCCAGCATGATACCCTGATACAATACTGCCAAAAAGAGGTTTTGCAAGAATGAATCAAAAATGAATCGATGATTCAAATTTGAGACGTATTGCAGGTGGAGGGGGCCTGTCCGGGCGCCAGTGGAACAGTGTTCGACAAAACCCCTTGACCGGCATGCTGTCAGCTATTAACCTTAGACCAATAAATGGTCTGACCAGTGAGGTGGAAATGAGTTCTGATGAGTACGTGCAGACGTTCACCGGTGCCGCCGAGGCCGTTGGGGCGGTCGTACGGCGGCTGGACGGCCCGGATGCCCTGCCGGTGGAGCTTGCGGGGCTGGCACACGGATCGGTCATCCTGCCCGATTTCCCGACGGCGCGGCGTTTGAAGCTCAAAGAGTGTCTCGAACGCCAGGGACTGGAGCTGACTGACGGCTCAGATCGCGATGCCGCAGCCGCCGCCGATTTGGGAATCACCGGTGCCAATTTCGCCCTGGCCCAGACCGGGACCCTGGTGCTGGAGAGCACCCCGGAGCCGATCCGATTGGCCAGCACCCTGCCCGAGCGTCACGCCGTCCTGCTTGACCCGGGCAAGATAGTGGCCGATCTCGATGCCGCAACCCCCCATCTGCGCACCTTCGCCGAGACCTTGCCACGGCATTATCTGGCCTATATCACCGGCCCCTCCCGCACGGCAGACATCGAACGGGTGCTGACCATCGGCGTGCACGGCCCGAAGGAACTGTTCATTTTCCTGGTCGAGGGACTTTCGGACGATCCGTTGGAGATGTAGGCACGTGTTAACCACCCGCTCGCGAGGCTCGCTTGAGGCACAGAGAACACAGAGAAGAACTCATGGAAAAGTTTTCGGATAATTCCCTTGACGGTGTCCTCCTGAACTGGTGGTAAACAGTACAGGTAGCATTTTCCAGAAGTCTTTCCTCTGTGTCCTCCGTGACCCTGTGGTGAAAAACGATTGTGAGGCGTTATGAAAACACGCACCAAACAGTACCAAAAACGTGTCGATCAGGCTTTGGCGACGCCGAAGCTGCAGAAGGCACTGCACCAGTTCGGTGACGCCTATCTGCAGGCCCGGGAGCGGGCCTTCGCCGGTTTCGATTTCGAGCAGCTGCGCACCGAAGTTGCCGCCATGAAGGACGAGGTGCTGGCCCGGCGTGAGGAGCTGCTGCAGCAGTTCATCGCCAATGCCGAGGCCGCCGGCGCCACTGTCTACCTGGCCAGGACGGCAGAGGATGCCAACCGCTACATCGCCGAGCTGGCCCGCGAGCGGGGTGCAAAGCTGGTGGTCAAGAGCAAGAGCATGGCGAGCGAGGAAACCCACCTCAACCATGCCATCGATAAAGCCGGCGCCAAGGCGCTGGAGACCGACCTGGGCGAGTGGATCATCCAGCTTGCCGGCCAGCGGCCCAGCCACATGGTGATGCCGGCGATTCACATGTTCAAGGAGGAGGTTGCCGAGCTGTTCAGCAAGCAGACCGGCAAGACCGAGCCGGCGGACATCGAACACCTGGTGCGGGTGGCGCGCGAACAGTTGCGCCAGGGCTATCTCGATGCCGATATCGGCATCTCCGGCGCCAACATGGCCATCGCCGAAACCGGCGCCATCGCCCTGGTAACCAACGAAGGCAACGCCCGCCTGACCACCACCCTGCCGAAGGTGCATGTCGCCCTGGTCGGTGTGGAGAAGATCGTTCCCACCCTGGAGGATGCCGCCAAAGTTCTCAAGGTGCTGCCGCGCAATGCCACCGGCCAGGCGCTGACCTCCTACGTCTCCTGGATTCGCGGCGCGGTCCCTTGCGGTGAAGGGGACAAGGAGCTGCACATCGTGCTGCTCGACAACGGCCGCAGCGCCCTGGCTGCGTCGGACAAGTGCCGGGACGCGCTGCGCTGCATCAAGTGCGGCGCCTGTGCCAACGTCTGTCCGGTCTACCAGACCGTCGGCGGCCATGTCTTCGGCCATATCTATATCGGCGCCATCGGTATCATCCTGACCGCCTTTTTCCACGGCCTCGACAACGCCGCCGAAATCGTCCGGGCCTGCATCGGCTGCCGCGCCTGCGTCAGCGTCTGTCCGTCGAAGATCGATCTTGAGGGCATCATTCTGCACCTGCGCGAAACCCTCGGTGAGGAAGAGGGGGTCGGGGCCGGCAAGGCGCTGGTCTTCCGCAAGGTGATGCGCAACCGCCGGCTGTTCCACACCCTGCTGCGCACGGCGAGCAAGCTGCAGAAGCCGGTGACCAAAGGGGAGCGGATGATCCGCCACCTGCCGCTGTTCTTTTCCAACCTCACCGAATGGCGCAGCCTGCCGGCCGTGGCCGACCGGCCCCTGCGCGACCTGTTTGACGAGCTGCCGCAACCGGTCGACAAGCCGAAATATACCGTCGCCTTTTTCGCCGGCTGCCTGAACGATTTCGTCTACCCGGAGATGGGGCAGGACCTGGTTCGCGTGCTCAACCGGCTCGATGTCAGGGTTGTTCTGCCGCAAAAACAGAACTGCTGCGGTGTGCCGGCACTCTATTCCGGCGACCGGGAGACGGCCGTCGAGCTGGCCAAGCAGAATGTCGAGGCGATGCTGGAGGCGGATGTCGATTACATCGTCACCACCTGCCCGACCTGCACCATGAGTCTGCAACGCGATTTCGTCGAGCTGCTCAAGGACAACCCGGCCTGGGCCGCCCGGGCCGAGGAACTGGCGAACAAAACCGTCGATGTCGCCCGCTTCATCGCCACGCACTGCGAGGCTGACGACGTCTTTTCCGAGGTTGCGGAAAAGGTCACCTACCACGATTCCTGCCATCTCAAGCGCGGTGCCGGTGTCTGGCGCGAACCGCGCCAGCTGCTGCAGCAGAGCGGTCGCGAGCTGGTGGAGATGGATCACGCCGACCGCTGCTGCGGCTTCGGTGGCAGCTATTCCTTCTCGGCCCATCCCGACATCGCCCGGCGCATCCTCGAAGACAAGGTTCAGGATATCGAGGCCACCGGTGCGGCCTGTGTCGCCATGGACTGCCCGGGCTGCCTGCTGCAGATCGCCGGCGGCCTGGACAAAAAGGGCTCACAGGTGCGGGTCAAGCACACCATTGAGCTGCTGGCAGAATCCCTCCGGTAGGTGATGGGGCGGTTCTTTTTCGCC
>CAZCUR010000032.1:0-5786 GCA_964501815.1 uncultured Geothermobacter sp.
GCGCGCCCGGCTGGTGGAGATTGCGGAAAAATGCCCGGTGCATCGGACCCTGCACAGCGATGTCAGGGTCCGGACTACCCTGCGGCCGAAGGAGGAATCATGAAGCTGCGCAAGACCTTTTTCGACTTCGAGTACTCCGAGGTCCTCGACATCAAGACCCGCGAACTGATCCGGGTCGCCTGTGCCGTGGCGGTGCACTGCCCCGACTGACTGAAGAAGCACTTCGCGGTCGCGAAGCAGCACGGCGCCACCATGGACGAACTGAAAGAAGCGATGGCCTACGGCATGATGGCCCCCGGGGGGCGGGCGAAGAATTTCGCCAAATCGATGCTCTCCGAGCTGGAGCTGCCGGAAGGGCTTGAGGAGATCGACGAGCTGCCCTGATCAGCGCGATTCGACCCTGAGCACCAGGGGGCCTTCGGCCTCCTCGCGCCAGCGGATGTTGCAATCGGCCAGGTGCATGCCGAATTCCCCCTCGGCCTCGCCGTGGCGGTAACCCGGCCGCGGATCGAGGGCGAGGGTCTGGCGGATCAGTTCGCGCAGCTCCGGGTGTTGCGCCAGCGTTTTCTCCGCCTCAAGGCTGAAGCGCACCTGGCGTTCGCGCGCCGGAGCCCTGGCAAAGCGGCCGCCCCGGGCCTGTTCGACCCGGTCGACGTAGGGGAGGTAGGGCTTGATGTCGATGACCGGGGTGCCGTCGACCAGGTCGAGACCGCCGACAGCCAGTCCCAGTTTGCCCTGGCGGCGCTCGACCCCCCGCAATTCGACCACTGACATGCCGATGCGGTTGGGGCGAAAGGGGCTGCGGGTGGCAAAGACCCCGACCCGCTCGTTGCCGCCCAGGCGCGGAGGCCGCACCAGCGGCTGCCAGGGGCGGTCGGCGGGAACCTGATGAAAGAGGAAGAGCAGCCAGATATGGCTGTACTGCTCAATGCCCCGCAGCGCCTCTTCGCGGTCAAAGGGCGCCAGCAGCTCGACAAAGCCCTCGGCGGCGGGCACCAGCCCCGGCTGGCGCGGTGCGGCGAACTTCTCCCGGAAGGGGGAGTGCACCCGCGCGATTATCTCAAATTCAGTTGTTTTCCCGGGCATGTGCGCCATTATCGTCCAGCTGTCCGGTCCTGGCAAGGCCTCAGCGTCACGCCTTTTTCACCAAAGCCAAACCTTGCGCTAACACAATCCTAACAATCGCCGCCTATTTCTCTGCGCCGGTTTTTGCAGACTTTTAACGCTCTGCTAACCGACTGCTAACGAAGCGCCGTCAGACTGCGTCGCACAACATCGACAGCAATCTGTGGCGCCGGTCCATGACCGGGCCGAAAAAAGGAGACAGACACCCATGAAGCAGATGATTCGCAACGCAGCCCGCGCACTCTTCATCGCCCTTGCCCTCAGCCTGGCGTTCGGCAGCGCCCCGGCGCTGGCCAAAACCCGCACCATCAATGGTGCCGGCGCGACCTTCCCCTTTCCGGTTTATTCCCAGTGGGCCTACCAGTACTACCGGGTCGCCAAGGTTCGCCTGAACTACCAGTCGATCGGTTCCGGCGGCGGCATCCGCCAGATCAAGGCCAAAACCGTCGATTTCGGGGCCTCGGATGCGCCGCTCAAGCCGGAGGAGTTGAACAAGGCCGGTCTGATCCAGTTCCCCATGGTCATGGGCGGCGTGGTACCGGTGGTCAATATTCCCGGTATCGCCGCCGGGCAGCTGAAGCTTTCCGGCCCGGTTCTGGCGGACATCTTTCTCGGCAAGATCGCCAAATGGAACGATGCGCGTATTCAGGCTGACAACAAGGGCCTCTCCCTGCCCGACCAGGCGATTACCGTGGTGCATCGTTCGGACGGTTCCGGCACCACCTGGATCTTCACCAACTATCTGAGCAAGATTTCCTCCAGCTGGAAGACCGAAGTCGGCACCAACAAAGCGGTCAACTGGCCGGTCGGTGTCGGCGGCAAGGGGAATGAGGGGGTTGCCTCCTACGTGCAGCGGGTCAAGGGCGCCATCGGCTATGTCGAATACGCCTATGCCCTGCAGAACAGGATGAGCCATGTGCTGCTGAAGAACCGGGCCGGCAACTTCGTGCCCCCCACCAGCGAGACCTTTCAGGCCGCGGCGGCCGGTGCCGACTGGCAGCATGCCGAAGGCTACTACCTGGTGCTGACCGATCAGCCGGGGGCGAAGAGCTGGCCGATTACCGGGGCCTCCTTCATCCTTCTCTACAAGGAGCAGGCCAAACCCGAAACCGCCAGGGCCGTCCTGTCCTTCTTCGACTGGTGTTACAAAAACGGCGGCGAGATCGCCGAAAAGCTGCACTACGTGCCCATGCCGGCCAAGGTGGTCGAGCTGGTCGAGCAGACCTGGCGCAAGGAGATCAGGGCCGCCGGCAGTGGCGAACCGATCTGGAAGGAGTAAAGAGCTGCAACTCCTGTGGCCATTACGCACCATCGAACCGGTCCTCCTGTCATGGGGGACCGGTTTCGGCGTGCCGGCAGGCTCAAGTTTCAAGAGGCAAAGGCTATGAAAATTCAGCGTCGGTTTGACTTCGACCCGGTGTTTCGCGTTTTGACCCTGTCCGGGGGGCTGGTCCTGGTCCTGGTGATCGGGGCGATCGCCTTCGAGCTCTGGCAGGGTTCGAAGCTGTCGCTGGAAAAGTTCGGCTGGTCCTTTCTCTGGACCGAGACCTGGGATCCGGTCAGCCAGGTGTTTGGCGCCGCCAGCACCATCTACGGCACCCTGGTCTCGACCCTGATCGCCATGGTTCTGGCGGTGCCCATGAGTCTCGCCGTGGCCCTGTTCCTGGTCGAGCTGGCGCCGCCGAAGCTGGCGGCCGTGGTCGGTACCGGCATCGAGCTTCTGGCCGCCATCCCGAGCATCATCTACGGCATGTGGGGCCTGTTTGTCTTCGCGCCGTTCATGGCGGAACATGTCCAGCCGCTGCTGGCGCATATCCCCGGCCCGCTCTTTTCCGGACCTCCCATGGGTATCGGCATGCTCAGCGCCGGCTTCATCCTCGCCCTGATGATTCTGCCCTTCATCACTTCGGTGACCCGCGACGTCTTCCGCATGGTCCCCGCCGTGGTCAAGGAGTCGGCCTACGGCATGGGTTCGACCACCTGGGAAGTGACCCGCAAGGTGACTATCCCCTACGGCATTCAGGGGATTGTCGGCGCCTGTTTCCTCGGTTTGGGGCGGGCTATCGGCGAAACCATGGCGGTGACCTTTGTTATCGGCAACCGGCATGAGATTTCCGCCAGCCTGTTTGCCGCCGGCAACAGCATCGCTTCGACCCTGGCCAATGAGTTCACCGAAGCGAGCGAGGATGTCTATCTCAGCAGTCTGGTGGAACTGGGGCTGGTGCTGTTCGGCATGACCCTGGTCCTGCAGGTGCTGGCCCAGTGGTGGCTGAACCGCACCCGCCGCAAGATGGGAGGTGGCCTGTGATTACGCGTTCCCTGGCCCGGCGCAAGGCAACCGACCTGCTGGTGCGTATCCTGTCCGGCTTTGCCGCGCTGATCGGCCTTTTCTTTCTCGGCTGGATTCTCTTCGTCATCATCGGTCACGGCCTGAAGGCGATCAACTGGGAGTTCTTCACCGAGCTGCCCGCGCCGCCCGGCATGGCCGGGGGAGGGCTGGCCAACGCCATTGTCGGCACCCTGCTGATCACCGGCCTGGCCAGTCTGATCGGCATTCCCCTGGGGCTTCTGGCCGGGATCTATCTGGCCGAATTCGGCGGCCAGTCGCGTCTGGCCGAGAGTATCCGTTTCTGCAGCAACCTGCTGATGGGGACGCCGTCGATTATCGTCGGGGTCTTCGTCTACGGCCTTATCGTCATTCCCCTGGGAGATTTTTCCGCCTGGGCCGGTGCCGTGGCCCTGGCGATCATCATGCTGCCGGTGGTGGCCCGCACCACCGAGGAGATGCTCAATCTGGTGCCCAACAGCCTGCGTGAAGCGGCTCTTGGGCTGGGGACGCCGCGCTGGAAGGCGACCTTGCAGATTCTGTTTCGTGCCGCCGGCAGCGGTCTGATCACCGGGGTGCTGCTGGCGGTGGCGCGCGTCAGCGGCGAAACAGCGCCGCTGCTCTTTACCGCCCTGAACAGCCCGTTCTGGTTTGAATCCCTCAACGAGCCGATCGGCAATCTGACCGTGACCATCTTCAACTACGCCATGAGCCCCTACGCCGACTGGCAGGCCAAAGCCTGGGGCGCGTCACTGCTGATTACCGTCGGCGTGCTCGGTGCCAACTTGCTGGCGCGGATAACTCTCTGGCTGAGGAGAAAGTAAGCGATGACTCTTTCAACGTCTCTGTCATTTTCGGAGAAAATGGCTGTGTCGATGACGGCGCAGACTGCTGAAACCGTGACCGAACAGCATCCGGGCGAGGTCAAGATTTCCGCCCGGGACCTGAGCTTTTACTACGGTTCGCACCAGGCGCTGTTCAGCAACAACCTCAATATTCTTGCCGGCAAGGTGACGGCCATCATCGGGCCGTCCGGTTGCGGCAAGTCGACGCATCTGCGTATCTACAACCGTATCTTTGAACTCTACAAGGGACAGAGGGCTGAAGGGGAACTGCTGCTCGACGGCGAGAATATTCTCGATCCCGGGGTGGATGTCCTGGAGCTGCGCCGGCGTATCGGCATGATATTCCAGAAACCGACCCCTTTTCCCATGAGCGTGTTCGACAATGTCGCCTATGGCCTGAAACAGCACTACAAAATGCCGCGCTCCGAGATGCAGGACCGGGTTGAGGCGGCCCTGAAGGCCGCGGCCTTGTGGGATGAGGTCGGCGACAAGCTCGACAAGCCGGGAGTGGCCCTGTCGGGCGGGCAGCAGCAGCGTCTCTGTATCGCCCGCGCCATCGCCGTCGAGCCGGAGGTGCTGCTGATGGATGAACCGACCTCAGCCATCGATCCGGTCGCCACCGCCAAGATCGAGGACCTGATCGATTCGCTGCGCGGCCGCTACACCATCGTCATTGTCACTCACAACATGCAGCAGGCGGCGCGCATCTCTGACTATACGGCGTTCTTCTACCAGGGGAACATTGTCGAATATGGCGAAACCGATATGATGTTCACCAAACCGAAGAACAAGCAGACCGAAGACTACATTACCGGCCGGTTCGGCTAGGAGGAAACGATGACCGTTCACATGCTGCGGGAAATCGACAAGCTGAAAAAGATGATCCTGTCGCTGGCGACCCTGGTGGAGGAGAGCGTCCAGCAGGCGGTGCTGGCGTTGCACAAGCGCGAAGCCGAGCTGGCGCGCAAGGTGGTCGCCATGGGTGATGAGGTCAATGAGCTGGAGGTCGATCTCGAGGAGGAGTGTCTCAAGATCCTCGCCCTGTACCAGCCGGTGGCCGTCGACCTGCGCTATATCGTCGCCGTGCTCAAGATCAACAACGATCTCGAACGCATCAACGACCTGGCGGGCAACCTGGCCGAGCGTGCCCTGACCCTGATCGATGATGCCCCGGTCGAGGCTCCCTTTGACGTGCGTACCATGGGGGAAATCGTCCAGTCGATGCTGAAGAAGACCCTGGACGCCCTGGTCAACATGGACCAGGACAAGGCCATGTCGGTCATCGATCTCGACGACGGCGTCGACCGCTATCACCGTGAGAGTTTTGCCAAAACCAAGGAGCGTATCCGCCAGAATCCGGATGAACTGGACGGACTGATCAACTACCTCTCCATTTCCCGCTACCTGGAGCGCATCGCCGACCTGACCACCAATGTGGCCGAGGATGTGGTGTATATGATTGAGGGGAAGATTATCCGACACCACAATAC
>CAZCUR010000032.1:5886-28104 GCA_964501815.1 uncultured Geothermobacter sp.
GGCGGCCGATACGCACCCATCTGCGGCGTTGTCCTTGCCCTCGTCGCTGCGACGTAGCTGCCGCTACGCCTCACTCCTCGGTCTGCGTCCGCCTTGCATCTGGGCACGTCTCGACCGCCTTGGCGCGGGCTGTGGCCCGGAGAGGGATACCGTCATGGGGCTGCACCTGTGGTTTCAGCCCTCGCAAGCCTTGAATCTGCCACGTGGCGAGAGGCGAGAGGCGAGGGGCAAGAGGCGAGGGGCGAGGGGTATTGATGCCTTTTTTGTTTCGTGATCGATTCCCTCTGCCGATTTCCAAAAAAAATTCCGCCACTTGAAGCCTGTGTACCAAGCAGTTACATTTAAGCTGTCATGGCGACTCAGGTTGAACAGATCAGTTCACAGCTCCCGGCGGTCAGCCCCGATCTGGTAGTGACCGGCGACGGACGTCACTGGCGCGTCGAGCGCTGTTCGGCATCGCTGGCGCGCCAGCTGTCTTTGTCGCTTGATCAGGCGCGCGGCCGGGATGTGGCGCATCTGTTTCGCGGCAGTCAGCCTGACCTGATCGAGCTGTTGAACGAGGCGGTGAGCCGGGATGCACTGCTGGGCAATGTCCTGCTGCGGTTGCCCGACGGCCGGACGCATGTGCGTCTCGACCTGGAGCCGTTCGGTCTGGCGGATGACTATTCCGGTTACCGCGTGGCGCTGTATCTCAAGGAGGTTCCCCGCCCGGAAAAAATCACGCCCCACTATGGCCTGGTCGGTCAGAGTGCCGGTCTGCGCGAGGTGCTGCGCAAAATCGAGAAATACGGTCCGACGGACGCGGCGGTGGTGATCACCGGCGAGACCGGGACCGGCAAGGAACTGGTGGCCGAGGCCCTGCATCGGGCCAGTGACCGCAACGACGGCCCTTTTGTCGCTGTCAACTGTTCCGCCATTTCCGAGGAGCTGCTGGAGTCCGAGCTGTTCGGGCATGAAAAGGGCGCTTTTACCGGCGCGGTGCGCACCCACCGGGGACGCTTTGAGCGCGCCGACGGCGGCACTCTGTTTCTGGATGAAATCGGCGACATGCCCCTGCATACCCAGACGCGGCTGTTGCGGGTGCTGGAGACCGGCCGGGTCGAACGGGTCGGCGCCGAGCGCGAGCAGCAGGTTGATGTCCGCATCGTTGCGGCCACCAATGTCCCCCTGGAGAAGGCCGTGGGAGCTGGGCGGTTTCGGGCGGATCTCTACCACCGGCTGTCGGTTTTGCGTATCCATCTGCCGCCGCTGCGCGAACGTCTTGAAGATCTGCCCCATCTGGTCGATTTTTTTCTCGACCGCTTCAATCGCAAATACGGCAAACAGGTCAAGCGCCTGACCTCTGAAGCCATGTCCCTGCTGCAGTCCTATCTCTGGCCCGGCAACATCCGGGAACTGCGGAACGTTCTCGAGCGCGTCTATATCGAGAGCGAGACCGAAGTGATCGGGGCCCGGGCCTTTGCCGAATGGGTACGGGAACGCCAGGACTTCACCCCCGGAGACTGGCAGCCCGGCAGCGGGGCGCCGATCATTCCGCCCTTTCCGCTGGAAAGCGATCGCAGGCTGCTTGAAGTCAGGGATATGCCCTTGCTCGGCAGCGTGCCGGTCGGCCGCAAACCCGGTTCATCCACCCGGCCGGCTGATCTGGACGAACAGAGCATCCGTCGCGCCTTCAAGGCGGCCGGCGGCAACCTGGCGGAAACCGCGCGTCTGCTCGGTGTCCACCGGGCCACCCTCTATCGCTATCTCGACAAACTCGGTCTCGACCGTTCCTCCCTGGAAAACTGAAGTTCCGACATTGTTGCGGCCTGTTGCAGTGTCGCTGTCGCATGTGTCGTCCAGACGGGTGCGACGACGCTTTCAAGCTGTCCTGTCGAGGTCCTTCTGTGCCAATGCATTGAAAATACGTGATTTTCTGGAGTGTTCCGGCTGGCACGCAGATTGAAAAATCCCCGGGTGTCCGCGGGCCGCACAGCCCGGCAAAACCAACATCAACACAAAAGGAGGATAGAAAGATGCTGAGCTGGAACCTGATCCGAGAGATGGAACATCTTCGCAGGGAAATGGACGAACTCTTCCGTGGTGTGGGGTTCGGGCCCATGCTCGATGCGCCTTTCCTTCCCGGAGTCGGCATGCGTCGCTATCCTAAAGTGAATATCCGTGAAGACGCTGACGGGTTCTATCTTGAGGCGCTTCTTCCCGGGGTCGATCCCAAGAATCTTGACATGAGCGTCGTCGGCAGCACCCTGACCCTGTCCGGTGAACGGGGCGAGGAAGAGAGTGAAGGACGTACCTGGCACCGTCGGGAACGGGGCGCCGGCAAGTTCCTGCGCACCATCGAGCTGCCGGTGGATATCGACGCCAACAAGGTACAGGCTGAATACCGCAACGGTGTGCTGCGGGTGTTTCTCCCCAAGGCCGAACAGGTCCGCCCGAAGCGGATCGCCATCAAGGCCAGCTGATCCGATGACATCCCCGATAACCGGAGACTACGTTCAGTGAAAGGAGAGACAAGCCATGACGGAAAGGAATCTGACTGTCACTCAGGATAAGGACATGACCCGTGAAGATATCCGCAACCCCGAACGCTTTCTGACCCCGGCGGTCGACATCTTCGAAACAGACGAGGGGCTGACCCTGGTCGCTGATGTCCCGGGTGTCGACAAGGACCATCTCAGGCTGGATATCGATCAGGGGGTGCTCACCATTGAAGGCCTGGCTTCGCAGAGCGACAAGGGTGAGCAGGTGCTGCAGGAGTTCGGTGCTTCGGGCTATTTCCGCCAGTTCCGGCTGCCGGACAGCCTGGACACCGACCACACCGAGGCCGAATTGAAGGATGGTGTGCTGCGCCTGTACATGCCCAAGGCGGAAGCGGCCAAACCGAAGAAAATCGCCATCAAGACCGTCCATTGATAAAGTCTCGAATATCCGAGGCCTCAAGCCGGAAGGGCAACCTTCCGGCTTTTTTTAACTGGAGAAATTGACAGACCTGTACATCTAAAGAATAGTTGTACCGGAGACGATGGAAAGAGGGGACGGCAGAATACAGCCGGTCCCGGCAGAGTCGTGACTCAGGAGGGGAGAAGTGGAGCATGGATGGCCGGTCGCAAGAAATTCGGTGAAATTCTGGTCGAAGCCGGAGTTTTGACGGAAAGAGTGCTGCAGCAGGCCCTTGAGGTCCAACGGGAATCCGGCAAACACCTGGGACAGATTCTCGAAGAGAGAGGGATCATTACCGAGCGTGACGTGGCCGTGGTTCTGGCGCGTCAGTTCGGACTGAAGACGGTTCGGGATATTGCCGCCCATCCGTTTTCCATGGATTTGCTGCAACTCGTCGACGGCGATACCTGTCTGAAAAAACTGGTTTTCCCCCTTAAGATCGACGGCCGTCGCCTCTTTGTGGCGATGGTCAACCCTCTCGATATCGAAACCATCGACGAGCTGGCCTTCAAAACCGGCCTGTCAGTGACGCCCTGTGTGACAACCCGGGAAGAGATTGTTGCCGCGGTCAACCGGCATTATCTGGGCAAGGACCCGCGCATGGAAAAGGGCTGGTGGACCATCCTGGTGGTCGACGACCAGGAGATGGTGCGCGCCGCCATCAAGGCCGCCCTGGAGCGCGAAGGCTACAAGGTGCTGGAGGCGGCCAATGGCGCGGAGGGTCTCAAGGAGGCCCTGAACCAGTTGCCGCATCTGGTGCTCACCGACACCATCATGCCGCGGCTGACCGGCGATGAGATGTTCCGCAACCTGCAGGCCAACAGCCGTACCCGCAAAATACCCGTCATCGGCCTGTCTTCAAAAAGCGCCCCCGAAGAAGAAGAGAGAGTGCTCAACCTGGGGTATTTCGATTTTATCGCCAAACCGATCAATGCGGTGCGCCTCAAGGCCCGGGTGCGACGGGCGCTGCGCCTGGTCTATGGGGACACGCCGCCTCCCAGACTCTGACACCGGCCGCACCGAATTCTCTTGCCTTTGGCTGTTGACCGGCTATAATGTTGACCAAAAAGGTCATTTATTTGGCCGGGCAAGGAGGCCGCTTATGCGAATCGATATCCTTTGTAAACCGAACTGCGGCGACCGTTGCGAGCGCACTCTGGCCAATGTGCGTCAGGCCCTGAGCGACCTGGATGTCAAGGCCGAGGTGCATGTCTACAAGGATGTGCGCAAGATGATCGACAACCGGGTTTATGTCACCCCGGCGCTGGTCGTTGATGACGCGGTACGGATTTCCGGCCGCATCCCCGATATCCGTGAAATCCGTTCCCTGATTGTCGAAAGGCCGCGTTACCGCAAGCGTTTCGAAGAGGTTGCCTGACAGCGTCCGTTCCTGCGGGCGCAAGAAAGGCCGTCGCAGCTGCGGCGGCCTTTCTTTATTCAGGAATCAGGATCCCTTCGGCCAGGGCAAACCCGAGCATTTCCAGTCCAAGATCGCGTTCCACCGAACCAGAGAAAATGTCTTGCGGGCTTGCCTGCCCGTTACTGTGGTGCAGCAGGCGGAAGAAATCCTCTTCCAGGGATTCGCACCAGACGTCCGTTCCCTTGCGCAGAAACAGCGCCGTGGACCCCACCGGCCGCAGATAGTCGACGATATCCTGCAATTCAGCGCCTTCCATGTCGAGAAGATCGATAATTTCATAGTGGAAGGGGACCAGACGAACACCATGGTGGCGCTGCAGGGGCGTGGTCCAGAATCGGGCCGGATCGGGTTCCGGATGGACGGGCAGGACCTCCGGGCCGGTAAGGGTTTCGGCATAGTGGAAGTGGTAGCGCAACAGATCGAGCGCGGCCGGCAGCAGGTCCAGCCGGTTGCGCTTCAAAAGCAGGTGCTGGACATAGCCTTCCTGCATGGCGAGAACTTCTGCCGGCTGCCAGCTGCCGGTGGCCAGCATGACCTCCGGATAAAGCCCCATCTCCGCCTGCAACCAGTGGGCAAAACCCCGGAAGAAATCGGCCGATTTCATTTTCAGGCTGCTGAGCAAGCCCGGCAGGACACCGACGGCCCGGCCGATGTTGTAGAACAGGTCGACGGCCGCCGCCAGTTCGCGACAGCGTCCCAGGTCCTGCTCCGACAGGCTGGCAGAGTTGAGCAACTGGTAGGGAGGGTCGGCCTGCCAGACCAGACCCAGGTCCCGCCCGTGCCGTTCCAGGCTGGTGCCGGGCAACACCGACAGGGGAAAGATGTCCAGATGGTTGGGGGCGAATTCCAGGGCGAAGTCGAGACTGTGGCAGAAACCGTCAAAGTCGTCCCCCGGCAGGCCATAGATCAGGTCAAGACCGAAAGTGACCTGTTCGCCGTTGAGCCAGGTCATGGCCTGCTGGAAGGTGGCGGGGTCAAAGGGGCGGTGCATGCGCCTGAGCAGGTCGGGATTGGCGCTTTGCAGGCCGACCTGGACCGAGCCGTTGAGCTGGCCGAGCAGGGCGGCGCACTGCTGGTCGAGAAAATCGGCTTTGGCTTCAAGGTGAAAATGGATCTTGCCGTCGGCCCGGTTCAGCAGCTTCAGCAGTTTCAGGCCGCGTTCCGGGGGAAAATTGAAGGTCGAATCGAGCACCCAGATCTGGCTGACGCCCCGGTCGAGGAAAAGCTGCAGTTCGGCCTTGAGCCGTTCATAAGGCAGGGGGCGGACCTGGCGATGCCCGCCGGAATCGAAACAGAAATCACAGCCAAAAGCGCAACCGCGCGCTGTTTCCCAGAGGACACCGTCGTATCGGGCCGGATCGAGGACGCCGCTCAGCCAGGGGCTGGGAAGCTCTTCCGGATGAACCGGGCCTGTTGCTTTGCTTTTATGGAAACCGCTGTCGTCTTTCCAGGCCAGTCCGGGAAGGTGGCGCCAGTCTTTGCCGCTGTCAAGGCACGCCACCAGCCGGGGAAAGACCCTTTCCCCCTCCCCGGTCAGGACGATATCGGCCAGGCCTTCCTCCAGCAGGCGGCTGGGCCGGGCACTGGCTTCCGGTCCTCCGGCAAGGATGCACAATTGGGGGAGGTCTTGCCGCAGTTTGGCGGTCAGGTTGAGCAGCGGCAGGTGGTTCCAGCTGTAGACCGGCAGGACCAGGATCTCCGGTGCGCAATCAAGAATGGCCTTCGCAATCGCCTCCGGAGCGTCAGCGACAAAGCAGTCGAGCAGGCCGGTATGCGCACGTCGCTCTTCGGGCAGACTGGCGAGCAGGCAACCGGCAGCCAGGGGTACGGCCTGGGGGGAGGGGCGGACATGCTGGGTGACGGCGAGGAGGCGCAGCGCTTTCATGACGGCGCCTTTCCGCTGCGGGCGCTGCCGGCCAGGCGGGCGGCCAGATCGGTCAGGGGGGTCTTGCGGTGGCCGATGTGGTGGCGTTTGAGCGCGCGGGAAAACTCGTCCCGCCGGTTGTTCAGCTGGGACAGGGTCAGATGATAACCGTAATGCATGATCTGGTTCCGGGCGGCCTGGCTCATGGGGCTTTGGAAAAAGAGCATGGATTCTTCAGGTCCCGGCTCCAAAACCAGAATGTCGATGTCCGGCTGGACGCGTCGATAGTAGGCCAGGGCCAGATCGAGCTTCTGGCGGGTTTCGATGCGCTGGGACTGTTCCCATGCCGCGCCGATGCCCAGGTTGGCGATACTGGTGCAATGGCCGTAGGACAGGGACGGCAGACAGATTTTCTGCGGGTCGTTGACCATCGGAACCCGCGGATTGACCAGCACGATCAGCTTTGCCCCTTTTTCTACGGCAATATCGACATGGCTGATACGGCCGATGCTGCCGTCGATGTAGTAGCGTCCGGCGATTTTCTGGGGGGCGAAGAAAAAGGGAATGGCGCTGGAGGCGGTGATGGCTTCACAGATGTGGACGCCGTTCTGGTCATCATCGCCGAACACCACCCGTTCCCCGCTGTCGATATCGTAGGCGGGGATGTAGAGGGGGTGAGGCAGGTCGCGAAAGTCATCGCACAGGCCTTCATCGCGAAAGGCGCGGCAGAGAAACTGCTGCATCGGAGTCAGGCTGAACAGCCCCGCGGGAAACTGTTCCTGCAGGATGTAGATCAGGTCATTGAAGCTGAAGCTGGAGCGGATTTTGCGGTAGCTGCGAAAGATGCGCCAGCTGCTGGCGAAGACCCGTCCCATGCAGGCAAGGGTCGCGAGCAGATCGAAGCGGTAGATGTCCCGGCGCTGCCAGTTGAAGACCGTACGTTCGTCCCGGGATATGGCACGGAACAGTGCTGCCGGGCTGATGCCGTTGGCGATGAGGCTGGCAATGACCGAACCGGCGCTGACACCGACGTAGAAATCAAAGCGGTTGACACTGAAATCGTCCCGGAAAAGCTGATCCAGCGCGGTGAGGCAGCCGATTTCGTAGGCGGCTCCCATGATGCCGCCGCCTGCGAGGACCAGAGCGGTTTTGCCACGCGGTCGCAGCATGCGAATCAGCTCACTTTCTGGCGCGTACCTTCAATTTGGGTTTGCCGTTTTCCGTGACGACGACGAAATCAACGGCACGATCACCGAACTTTTCCCGGATTTTTTCCTGCTGCTTTTTCAACAGGGCCTCGACCTGGGCGCGTGAGGGGGCTTTGGCGCCGGTCTGTTCACAAGCCTTGACCAGCTGGTCATACACCTGATCGGTGGAATCGGCCCGACCGTCACCATTGCCGCCGGCCGACACGGTTTTGGCCGCCGGCGGCGGGATGCGACCGCTGCCGCGGATGAACTTGCCTTCGTCCATCAGGCGCAGGATGCGGTCCCAGTAGTTGGCATAGGTGTGAAAGCGGCTCGACAGGGCGTTGGCCCGGAAGCGGATATCGGTCTGTACAATGTGGCGGCCGGTAAGTTGACGCAGCTTGCGCGCCAGCTGCTCCCGCTGCTTGACCGGTTCGCGCTTCTCCACGCCGGCGAAATACTGGTCATAGCGGATTTCCAGCTTGCGCATCTCCTGTTCGATGTCGTCAAGCCGGCGCTGTATGCTGCGACGTTCATCCATGGCAAGGCCCCATTGAAGCAACTATACTTGAGCCGCATCCTGTTGAAAAGATGAAAGCGTCCTCAGCCTTCTCCCGGGCGTGCTTGACTGGGTTGCGGGTGGGCGTATAATGAACCGTTTTCGACCCGAAACAAAGGAGGCGGGTATGGGTTCAGCGAATCTGGCTGCGGTCATTCTGGCGGCCGGGCAGGGTACCCGGATGAAATCGGCTCTTCCGAAGGTTTTGCATCCACTGGCCGGGCGGCCGATGGTGCACTATCCTGTGGACTGTGCCCGGGCGCTCGGTTGCAGCCCGGTTGTTCTGGTCATCGGCCATGGGGCTGAGCAGGTTCGTGCCGGACTGGAGGGTACGGACTGCCGTTTTGCGGTGCAGCAGGAGCAGCTTGGCACCGGGCATGCCCTGTTGTGTTCCCGCGGTGAACTGGACGGATTCGCCGGCGACCTGCTCCTTTTGTGCGGCGATGTGCCGCTTCTGACAACCGGAAGTTTGCAGCGGTTGCTGCAGCAGCATCGGCAGACCGGAGCGCTGGTGACGGTCTTGACCGCCGAAATGGACGATCCAACCGGTTACGGCCGTATCGTGCGCGGCCCGGACGGTTCGGTGCAGGCGATTGTCGAGCACAAGGATGCCGATGAGAACCAGCGTGCCATTGGTGAAATCAACACCGGCATCTACCTGTTTCGTGCCCCCTTTGTCTTTGAAGTCCTGGAGCGGGTCGGCTGTGACAATGCCCAGGGAGAATATTACCTGACCGACGTTGTGGCCGAGGCGGTGAAAGCCGGCGGCCGGGTCGAGGCGGTGGTTCTTGAGGACGCGGCCGAGGCCATGGGTATCAATGACCGTTGTCAGCTTGCCGCCGCCGAGGCGGTCCTGCGCCGGCGCATCAACGAGGAACTGATGCGTGCGGGGGTGACCCTGACCGACCCGCAGGCCACCTACATCGATGCCGGTGTCGAGATGGCTGCGGATACCGTCGTTCTGCCCGGCTGTGTCATCAGGGGGACGACCCGAATCGGCAGCGGCTGCACCATCGGTCCCAACGTGGTCATCGACAGCTGTGTCATCGGCGACGACGTACGCATCAAGGCCGGCTCGGTGCTCACCGAAAGCGAAATCGGCGCCGGGACCGATGTCGGGCCCATGGCGCATCTGCGGCCGGGAACGGTGCTGGCCGGCGACAACAAGATCGGCAATTTTGTCGAGACCAAGAAAGCCGTCATCGGCCGGGGGAGCAAGGCCAGCCATCTGACCTACCTGGGTGATTGCGAGCTGGGCACCGGTGTCAACATCGGCTGCGGCACCATCACCTGCAACTACGACGGTGTCAGCAAGCACCGCACCATCATCGAGGATGAGGTTTTTGTCGGTTCGGATACCCAGTTCGTCGCGCCGGTGCGCATAGGCCGCGGCAGCCTGATCGGCGCCGGATCGACCATTACCAAAGATGTCCCGGCCGATGCTCTGGCACTGGCGCGCGCCGAGCAGAAGATTATTGAAGGCTGGGTGTCGCGCAAACGGGGCAAAAAGAAAGACTGACCCGGCCGAACCTGCCGGCCTCGAGGAGGGGGATAGACGCTTATGTGTGGAATCGTTGGTTACATAGGGACCCAGGACGCTGCCGAAATCGTTTTCGACGGTCTGCGGCGGCTTGAATATCGTGGTTATGACTCGGCGGGCATTGCGACCCTGGCCGGAGACGGCATCGACATCCGGCGTGCCGAGGGGAAGCTGGTCAATCTTGAGGCCCTGTTGCGCAACAGACCCCTTTCGGGCAGTCTCGGCATCGGCCATACCCGCTGGGCGACCCATGGCCGGCCTTCGGAGACCAACGCCCATCCCCACTGCGCCGGCGGCATTGTGGTGGTGCACAACGGCATCATCGAAAACTATCTTGAGCTCAAGGAGCGTCTGCAGGGGCTGGGGCATACTTTCCGTTCCGAGACCGACACCGAGATCATCGCCCATCTGGTGGAGCAGTATGTCAAGGAAGGGTGTGATTTTGAATCCGCGGTGCGCAAGGCCCTGGGTGAGGTGCGTGGCGCCTACGCCGTGGCGGTGCTGTGCGAGCGCGAACCGGACCGCCTGATCGCCGCCCGGCTCGGTTCTCCTTTGGTGATCGGCTGCGGCGAGGGCGAGTATTTCGTCGCCTCCGACATTCCGGCCATGCTCAGTCATACCCGGCAGATGATCTTTCTCGAGGACGGTGACTTCGCTGTTTTCAGCCGCAGCTCGATGCGGCTGTCCCGGGTGGACGGCAGCCCGGTCGAGCGGCCGGTGAAAACCATCACCTGGAGCCCGACCATGGCGGAAAAGGGGGGCTACCGCCATTTCATGCTCAAGGAGATCTACGAGCAGCCGCGCGCCGTCGCCGATACCATTGCCGGTCGTCTCAAGGACGACGAAGGTGATGTCTGGCTCGAAGGGCTCGACAGCGACTGGTTCAGCGATGTCGGACGCATCTTCATCATCGCCTGCGGTACCTCCTGGCATGCCGGCCTGGTCGGCAAGTTTTACATCGAAAAGCTGGCGCGGATTCCGGTGGAGGTTGATATCGCCAGTGAATTCCGCTACCGCGATCCGATCGTCGGTCCCAACGATCTGGCGGTGGTCATCAGCCAGAGCGGCGAAACCGCCGATACCCTGGCGGCTTTGCGCGAGGTCCGTGCCAGGGGAGGGCGGGTGCTGGCTATTTGCAACGTCGTCGACTCGACCATTGCCCGGGAGAGTGACGGCGTCATCTATACCCATGCCGGTCCCGAAATCGGTGTGGCCTCGACCAAGGCGTTCACCACCCAGCTGGTGGCGCTCTATCTGCTGGCGCTCAGGCTCGGCCGCGCCTGCGGCCGCCTGGATGCCGACAGCTGCCGGGAGCTGGTCGGCGAGCTGGTCAGCCTGCCGCGCAAGATCGAACAGGCCCTGGAGCTGGATGGCGCCATCGAGGAGATCGCCCGCACCTTTGTCGGCGCCCGGGATTTTCTCTATCTCGGCCGCGGCAACCAGTATCCCATCGCTCTTGAGGGGGCCCTCAAGCTCAAGGAGATTTCCTACATTCACGCCGAAGGTTATCCGGCCGGCGAGATGAAGCACGGGCCCATCGCCCTGATCGATGAAAACCTGCCGGTGGTGGTGCTGGCGCCGAACAACGACACCTATGAAAAGGTCGTCTCCAACCTGGAGGAGGTGCGGGCGCGGGGGGGCCGGGTTATTGCGGTCGCCGGCACGGCCGATGACAACCTCAAGGCCTGCAGTGATGCCCTGGTAGAGCTGCCGGAAACCTCCGATGACCTGATGCCTGTTCTGACCTCGATACCGATGCAGCTGCTTGCCTACCATGTCGCCGTGCTCAAGGGGACAGATGTCGATCAGCCGCGCAATCTGGCCAAAAGCGTTACCGTGGAGTAGTGCCGGCCGCTACCTGCAGAGTTTGAGTTTTGTCTTACGCCAGCCGCCTGTTCAAAGCCATTCAGAGCCTGCTGACCGCCGCTTTGCCGAAGCTGCGCATCAGCGAGAACACCTTCGCCATCGTTCTGGCGGTTGTGATCGGACTTTTGGCAGGTTTTGGCAATTACCTGTTTCGCCAGACCATCGAACTGATTCACCACTTTGTGGTGGAACGGGGCATGGACCTGTTCCATGTCGACATCGGTCAGTGGCAGCCGCAGCGTCTTTGGCTGATGCTGTTCCCGGCCGTCGGCGGTCTGCTGGTGGTTCCGCTGTGGATTCTTTTTGAAAAGGATTTGAAAGGCGGTTTCGCCGGCTTTCTGGTCCGGGTCAACCTGGGCGGCGCCAAGCTGCCGCTGCGGCCCCTGTTTACGCGCGGTCTGGGTGCCGCCATCACCCTCGGCACCGGCGGCAGTGCCGGTCAGGAAGGTCCCATCGCCGTCATCGGCGGCACCATCGGCAGCCAGTTCGGCAAGCTGTTCCGCATGAGCGGCGACCGGCTCAAGGTGCTGGTCGCCTGCGGCGCCGCAGCCGGTGTGGCGGCGACCTTCAACGCTCCGATTGCCGGGGTCTTTTTCGCCACCGAAATTGTTCTGCTCTCCTCCTTTGAGCTGGCCAGCTTCACCTCCATCGTCATTGCCAGCGGCATGGCCACGGTTGTGTCCCGCGCCCTGCTTGGCAATATCTCCGAGCTGACGGCACCGCCCTATTTTGTTCACAGCTTCTGGGAATTTGGCCTCTACCTGCTGCTCGGCGGCATCATCGGCGCCCTGGCGACCGGTTTTATCGGCCTGCACTTCCGCATCAAGGACCTTGTTGACGCCATCCCTTTGCCCAGGCTGGCCAAGCCGGTGGCCGGCGGACTGGCGGTCGGAGCCATCGGGGTGGTGCTGCCGCAGGTGTTCGGCAACGGCTATGAATTCATGGAATCGGTGTTGCACGGCGAGCACGTCTGGTGGCTGCTTGCCCTGCTGATTCTGGCCAAGGCGGTCGCCACCTCCATTACCCTGTCGAGCGGCCTTCCCGGAGGCATGTTTGCCCCCTGCCTCTTTCTCGGCGCCGTCGCCGGCGGCGCCTTCGGTCATCTGGCGGCCCTGGTCTTCCCCGATGCCGGCCTGTCGCCGGGGGCCTATGCCCTGGTCGGTATGGGAGCCTTTCTGTCGGCGGCGACCCACGCCCCGATGACCGCCATCTTTTTGCTGTTCGAAATTACCGACAGTTATCAGGTTATCATCCCCATCATGCTGACCTGCGTCATCGGCACCAGTATCGCGCGCCATTTCCGCAGGGACAGCCTTGAAACGGTCGAGCTGACGCGCGAGGGCATCGATCTGGAGGCGGGCAAGGAGCGCAACATCATGAAGGCGCTGCGAGTCGGGGATGTCATGGCGCGCGAGGTGGAAACGGTACCGGAGAACATGACCCTGGGGCAGTTCGCCCGTTTTATTGCCAGCACCCGGCACACCAACTTCCCGCTGGTCAATGCCGCCGGCGAGATGACGGGCATCATTTCGGTGCAGGATTTCATGGGGGCGGTGTTTGAGCCGGAACTGCTGGACCTGGTGGTGGTCAAGGAGCTGGCGACCCTCGATGTCATCACCGTCACCGAGGATGAAAACCTCGATCAGGCGATGCGCAAGATCGGCTACCGCAACATCGAGCAGCTGCCGGTGGTGGCTCCGGACAACCCGCGTCGGCTGGTCGGCATCATTTCGCGCAAGGATATCATCTCCGCCTACAACCGGGCGCTGATGTCGCGCCAGATGGAGGAGGACGACGATGACTGACCTGCTCGCCGGTCTGAACGCGCCGCAGCGGCAGGCGGTGATGCATGGTGATGGACCGTTGCTGGTTCTGGCCGGCGCCGGTTCCGGCAAAACCCGCACCCTGATTCACCGGGTCGCCTGGCTGATCCGCGAGCACGGTGTGCGTCCCTGGAATATCCTCGCCGTGACCTTCACCAACAAGGCGGCCGCCGAGATGAAGGAGCGGCTCGAACGCCTGCTGGGGACCGGGGAGCTGCCGTGGGTGGCGACCTTTCACGCCACCTGCGTGCGCATTCTGCGTCAGGAGATTGAAACCCTCGGTTATACGCGCCAGTTCGTCATCTACGACGACCAGGATCAGAAGCGGCTGCTCAAGGATCTGCTCACCGAGCGCGGCATTGCCGAAAAGACCCTGCGACCGGCCACGCTTGCGGCGGCCATCGACCGGGCCAAGAATGCCGGCTTGCTTCCTGATCAACTGCCCACCGACGGCTATCAGGAGGAGCTGATTGCCGAACTGTACGGTCTGTATCAGCAGCGCCTGCGCCAGGGCAACGCGGTCGATTTCGGCGACCTTCTGCTGCTGACCGTTTACCTGTTTGAGCATTATCCTGAAGTTCTGGCGCGTTGGCGCGACCGTTTCCGCCACATTCTCGTGGACGAATTCCAGGACACCAACGGCATCCAGTACCGGCTGGTCAACCTGCTCGCAAGTGAACACCGCAACCTGTGCGTGGTCGGTGACGATGACCAGTCCATCTACGCCTGGCGCGGCGCCGAGCTGGGCAATATCCTCAACTTTGAGCGCGACTATCCGGGGACGGTGACCATCCGCCTGGAGCAGAACTACCGGTCGACCCGGCGCATCCTCGATGCTGCCGGTGCCGTGGTCGCCTGCAACCTTGCCCGCAAGGGCAAAACCCTGTGGACCGAGAACCCGGAAGGCGATCCGATTGTGCTTCAGGGGCTGCCCGATGACCTGGAGGAGGCGCGCTATGTCGCCGGCGAGATTCGGCGTCTGCATGCCGACGGTCGGCCGTTGCGGGAGATGGCTGTCTTCTATCGCACCAACGCCCAGTCACGCGTGCTTGAAGAAGCCCTGGTGCGTGAGCGCATCCCTTATGTCATGTTCGGCGGCCTGAAGTTCTTCGCCCGCATGGAAATCAAGGATGTCCTGGCCTACCTGCGTCTTTTGGTCAATCCGGCCGATTCTATCTCCGCCCGGCGTATCGTCAACGTGCCCGCGCGCGGTATCGGCAAGACCACGGTCGGCAAAATTATGGCGCTGGAGCAGGAGGCGGGCGGTTTTCTGCCCGCCTGCCGCCTGGCCCTTGAACGCGGCTTGCTCGGTGCCGGCCCGGCCGGCAAACTGAAAGCCTTTGTCGAGCTGATGGATGAATTCTCCCGCCTGGCCGAGCGGCTCGACTATCCGCAACTGACCAGCGAAATCATCGAACAGACCGGTTATGGACCGATGCTGCGTCAGGAAAAGACCCGTGAATCGGCCGACCGGCTGCGCAACCTCGAAGAGCTTTTGCGAGGCATGGAGGAAGCCAGGGAACAGGCGCCGACCCTGTCCGATTACCTGGAGCAGGTGGCGCTGGTGACTGACCTCGATTCCTACGACAGCAGTCTCGACCGGGTGACGCTGATGACCCTGCACGCCGCCAAGGGGCTGGAGTTCCCCGTGGTCTTCATGACCGGCATGGAGGAAGGGATCTTTCCCCATAACCGGGTTGAGGCCGAGGGGGGAGATCTCGAGGAGGAGCGTCGTCTCTGCTATGTCGGCATGACCCGGGCGATGGAACGGCTCTATCTCACCCATGCCCGGCGACGGAGGGTGTTCGGCAGCTACCAGTACAACGCCCGCAGCCGGTTTATCGATGAAATCCCGGCGCATCTGCTCGAAGGCGGTTCCGCCGACGAGGCCAGGGCCCCGTCCCACAACCTCGCCTCGGTGTTCGCACAGTTGCAGACAGGCGAGGACGCGCTGGCGCCCGAGGCGGCCGCCCCCTTCGAGGAAGACAACGAGGTTCGCCTGGTGCCGGAGGCCGAGGAGGGGCTGAGGCTGGGCATGCGGGTGCGCCATGTGCGTTTCGGCGTCGGTGTGGTGCGGCGCATCGAGGGACGCGGCGACAACCAGAAGGTGATTGTTTATTTCAACGGTGTCGGGCCGAAGAAGCTGCTGCTGAAGTTTGCCGGTCTGGAACCGGCCTGAGCCGCGTTGCCGACCTGTTGGCGGCCGTGCTATATTCGAAAGTCACAATGTCCCGCTGAGCCGGGCCATGGAGGGGGATAGTGAAGCCGACGGTTCTGGTGGTTGACGACTGCCGGTTGAGCCGGGCCATTCTGGCAGATCTGCTGCGCGATTTTGGCTGCGAGGTTCAGGAGAAGGCGAGCGCGGTCGAGATCAACGAACTGCTGGCGGAGAGCCCGCCCGACCTGATTTTTATGGATGTGGCGATGCCGGGGGTGACCGGCGATCGCAAGGTGCGTCGACTGCGGCGGGATGAGCGTTACCGGTCTCTGCCCGTGGTGCTGGTGTCGGCGCGGACGCGCGAAGAACTTGACCGGCTGGCGGCCGCATCCGGGGCTGACGGCTATCTGTGCAAACCGGTGGAACCCGCCGCTCTGGAGCGGCTGCTGCGCCGCCTGCTTCCCGAAGCGGTGAGCCAACCGACGAGCTGAAAGGAAAAGGGTTGTCATGAACGCGTTCAGCCGTACCGTTCGCCAGCAGACCGGGGCCGACCTGAAGGCCGCGGCTCCGTCTCTCATCCAGGTCAATATCGGGCTGAAGTGCAATCTGGCCTGCCGTCACTGCCATGTCGAAGGCTCTCCGGCCCGCACCGAGCAGATGAGCTGGCAGACCATGACCTCGGTGCTGAAGCTGGCCCGGGCCTTTCCGGGGATCCAGGTCGACATCACCGGCGGCGCGCCGGAGCTCAACCCCTGCTTTCGCGACTTTGTCGTCGCCCTGCGCCAGGCCGGGCATCCGGTGCAGGTGCGCACCAATCTGACCGTGCTGTTCGAACCGGGACAGGAGGAGACGGCCGCCTTCTTTCGGGACCAGCAGGTTCAGCTGGTGGCGTCTTTGCCCTGTTACCTCGACCGCAACGTCGACGCCCAGCGCGGCCAGGGGGTCTACCGTCGCAGTCTCGAAGCGATCCGCCTGCTCAACCGGCTTGGCTACGGACGCGAGGAGGCCCTGCCGCTGAACCTGGTCTACAACCCCGGCGGCGCTTTTCTGCCTCCGGACCAGCAGCAGCTGGAACAGGACTACCGTGAGCATCTGGAAAAAGAGCACGGCGTGGTCTTCACCCGCCTTTTGACCATCGCCAACATGCCCATCGGCCGTTTTCTGGAGGAGTTGCGCAGCCGCGACGAGGAGCAGTCCTACCGCCTGCTGCTGGAGGAATCCTTCAATCCCGCGACCGTTGCCGGCCTGATGTGCCGGCACCAGATCTGTATCGCCTGGGACGGCAGCCTGTCGGACTGCGATTTCAACCAGGTGCTCGGCATGGGGCTGGCCGACGGACTGCCCGGCCACATCGACCAGCTCGACCCGGCGGTTCTGGCCGGGCGACCGATCCGCACCGGTCTCCACTGTTTCGGCTGTACCGCCGGTTGCGGCTCGAGCTGCGGCGGCGCGCTGGTCGCCTGAGGCACCGTTTTTTTTCGGGAGGGACGCATGATCTCCGCCATTCGCCTTTCGGTCCGTCTGGGCGCCATCCTGATTCTGCTGGCCCTGACCGCCTGCGCCAGCCACCCGGTCGTGCGCACCGAGAAAGCCTTCACCCAGGTCCCGCCCGGCGAAACCCTTTACGTTGTCCCCTTTGTGACCGTCATGGTGCCGCAGACGGTTCAGGAGGAGATTTTCGATCGCTTTGTCGATGTGCTCAGTGAAAAGGGGGTGACCAGCCGCTACGAGGTGGTCATCCTGAAACAGGAGCTGGAACGCATCGACCCCGCCTGGCTTGAAAGCCACTACGTCGTGGTGGGCGAGCTGTTCGCCTACGTCGAGGAATCGGGCTGCTGCAATACCACCATCCGTTCGCGCAGCCGCATCCGCCTGTTTCAGCCCGGCCAGAAAGAGGCGGTGATGGTGATGGAGTACCCGCGCGAAATCTTCTTCGATCACGACTATTCCACCATCGACAAGCAGCGCCGCCTGCTGGCGCGTGACATCGCCGAACAGCTCGCCGACTACCTGCTGAAAACCCTCTCAACTCCCTGAGATTTTCTGCCTCGCAACTTTTTCCCGAAAGCCCTTGACAATCGCAGAGCCCTGATTATATTTAGGCCTGTTCTTGTTAGCACTCATTGCAGGCGAGTGCTAACAGAGCGATTGCCATTCCCTCGACAATCGCCGGCGTCAAGCCGGGAAAAACGCCTTTTGGAAAGGAGTTGCAACAGATGAACATCAGACCTCTGCACGATCGCATCATCGTCGAGCGCCTGGAAGAGGAGAACAAGACCGCGGCCGGTATCATCATCCCCGATACCGCCAAGGAAAAGCCCCAGCAGGGCAAAGTCATCGCCGTCGGCAACGGCAAGAAGACCGAAGACGGCAAAGTGCTGCCCCTCGACGTCAAGGTCGGTGACAAGGTGCTGTTCGGCAAGTACGCCGGCACCGAAGTCAAGATCGAGGGCAAGGAATATCTCATGATGCGCGAAGACGACATCATGGGCATCATCGAGTAACGCGACCAACCCGATTGAGGAGGTAACAGGATTATGGCTGCAAAAGATATCAAGTTCGGACAGGACGCCCGCGCCCAGATTCTCGCCGGCGTCAACCAGCTGGCCAATGCCGTCAAGGTCACCCTCGGTCCCAAGGGCCGTAACGTGGTGATCGAAAAGTCCTTTGGTGCTCCGCTGATCACCAAGGACGGCGTCACCGTCGCCAAGGAAGTCGAACTGGACGGCAAGTTCGAGAACATGGGCGCCCAGCTGGTCAAGGAAGTCGCTTCCAAGACCTCGGATGTCGCCGGTGACGGAACCACCACCGCCACCGTGCTCGCCCAGGCCATCTACCGTGAAGGCGTCAAGCTGGTCACCGCCGGCCACAACCCCATGGAAATCAAGCGTGGCATCGACAAGGCGGTCGAGGCTGCCGTCGAATCCCTGAAAGAGCTGTCCAAACCGATCAAGGACCACAAGGAAATCGCCCAGGTCGGCACCATCTCCGCCAACTCCGACGAGACCATCGGCAACATCCTCGCCGAGGCGATGGAGAAGGTCGGCAAGGAAGGCGTCATCACCGTCGAAGAAGCCAAGTCGATGGAAACCAGCCTCGAGACCGTCGAGGGCATGCAGTTCGACCGTGGCTACATCTCCCCCTACTTTGTCACCGACGCCGAGCGCATGGAAGCCGTGCTTGAGGACGCCCTGATCCTCATCCACGACAAGAAGATCAGCAACATGAAAGACCTGCTGCCGGTGCTCGAGCCGGTCGCCAAGCAGGGCCGTCCGCTGCTGATTATCGCCGAGGACGTCGAGGGCGAAGCTCTGGCCACCCTGGTGGTCAACAAGCTGCGCGGCACCCTGAATGTCGCCGCCGTCAAGGCTCCGGGCTTCGGTGACCGCCGCAAGGCCATGCTCGAAGACATCGCCATCCTCACCGGTGGCCGGGTGATCTCCGAGGAAGTCGGCTTCAAGCTGGAAAACGCCACCATCGACATGCTCGGCCGCGCCAAGCGTATCGTCATCGACAAGGACAACACCACCATCATCGACGGCGCCGGCACCGAAGACGCCATCCAGGCCCGGGTCAAGCAGATCCGTGCCCAGATCGAGGAAACCAGCAGTGACTATGATCGCGAGAAGCTGCAGGAGCGCCTCGCCAAGCTGGTCGGTGGTGTGGCCGTGGTCAAGGTCGGCGCCGCCACCGAAACCGAGATGAAAGAGAAGAAGGCCCGCGTCGAGGACGCCCTGCATGCCACCCGCGCCGCCGTGGAAGAGGGTATCGTCCCCGGTGGTGGTGTGGCGCTGCTGCGCGCCGTCGCCGCCCTGGAAAAACTGGAAGTCGAAGGTGAGCAGCGGTTCGGTGTCGCCATCGTCAAGCGCGCCCTTGAAGAGCCTCTGCGCCAGATTGCCGCCAACGCCGGTCTGGAAGGCTCCATCGTCGTCAACCAGGTCAACAGCGAGTCGGGCGCCTACGGCTTCAACGCCGCCAGCGGCGAGTACGGCGACATGCTCAAGATGGGTATCATCGACCCGACCAAGGTGACCCGCAGCGCCCTGCAGAACGCCGCTTCGGTCGCCGGCCTGATGCTCACCACCGAGGCCTGCATCGCCGAGCTGCCCAAGAAGGAAGAGGCTGCCCCGGCCATGCCCGGCGGCATGCCCGGCGGCATGGACATGATGTAAGCCCTTCCCGTTTCGGGAATCCTGCCTGAAAAACGCCCCCCGGTGCCCAGCGCGCCGGGGGGCGTTTGTTTTTGGGGGCGGGCGGTCAACCCTACTGGGTCAACCACCGGCTGACATCTGCAGTTTTCCCGTCCGCCAATGTCAGGACATAGCCTCCCTTGCTGGCAAAACGCTGACCGGGCCCGAAACTGAGGCGAGGATAGAAGGGGTGGGCGTAGGTCTGGTCCTGCATCATGTCGAACATGTCCAGCAGGTAGTCGCGGTAAAACTCATTGCCCATGGCGCGCAAGGCGCCGGTCAGCATCCAGCCGAGAAAATAGACATCCGACTGCAGCTTCAGATCGATTTCGGGTACCTGATGGACCTTGAGCCAGCGTCGCACCGGGGACAGAAATTTCGGTTGCTCATCGGGCAGCCGCCAGGGCCAGACGAGCAGAACCCGGTGCCCCTTTTGACTCAGTTGTCGGGCCCGGTCGAGTGGAACCAGGCTTGCGCTGAGCATGACCGGGATGGATGGATCCAGCCCTGCAAGCCGGCGATCCTTGGAGGCCCCCGGGTCCCAAAGCAGCACCACGGGAGTCTCTTCTTTATCCGGCAGTGTCCCGTCGGGGGATAAGGGACGAGGGGCCGGGTGCCCCAGCATGCGCCAGGTGCGTGTGAATCCTTCCGCCAGCTCGCGGGCAGCGGCTGATTCGGCAAGCTGGTACACCTGAACCGGTCTTTTCTGGTGATGCAGAAAGAGGGCGGCGGTACGCCCCTGCTGTCGCAGACCGCCATCCAGGTACAGGGTGTACCAGTTGTTTTCCGGCGGTCCGGGCCGTTCCGTCAGGGGAAAGAGGGCCGGCAGCTGCTTTTGCTCGCAGAAATCCTGAATCGGCCGCCAGCTTCCTCGCACCCGGCCGGCGACCAGAGCAAAGGGAGGGTCTTGCCGATAAAGTGTTTCGAGCTGTTTGGCCCAGCTTGCGGCCGGCCCCTTCAGCTCCCAGACCAGCAGCCTGAGCTTGCGGTAGGCGCTGTAGCTTTCCTGATGGTAAAAGACCCCTTTGCTGGCACGTTGCCGGTTGCGGCGCGGGTCGTTGTTGCGTGTCCTGATATAGGCCTTCAGAGGTGAAAGCAGAGCCTGTCGTTCCTCCTGTGGCAGCCGGCTGTCGACGATGGTGGCCAGGGTCAGGCTTTCATCGGTTACGCCCGGAGAAAAGCCGGCGGACAGGGAGAGCAGATACCGGGCCAGGGTGGCCGCGTCCGCGTCATCAAGCTCGTAGCGCGGCATGTTCCAGTCGAGGTCCTTGCCGTCGGGATTGGTGCCATAGCGAATGGCGTCCTTCAGGGTTTCCAGGGTGTAGGCCGAGCGGATTTTCGTGCCCTTGAATGGCGCGCCGTACCGTTCACGCGGGGGGCTGGTGACGATTTCCGCGCCGCGATAGCGGGGGGACAGCAGCTTGGGGCCGTTGATGGGCGGTGTGATGGTCCGCCCCTCCCGGGCGCCGAGACCGCTGCGCAGATGGCAGTGGGCGCAACTGAACATCTCGCCGGAGATGGGAATGTCCTCCTGCACGACGCCGGCCATCGGCTCGCCGGAAGGAAGCCGTCCCAGCCGATACATGTTCTCTCCGGCCGTGCGATCGAATACGGGTCCCTTGCCGGCCTGGATGGGCGCGGGGATGAGCAAAAGGCCGCACAACAACCCGACCAGAATGGCGTATTGGGCTGAGCGCATAGGATTCTCCTTGTCGTGGGAATGGGCCCGTCGGAAAAACACAGGTTACCCCAGCAACGGTGATTCGGCAATGTGGGGGGATGCCCCCATGTCAAAACGGGGTTTTGTCCGCATTGTCTGGCTTTTGGTTTGTCTGTAAGCTGGCATCAAACGACCGAAGTGGTCAGGAGGGGGCGCCTTTTCCTGCCAGGTTGCCGTGATTTTGCCCGGTTCTTTCATTTCGGACAGGGCTGGTTGACATTCACCATTTGTCTGTCAGGATTGTAACCATATCCGACAGGATTCAAAGCACAGTTTGACACGACGCGGTGGTGCATTCCCTCTCAATCCGCTGCCACAGGCCGCCGCGGTTTTGGTTTTGGTGTTGCGCCCCGGTGATGCTACCCTTTTCCGTCAGATTCAAGGAACAGGAAGCCGGGCAAAACACCAGCCCCCTTCCGAAACTCTTCGGGTAAGGAGACAACCAGATGAAAACAGCACGTATCCTATGGGTTTCTGTCGTTGCCATGGCCCTTTTGGCTCTTGCTGCCTGCGGTGGCGGTGGCGGCGGTGGCGGGAACGCCGGCGGCACGGTTCTGGGCACGGTGACCGGCAACCAGCAGATTGTGCCGGCCAGTGTCACCGTTACGGCCTACGATGCCAGTATGGCGGTGCTCAAGTCGACCACCACCGATGCCGCCGGGCGCTATCAGCTCACCGGCCTGCCAGCGGGGCAGCCGGTTACCGTGGTGGCCCAGGGCACCGGCTCCACCTTCGCCGCCGGCGCCAAGGTGACACCGGCGGCGGGCGTGGCGACCGTGCTGGATCTTTATGTACCAACAGACGTCGCGACAGCGGCAGCAACCGTGGACCTTGGCACGCTTGCGGCCGACCAGACCCTCAGTTCAAGTGACAGTGTGGACGGGGCCAAGGTCAACCTGACCATTCAGACGACCGATGGCTTCACCAAAGCCGGGGCGGCCTTTACCGGGA
>CAZCUR010000033.1:0-16209 GCA_964501815.1 uncultured Geothermobacter sp.
AGATCCGCCAACGAGATCCGCTCTCGTTGCCTCCTTGGGCGCCCGGCAGGGCGCCCTTTTTTTGTCCGCCGGAAGCTGCCTCCATTCATTGACATCCACGGGGAAAATGGCCGCCTGGTTACCCGCTCTCCATAAGTGCCGCAGTATTGTTTCCCCCTCCCCTTGAGGGAGGGGGCCAGGGGGAGGGGAAAGTTGGCAGGCGGGACGGATCCCAGTGTCCCGGGCGCAATGACACGGCCATCCCCCCCTCGTCTCTTGCGTCAATATCGGCTATACTCAGCACTCAAATCCCACACCCGGAGTCCCTTTTGTCCGCACCCTTTTCCCCATCGGTCATTCGCGATCTGCAACGCGCCATCCGTGAAGCCGACGGCAACGAGGTCTTTTTTCTCGGCCGGATCGATGAGGACGGCGACCTGGTTGCCGTCGAGGTTCTGGCGCGCGGCCGGCGCGATGCCGTGCCGGCCATCGAGCAGGCCTGTCACTTCGGCGATGTGGTCCTGCACAACCATCCGTCCGGGCACCTGGAACCCTCAGAGGCCGACCTGGCGGTGGCCGGCCGGCTGGCGGACATGGGCGTGGGCTTTTTCATCATCGACAACACCGCCGAGCGCTGCTATCGGGTGGTCGAACCGTTCCGGCGCGAAGAGGTTATCCCCATCGACCCCGAACAGGTCGCCGGGCTGCTCGGCCCCGACGGCGCCATCGCCCGACATCTCGACGGCTACGAACACCGCCCCGAACAGCTGCGCATGGCGCTGCAGGTGGCCGAAACCTTCAACAACGACCGCATCGCCCTGATCGAAGCGGGCACCGGCACCGGCAAGAGCCTGGCCTACCTGGTCCCCGCCCTGCTCTGGGCCACCGCCAACCGCGAGCGGGTGGTGGTGTCGACCAACACCATCAACCTGCAGGAACAGCTCATCGGCAAGGACCTGCCGTTTTTGCAGCGCGCCACCGGCCTGGAGTTTCGGGCGGTGCTGGTCAAGGGACGCGGCAATTACCTGTGCCGGCGCAAGCTGGAGACCGCGCGCAGGGAACCGGGCCTGTTCGACATGGAGCAGGCGGCCGAGCTGGACCAGCTGACCGCCTGGGCGGAACATTCCTCGACCGGGTCCAGGGAGGACCTGCCGACCCCGCCGCGGCCGGACGTCTGGGAGGAGGTTTGCTGCGAAGCCGACCAGTGCAGCCGCATGCGCTGCCGCCATTTCCGCAGCTGCTTTTTGCACCGCGCCCGCCGGGAAGCGGCCCGGGCCGACCTGCTGGTGGTCAACCACGCCCTGCTCCTCTCCGATCTGGCGGTGCGCCGCCAGACCGACAACTACACCAGCGCCGCCGTCCTGCCTCCCTTTACCCGCCTGATTCTGGATGAGGCCCACCACCTGGAGGAGACCGCCACCCGCCACTTCGCCACCGTCGTGAGCCGGTTCCGTTTCAGCCGGGTGCTCAATCGCCTGCGCCATCCGCGCAAACCGCACAAGGGGCTGCTGCCCAAACTGCAGTCGCTGCTGGCCGGGCACCTGCCCGACAGCGCCGACGACCTCTACCGGCGCCTGGCCGAGCCGATCGAAAAACTGCTGCTCGATCGCGACCGTCTGGCCCATCGTGCCCCGGAGGAGCTGGAACAGCTGGCCACGGAACTTGTGACCGCCTGCGGCACAACCATGCCGGAACAAGGGGAGCTGACCCTGCGGCTGGACAGTCAGGCGATCAATGATGACCGCTGGCAGAGCGCCGCGGCGCGACTGGCCGATCTCGGCGAGGCAACGGCCCACCTGGCAGGGGAGCTGCGCCGTCTGCTGCAGCAGTGCGAGGACCTGCCCCTGCAGAACGCCGAGGAGATCCTTTCGACCCTGACCGACCTGTCGGGGCTGCAGCTGCGCCTCGAAGCGCTGAGTCTGGATCTGGCGACTCTGGCCGGCCGGCCGGAAAACAGCTGCACCTGGCTGGAGGTGCGGCGGGCGGACCGGGGGCGCAGCCGCGGCACCACGGTGCGCCTGCACAATGCGCCGCTGGAGGTCGCCGGCGCCCTGCGCGAGGCCCTCTACCGCCCCTACCGCAGCCTGGTGCTGACCAGCGCCACCCTGGCGGTCGGGGACAGCTTCGACTTTCTGCGCGGCCGTATCGGCCTTGACGGCGCCCAGGGACGGCGGGTCGACCAGCTGCGCCTGGCCTCCCCCTTCGACTATGCCCGCCAGGCCCGGCTGCTGGTCCCCGAAGACCTGCCGGAACCCACCGCCGACGGCTTTGTCGAGGCGGCCATCGAGCTGATCGAACGGGCCATCTGTGCCGCCGGCGGACGCACCCTGGTGCTGTTTACCGCCTACGGTCTGCTGCGCCGCGCCCACAGCGAACTTGCTCCCATCCTGCAGGCGCGCGGCCTGCGCTGCCTGCGTCAGGGGGAGACGGCCCGCCACCTGCTGCTGCAGCAGTTTCGCAGCGACCAGACCAGCGTCCTGTTCGCCACCGACTCCTTCTGGGAAGGGATCGACGTCCCCGGCCGCGCCCTGGAGCAGGTCATCCTCGCCCGGCTTCCCTTCCGGGTGCCGACCGAACCGATCCAGGAGGCGCGGGTCGAGGCGATCAAGGCCGCGGGCGGCGACCCCTTCACCGGCTACACCGTCCCGCAGGCGGTGCTGCGCTTCAAGCAGGGCTTCGGCCGGCTGATCCGCCACCGCGACGACCGCGGCGTGGTACTCATTCTCGACACCCGGGTGCTGCGCCGCGGCTACGGCCGCACCTTTTTGCGCGCCCTGCCGGAAGTGCCGGTAGAGCGCTGCCCGGCCGACGAGCTGCCCGGCCGGATTACGGCGTTTTTGACCCCGGCGGAAAAACCCTGCGACTGAACGGCGCAACTTCCAGTTTTTCCTTCCTTTTTCGCCTGCCCCGGGTTAAGATTCCGCTTGCTCGCCACCTTGTCCCGCTGGCGGCACAACGCACGCTGGTCCTTGTCATGGGAGGGGAGGCCAGACCGTGATCCACCCGAAAACACCCAATCCCGTACGGCCCAAGCCGGTTCAGGCGCGCCAGTTTGTCCGCTGGGGGCTGGCCATCTTTCTGCTCTACTATCTGGCCGACTGCGTCCTCGACGCTTTCCTGTTCGGTGACGCCACCTTTGCCAGCCAAATCTTCACGCCCGACCTGCACGAAATCAGCCTGCGCATCCTCTCCGGTCTGGCCCTGAGCGCCGGGCTGAGCTACGGCTGGTACATGCTCAAGCGGACCCGGCGGGCCAACGAGGCGCTGACCCAACAGCACCGTCAGCTGCAACAGGCGCATTACGATCTGGAAATGTTCAGTCACGCCCTGGCCCACGACCTGCGCGGCGGGCTGGCCAGTCTGCAAACAGCGCAGGAAATTCTTATCGAGGAATTTCAGCAAAAACAGGCCGCCATCCCGCCGAGCCTGCGGCTGATGGCCGATACAACCTCAAGACTGGAGCGAACCGTCCAGGCCCTGGTGCAGCTGAGCAACCTGGAACGGGAACAGCTCAACAAACAGCTGGTCAATCTCTCCGGCATCGTCGAGGCCGGGCTGGAACGCCGCAAAACCGCCCACCCGCAGCGCCGGATCGACTACCAGGTCGAACCGGCCCTGTGCGCCTGGGGCGATGAGGCCATGCTGGTGGTGGCGCTGGAAAACCTGGTGTGCAATGCGGTCAAATACAGCGCCCACAGCGACCCGGCCGTTATCCGTTTCTACAGTCTGCCGCACGCCAGGGGCGCCGCCTTCTGCCTGGAGGACAACGGCTGCGGCTTCCCCGCCGAGTGCGCCAACCGCATCTTCCTTCCTTTCCAGCGCCTGCACCGCGCCGGCGAGTTCCCCGGCACCGGCATGGGGCTGGCCATCGTCCAGCGCATCATCCAACGTCACGGCGGCGAAATCTGGGCCGAAGGACGCCCGGGCGAAGGGGCCAGACTTTATTTCTGGCTGCCCGAGGAAAGACGCTCCCTGCCATGAGGCGCCCCCAGGTCGAGTTCGGGGCCCTTTGGCACGATGCCGGTCGGGTTGATGTGGCGGTGACTGAGATAGTAGTGCCGCTTGATATGGTCGAAATCGACCGTATCGGCCACGCCGGGCCACTGGTACAGCTCGCGCAGATAGCCTGACAGGTTGCCGTAGTCGGCAATGCGCCTGAGGTTGCACTTGAAGTGGCCGACATAGACGCAATCGAAACGCACCAGGGTGGTGAACAGACGCCAGTCGGCCTCGGTGATCCGGTCGCCTGCCAGGTAGCGCCGGCGCCCAAGACGGGCATCGAGGTCATCAAGGGCGGCGAACAGCTCGTCAAAGGCCTCTTCGTAGGCCTGCTGGCTGGTGGCGAAACCGCAGCGGTAGACGCCGTTGTTGACCGCGTGGTAGACAAAATCGTTGATCCGGTCGATCTCATCGCGCAGCTCAGGCGGATAGAGGTCCGGCCCCCCCGTCGCCAAGGCGGCAAACTCGCTGTTGAGCATACGCATGATCTCGCTCGACTCGTTGTTGACGATGGTGCGTCTGTGCCGGTCCCAGAGCACCGGCACGGTCACCCGGCCGCTGTAGTGCGCATCGGCCATGGTATAGAGCTGGTGCAGGCAGCGCGCGCCCGTCTCCGGATCGCCCTCCCCCTGAAACACCCAGCCCTCCTCCAGCATGACCGGATCGACCACCGTCACCGGCAGGACATCCTCCAGCCCCTTGAGCTTGCGCACGATCAGGGTGCGATGGGCCCAGGGACAGGCCAGGGAAACGATCAGGCGGTAGCGGCCGGCCTCGGCCGGGAAGTCCCCCGTGCCGTCAGCGCGGATCGCGTCGCGAAAGCGGCTTTGCTGGCGCACAAAGCGCCCGCCGGTCTTTTGGGTGTCGTACCACTGGTCGTGCCAGACACCGTCAATCAAAAGTCCCATCTTCTCCTCCGTCAGGTTGCCAGGCGATTTCGTCGGCCAGCAGCGGCCGGGCTCCCCGGTAGTCGGGCAGGCGCAGGATGCGGGTGCCAGCGGGCGCCGCGATCTCCCGGTACAGTTCAGCACTGCGCCCGAGAAAGGCCTTGGACAGGTGCATCGGCAGGGCGTACTGCGGCCGCACCACATCAAGCAGGCGGTTGAAATCATCGGTGCACAGGTGCATGCTGCGCCGCGCCTGATCCCTTTCCTCGCGCAGAAAAGCGCATTCACACACCAGCAGGGTCGGGCGGCGCGGCAGGCTTTCCAGCACCCGCCAGTTTTCCTCTGTGGCGCCGAAATCGGTCAGATAGACCAGGGTTGCCGGGCGCTGCGGCGCGCCGATACGCCGGTAGAGCTCTCCGGCTTGCGGCCTTGGGCCCAGCCCCGGGACAGGCCGGGGCAAAACGACCTCCTCCTGCGGCCGACCGTCCCGCAGGGCCAGACGCATGACGTCGATCCACGGCCCCGGCGCCAGACCGAGGTCGGCCAGGGCCCTTTCGTTCAGGCCGAAGCCCGGACGCTCCTGAAGCCAAAAGCCGAGTACCGGAATCTTGTGGTCCAGGGTTACCGCCTGCACCCGGAGGTAACCGTTGGCGTAGATGGCCTCCCCGCAGGGAATCTCGGCCTCCTCCCCTTCCGGCTCGAAGGACTTTGGTCCGGCAAACAGGCAGCGCCGCATCCTTGCTTCCTTCACCTCGTGCACCTGCCAGCTCCCCCACCAGGGTTCGGCCAGGTTCCAGTCGAAGGCGCGCAGCAGATGATGCATCCGCTCGATGATGCCGGCCGGCCCGTACAGGTCGACCCGACGCGAGGCGACATGCATGCTGCGCGTCAGGGCGGCGACCCCCATGAAATGATCCATGTGCGCGTGGCTGACGAAGACGGCATCGAGGGACTTGAGGATGCGCTTGGCCAGATGCTGCATCTTGCCGGCGTCGAACAGCAGCGCCCGTCCCGAGGGGCGGATCTTGACATACAGCAGCGGATCGTCGAACAGGCCGGAGCAGAAGACCGGCTTGAGATAGCGAAAAGGCAGGCGAAATCGGCTCATAACCAGGGTCCCTCTGCAAGGATAACAGAAATGCGCCGACAAGCCCCTTGCCCGCCGGGCGGAGCCTGGGGCAAACTGGTTCACACCACGGCGGCGGACCGGCCGCTCATCACCGCGAGGAAGGAACTTTCATGCTCAAGCACCTGGTCTTTTTCAAGTTCAAAGCCGATACCACCGACGCACAGATCGACACCCTGGCCGAGATGCTCGGCGCCCTGCCGGAGCAGATCGAGGAGATCCGCGAGTTCGTCTTCGGGCGCGACATCGTGCGCAGCGAACGCTCCTACGACTTCGCCCTGGTCTCCAGTTTCGATGACCTGGAAGCGATGCAGCGCTACCAGGTTCATCCCGAGCACCAGAAGGTCATCGCCCACGTCAAGGCGATCAGCGCCTCCGTCGTCGCGGTCGATTTCACCTATTGAAACAGCCCGGCCTGTTCGACAACGTCTACCGGGGGCTGCTCGATGCACCGCTGGCGGTCATCGACCTTGAGACCACCGGCACCAGCGCCACCCGCGACCGTATCATCGAGATCGGCCTGGTTCTGCTCGACAACGGCCGGGAAACCGGCCGGTTCAGCACCCTGGTCAATCCCGAGGTACGCCTGAGCGAGTTCATCGAAAACTACACCGGCATCTCCACGGGCATGCTCCGGGACGCGCCGCGCTTTGCCACGATCGCGCGCAAACTGCTCGAACAGCTGCAGGGGCGCATCCTGGTGGCGCACAACGCCCGCTTCGACTACGGCTTTCTGCGCGCCGAATACGCCCGGCTCGGCTACAACTTCTCCGCGCGCACCCTGTGCACCGTTCTGCTGTCGCGGCGCCTGTTTCCCAACGAGCGCCGCCACAACCTCGACAGCATCATCGCCCGCCACAACCTCTCCTGCCCCAGCCGCCACCGGGCCCTGGATGACGCCGCCGTTCTGGTCGACTTTCTCGATGTTTTGCGCCGGGAGATCCCGGCGGCCAGGCTGGACGAGGCGGTCGGCCGCCAGCTGGGCGCGACCGGCCTGCCCGAGGATGTCGCGCTGCCCGGGAAGGCCGAGCCGCCCCAGACGCCGGGCGTGTACCGCTTCTACGACAGCGATGACCGTCTGCTCTACGTCGGCAAGAGCGTCAATCTGCGCCAGCGCATTCTTTCCCACTTCACCGGCGCACACCGGCATCACAAGGGGTTGCGCATGGTCCGGCAGATTCGCCGCATCGACTGGACCGAAACCGCGGGAGAACTGGGCGCCCTGCTGCTCGAAGCGCGCCAGATCAAGGAGCACCAGCCCCTGTTCAACCGCCAGCTGCGCCGCCACCGCGGCCTCTTTTCCCTGCAGCTCGCCCCGGAGCCAGGGAGCAAACCGGTCATCGTCTCCCTCGACCGCCCCACCGACCACCGGCTGCGTCACTGTCACGGCCTGTTCCGCAGCCGCAAAAAAGCCCAGGAGACGCTGCGGCAGCTGATGCGCGAACAGGGGCTGTGCGGCGTCCTGCTCGGGCTGGAAAAGACCGATGGCCCCTGCTTCGGCTATCAGCTCAGGCAGTGCCGCGGTGCCTGCGTCGGCAACGAGCCGGTCGAGGAACATCACCGCCGTCTGCTGAAAGCCCTGGAACAGACCCGCCTGACCGCCTGGCCCTGGGACGGCCCGGTGGTGATTCACGAACGCCATCCGCAATCGGGACTTTCGGCCCGGCATCTGATCGATCTGTGGTGCCACCTGGAGACGACGACAGGCGATACGCCGCCAGCCGCACCGGTGCCGGAAAGCTACCGTTTCGATCTCGACATCTACCGGATTCTGCAGACCTACCTGGCCGACAACCGGCAGCGGCTCGACATTCGCCCCTGGGCGGAAAAAGGCTGACACGGGCTAAAGGTTTTCGCCAAAGAGCCGATAAGAGGGGTGCGAGACAACCCCATGACTCTCAACAGCCTGCATAATCCCGCCTACCGGGTTCAGATTTCCGGCCAAAAGCCTGCGCCGGCGGCAACGGAGCCGGCAACACCTGCACCGGCCGCGACCCCGCCCAAAATGTCCGCACCTGCGGGCCCGGACCGGGTGCGCATCAGCGCCGAGGCCCGAAGACGGCTTGCCGGATTGCAACCCGAGCCCGCCACCGGCCAACAAACCGGACCGACACCCGGTCAGGCCACCGCCGACAGCGGGCGCCCCGCCCCCCACCCCGGCCGGATTCGCACCATCGCCTGAGACTTTTTGGCATCAGGACGCCTGCCTGCTATATTTGATGCACTGCTGCCTGTCGCAACATCGGACCGGTTTTGCTTACGTCATGGAGGGAGGGGATTCATGAACATTCTGGTCACTTTGGTGCTGACCGCCATTCTGACCTGGCCCGTGGCGGTCAGAGCCGCGCTGGAAATAGAACCCAACAACAGTCTGGGCCAGGCGACCCTGGTCGATCCGCGCCAGCCCATAGAAGGGCGGATCAATGATCCGGTCGATGTCTACAAAGTGGTCCTCGCCAGCGATGGCAGGGTCGATGTGCGCCTGCAGGGCTATCCTGCCGGAACCCGGGTCAGAGCGGAAATCCTCGGCTTTGCCGAAAGCGACAACGAAAAACTGGCGGCCAGGGACAATCACGGCCACCCCCGGCTGGCCCTGACCTTCGCCGCCCAGGAACGCTCCGGCTTTATCCGGCTGCAGTTCGAGCAGGAAAACCGTTGCGAGCGCGGCTGGTGCGCCATCCGCCTGGCTCCGGAAGGCCCCTGGTACACCGTCTCCAGGGGGCTGGACCCGGTGCCGGATTGGCTGCATGAACCCCTGCTGGAACCTCCCGGCTACCGACTGACCCTGAACCAGCCCCGGGAACAGACCGGTTCAGACACGGGACGGGGGCCGTCCATCCCCCCCGATTACCTCACCTTCGCCGACGACGCCTCGGGACTCGCCTTTCGCTATCCACCCACCTGGAAGGTGGCCGCGGGAAGCGAACCCCGCAGCTGGAGACTGGCGCCGCGGCAGACAACCGGGCCGGCCATGCATATCGAGCTGAAGCTGGTCCCCCGCATTGAGGTGCCCGGCAGTTCGGCACAAAAGCAGTTGAACCTGCTGGAAAAATTCTTCAGCGACCAGGGAGCTGACATCCGCAAACGCGGCCAGATGGAAGTCGCCGGCAAACAGGTCCCCTACCTGGTGCTGCTGCAGCCCGGCAGCGGCGGACCGGAAGCACGTCTGCAACTGGTTATTCCCCTGCCGGATCATTACCTGCAGGCAGGCTACGCAGGTCCGCAGAAACATTATCCCGACGCCCTGGGCATCTTTGAAAACCTGCTCCAAAGCATCACTGTCTCCCTGAAGCCCTGACCGCCCGATTGCCGCAAGGGAACGGCTGTGCTAATCTGCGCTGCACACTTAATTTTCGGCAAACGGACGGCACCCATGCGTAAATTCATCCTTGTTCTTCTGCTTCTGCTGCTTCCCGGCAGCCTCTGCGCGCAAATCCAGCCCCACCGCAACGACGACGAGGTCGCCAGCCGGGCCCGGCTGCTCAGCTACGTCCTGCGCCAGCAACTGGGGCAGCACCACTTCAGCCGCAAATCTTTCAATGACGAACTGTCCCGGGCCGCCTTCGATCTCTACCTGAAGCAGCTCGACTTTCAAAAACGCTTTTTGCTGCTCGAAGACGTGAACCAGCTTCGGGCCTTCAGCAACCGTATCGACGACGAAATCAATCGCGGCCGGATCGAACTGCCGGTTTTGGCCCACACCCTGCTGCAAAAACGCATCCGGCAGGTCCGCACCCTCGCCGAGGAGATTCTGGCCAAGGATTTCGATTATTCCCGGGATGAAGAGTTTGAAACCGACCCGGAAAAACTCGACTGGTGCCGCAGCGACAAGGAACTGCGTGAACGCTGGCGTCAGATTCTCAAATACCAGGTCCTGGTGCGCATGCTCACCCTGGAAAACAGTGACGAGCAGGACAAGGGGACCGACGGCCAAAGCAAGCGCAAAACAAAGGATGTGCAGAACCCGGCCGCCAGGGGGGCCGGCCAGGCCGAGGCGCGCGCCAAGATCGCCAAACGCTTTGACGTCTTTTTCGACCGCCTGCTCAAGGACACCCTGCAGGACTACTACGACCGCTATTTCGACGCCGTGGCCCGGGCCTTTGACCCCCATACCAGCTACTTTCCGCCCAAGCAGAAAGAGGATTTTGAAATCGGCATGCGCGGCTCCCTCGAAGGCATCGGTGCCACCCTGCGCGAAGAGGACGGCTTCATCAAGGTGGTCCGCATCATTCCCGGCAGCGCTGCCGCCCGACAGGGAGAGCTGGAAGCCGAGGATATCATCCTCGCCGTCGGCCAGGGCAAGGAGGAGCCGGTCGATGTCACCGACACCCGGCTGCGCGACGCCGTCGAGCTGATCCGCGGGCCCAAAGGGACCGAAGTGCGCCTGACCGTGCGCAAACCGAACGGCAAGGTCAAAATCATCCCCATCGTCCGCGACGTGGTCGAGATCGAGGAGACCTTCGTGCGCTGGACGACCTTCGAACCGGAAGAGAAAAACGGCCCCGCTTTCGGCTATATCCTCATCCCCAGCTTTTATCGGGATTTTCAAAGCCGTTTTCGGGGAGGGACCGGCCGCAACGTCACCGACGATGTGCGCAAGGCCATCAAGGAACTGAAAAAGCACAACATTGCCGGGCTGGTGATTGACCTGCGCAACAACGGCGGCGGCGCCCTGACCGATGCCGTCAATATCTCGGGCCTCTTTTTCGAAGAAGGACCGGTTGTGCAGGTCAAAAGCAGCAACGACAGCATCCGGGTTCTGGAAGACCGGGAGGACGACATCGCCTGGGACGGCCCGCTGGTGGTTCTCGTCAACCGCTTCAGCGCCTCGGCCTCGGAAATCTTTGCCGCCGCCATGCAGGATTATCACCGTGCGGTCATCGTCGGCGCCGATCACACCTATGGCAAAGGGACGGTACAGACCATTCTCGACCTGGACCGGGCCATCCCCTTCCGCAACATGGACAAGTACAAGCCCCTGGGCGCCCTGAAGATCACGACGCAAAAATTCTACCGGGTCAGCGGCGGCTCCACCCAGTTCAAGGGAGTCGAAGCCGACCTGGTCCTGCCCGACCGCATGCGCTTCGTCGAAAGCGGCGAGAAATACATGGACTACGCCCTGCCCTGGGACACCGTGGCGCCCGCCGAATATACCCCCTGGTCCGCCCAATCCCCCGCAACCGCCGAACTGCGCCTGCGCAGTGCTGAAAGGGTCAGCCAAAGCGAGGAGTTCCGCAAAATCGCCCGGGAGGCGGACGAGGCGCGCAAGCATCGGGAAGAGAGCCGGGTCAGCCTCCAGATGGACAAGGCGCGCAAACAGCGTCAGGAACTGGAAGCGCGCCGCAACGGTTTCCACGACCAGCTGAACGAGGACGAAGAGGCCGACAAGAACGAAGATCGCATCGCCCGCTGGCGCCGGGAGGTCCATAAAGATCCCTACAGCCTGGAAGCGGTGGCGATCCTGAAAGACATGATCGACCTCGGCCTGGCCGGCAGGCATTAAAATCCATAGCGATTTCAGCTTGATTGTCGTCGCACAACCTCCTATGCTACCGCTGTTCACTGCTGAAACGGGAGGTTGCCATGCCGCGTTCTCTGCTGCTTCTGATTTTCCTGGCGCTTCTGCCCGGACCGGTGTTTGCCGCCACCGGCTATGTCACCGATCAGCTCGTCCTGACCCTGCGGACTACAGCCGATATCAAGGCCGAAGCCCTTGACCATCTGAAGACCGACACCCGGGTGGAGATTCTCGGCGAAGAGGGGCGGTTTCTGCATGTGCGCACCGAGGACGGCAAGGAAGGTTATGTTCTCAAGCAATACATCACGGACCGGGTGCCCAAAACCATTCAGCTGGCGCGGCAGGCAGACGAGATTGCCAAACTGAAACAGCAACTGGCGGCCCTGTCGGACGGCGGCAAGCAGGCCCAGCAGCAGGCTGAAGCATTGGCCCGTGAAAATGCCGAACTCAAGGACAAACTGGCTGCGGCTCTGGCCCAACGCGACAGTGTGGACAAAAAATACCGCAAGCTGCTGGCTGATTCGGCCAACCTGGTGCAGCTGACCCAGGAGCGCGACCAGCTCAGGCAGGAAAATGCCAGGCTCGCCGCGGAAGTCACGCGCCTCAACGAAGAGAACACCAGCCTGTTGACCACCGGCAGCATCAAGTGGTTTCTCGCCGGCGCAGGCGTTCTCTTTTTCGGCTGGGTCATGGGGAAATTGTCCCGCAAGAAACGCCGGCCCTTCTGAGGAAAAGATTAGCTGTTGACAACATCGGTCGGCTGTGTTACCCAGCCTGCAGGATTGATTGCCATGCTCCATTCGACCATCGCTCCGAACTTCTCGCCGGCAGCCTTCGCAGCACGAGCTACCAGCGCAGCGGCCGCAGGGACCGCAGGACGTCGGAGTGCGCATGGCCCCCAATCCTGAAGTGCAACCAACAGGGAAATGACCAGGCCATGGCACCGTCCATGGCCTTTTTTATTGTCGCAAACAACCGTGAGGAGAGACTGACATGCGCAACAACATTGTTCACATCGGCGCCGGGGAGTGGACTTACGAGATTCGCGCCATCGTCGAAATCGCCGAAAAACTGCAATCACTCGGCATCCGCACCAATATGGAGAACATCGGCGACCCGATCGCCAAGGGGGAAGTCATTCCCGACTGGATGAAGCAGATCGTCGCCGACCTGGCCATGACCGACTGCAGCTACGGCTACTGCGCCACCAAAGGCGTTTTGGAGACCCGCGAATTTCTCGCCGGGCTGACCAACGCCCGGGGCGGTGTCCAGATCACCGCCGAAGACATTATCTTTTTCAACGGCCTCGGCGACGCCATCCAGAAGGTCTACGGCCTGCTGCGGCGCGAGGCACGCGTCATCGGCCCGTCGCCGACCTACTCGACCCACAGCTCGGCTGAAGGCGCCCACTCCGGCCAGAAACCGGTCACCTACCGGCTCGATCCGCACAACAACTGGTACCCGGACCTGGATGATTTGCGCCTGTCGGTCAAATACAACCCGGCCATTTCCGGCATCCTGATTATCAACCCGGACAACCCCACCGGCGCCGTCTACCCCGAACGCATCCTGCGTGAAATCATCGAGATCGCCCGCGAATACGACCTGTTCATCATCGCCGATGAAATCTACATGAACCTGGTCTACAACGGCCAGAGCACCCGGCCCCTGTCGGATCTGATCGGCGATGTCCCGGCCATCTCCATGAAGGGCATCAGCAAGGAAGTTCCCTGGCCCGGCTCCCGCTGCGGCTGGATCGAGGTGTACAACGCCGACAAGGACCCGGTCTTTGCCCGCTACATCCAGAGCATTGTCGACTCAAAAATGGTTGAGGTCTGCTCGACCACCCTGCCGCAAAAGGCCATCCCACGCATTCTCTCGCACCCCGAATACCCGGCCTGGCTCGATGAGCGCAAGGCGCGCTACGAAAAATTCTCCAACATCGCCTACGATATCCTCAAGGATGTGCCCGGGCTGGAGGTCAACCGTACCAACGGCGCCTTTTACATGAGCGTCATTTTCGAGCGTGGCCGTCTGACCGACCGGCAGACCCTGCCGATTGAAAACGACGGTGTGCGTGAACTGGTGGAGAAACTGGTCGCCGAGCCGGGAGTCAGCCTCGACAAGCGCTTTGTCTACTACCTGCTTGCCTCCACCGGTATCTGCGTTGTGCCCCTTTCCTCCTTCTCCACCCCCGAGCTTGGGTTCCGCATCACCCTGCTCGAGAGGGACGAGACGATCTTTACCGGCATATTCGAAACCCTGGCGCAGGTCATCCCCCAGTATCTCAACTCCTGAGGCACAAAAACCAGGCGCTCCGGCGAAACCCGCCGGGGCGCCTGATCGCACAAGCCGTTGTCAGGACGGAAAACTTGCCAGCAGTTTTTCCATCTTGCGCCGCTGGGGCAGCGTCCACGGCCCAACCACCGCCAGCGCCATAGAGGACGGATCGACCACTTCGCGCGCGACCTGCTGCAAAAGCTCCGGCGTCACGGCACAGGCGCGGGCCAGATCCTCATCGATGTCCCGCCGGAAACCGACCAGTTCCCCCCAGCCGTAGCGCACGGCCATCTCCTCCGGAAGGTCCCGACTGTAATCGAGGTCGTAGCGGTATCCCTGGACGATACGCTCCAGTTCCTCGCCGGACACAACCTCATCGGTCATCTGCCGCAGCAAAACCAGGATTTCGGCAAAGGCCTGGACAAGGTTGCCGGGCTGAACCGACAGGTCGATGGTGAGACTGCCGGTGTCGGCCAGCAGGTGCAGATTGGCTTCGACATGATAGGTCAGACCGAGTTCTTCACGCAGCCGCAGCATCAGCCTTGAGCCGCCCCCCCAGGAGAGGATGCGGCGCCAGAGCCGCAAGGCCGGGGCATGGTCATGATGCCGGCCCCAGGGCAGCCGCAACGCCAGCTGCAGGCTCACCTGGGAATCGGAATCCCGGACCCAGACACTGAACGGCCCTCGCGGCGGGACAGGGACCGGCGTCGGCGTTCGACGACAGGCTCCGCGCCAGTCGGTAAAGACCCTGGCCACCGCATCCAGAGCCTTGGCGGGCTCCACCCTGCCGGCCATGACCACAACCGTGTTGTCCGGGGTGTAGAACGCCTGGTGGTAATCGGCCAGGTCGGCAGCGGAGAGAGCATGCAGGGTCTGTTGCGTTCCAATCAGAGGCTGTCCGAGAGGGCTGTCGGGCCAGAGCAGCGCATTGGTCAGGGTATCCGGGTCGATGATCTCTCCCTTTTCGTTGAGGTCTTCGCGGGCCTCCTCCAGAATGACGCGCCGTTCCAGTTCCAGGTCGCGCCAGAGCGGCGTTCGCAGCAAATGGGAAAAGAGCCGAACCCCATCCGCAATCTTTTCGGGGTGAATGCGGCTGTAATAACAGGTGGTCTCGACATCGGTGCTGGCATTGGCTCCGCCCCCCGCCGCTTCAAAGGCGCGCTCCAGCGCCAGGCTGTCAGGATAGGCGCTGTTGCCGCGAAACAGCATGTGCTCAAGCATGTGGGAAATGCCGGCCGTCTTCGGACTCTCGTTCCGGCCGCCGGCACCGACATAACAGACCATCTCGACACTGTGCAGGTGGGGCATGGGTACGACCACCAGGCGCAGGCCGTTGGCAAGGCGATGGATAAAGGTTTCCATGTCAGGTGGACACTTTCAACGGGTATGGAGAACATCGCGGCCGCCGATGCGACGCCGGCCCAGGTGGCTGAGCCAGAGGACGACGCCCAGCAGAACCAGTTGCAGCCCCAGCACGACAGCGCCCGGCAGGGCACCGATCGAGCCCTGGTGGAAAAATTCAGCCCAGGAATGGGCGACCTGCGGATGAATCCAGACCTTGATCATCCAGGCCGCCAGCAGCAGCAGATAAAACCAGATGTAGTTGGCACGCAGGCGCCGGCACAGGGCCTGGCGCATGCCCATCTTGTATTGCGGGTAACGCAGATCCGAAGCGACTTCGGCCCGCCAGTAGGTTTCATCCTGCTGGTCGAAATCGGTCGGCAAAACGCCGTGCGCCAGAATACCGTAGATGAAGTGCTGATTCAACAGGCGCACACGGTATTCATAGGCATCGAAAAACCGAAACCGCCGGGCCTCGATGTAGAGCAGAATCAACAGGATGGCATAACCAAAGGCGAAGATGGAATGATGGATTTCCGGATGGGAAAAGCCGAAACCGAGAAAGGCGGTCGTCATCGCCCCGGCCCAGTTGGTGGTCCGGTCGAGGCGTTCACGCCAGGCAAGGCTGCGCTGTACCTCGGCGCGATAATAGTGGGAAATCGCGGTGATCTGCTCGCTGCGGCTCAGAGCCTGCTGTCCGTCCTGGCTGTCCAAAATGTCCCTCCCGGCTACCGCCAAGTATAGCAGATGACGTTTTGGGCTAAAGCTGCCGACCGGACGCGCCGAAAGGTAAGGTTAACGGGCTTATTCCGGAGGTGGCGACATGAAACGCAACGGATACATCCTTGGCATGCTCCTTGTGGCCCTGAGCCTGCTCGGCGGCATGATTCTGTGTGACCGGCCGGCGCGCACCGCCGATATCGGTTCGCCCCGTCTTCAGGCTGCCGGCGAACGCGTCGACCTGCCCCGCCTCCAAAGCCGGCTCGACGCCATCGCCCAGGCCTCCCTTCACCCTTACTGAACAACAGAACCCGCCCCATCCCGCAAGGACACCGTATCCCCCTGAAGGGAGAGGGGGG
>CAZCUR010000033.1:16309-27845 GCA_964501815.1 uncultured Geothermobacter sp.
TGACAAAAGCCCGGCCGCCTGCGCGACCGGGCTTTTCGGACCTGTTTCTCCGGGCCTGTCAGCCCCTGAGCAGCCTGGCGGCCTCCTTGGCATGGTAGGTGATAATCAGGTCGGCACCGGCCCGTTTCATGGCCGTCAGCGTTTCCAGCATCACCCGGTCCCCGTCAATCCAGCCCGCCTGGGCCGCGGCCTTGATCATCGAATATTCACCGGAAACGTTGTAACAGACCATCGGCAGATCGAAACGCTCCTTCAGGTCCCGGATGATGTCGAGGTAGGCCAGCGCCGGCTTGACCATCAGGAAATCGGCGCATTCCTGGACATCGAGGGCCGCTTCACGAAAAGCCTCGATACGGTTGGCCGGGTCCATCTGGTAGGAACGGCGGTCGCCGAACTGCGGTGTCGATTCGGCGGCGTCACGAAAAGGGCCATAGTAGGCGCTGGCGTACTTGACCGCATAGCTCATCACGGGAATGTGGCTGAACCCGTTGGCGTCGAGCACCTCACGGATCGCCGCCACCCGGCCGTCCATCATATCCGAGGGGGCGACGATATCGGCACCGGCCCGGGCATGCGACAGCGCTTCGGCCGCCAGCAGTTTCAGCGTTTCGTCGTTATCGACATCGCCGTCCCTGATGACGCCGCAGTGGCCATGGTCGGTGTACTCGCACATGCAGACATCGGTAATCACGACCAGCTCCGGCACCTCGGCCTTGATGGCGCGCACCGTGCGCTGGATGATCCCCTCGTCGCTGTAGGCATCCTGGCCGAGCGGGTCCTTGCACTCGGGAATGCCGAACAGGATGACCGCCGGGATGCCGAGTTCATGCACCTCCCTGGCCTCGGCAACGATATGCTCGATGGACTGCTGGTAGATACCCGGCATCGACGGTATGGGATTTTTGATGTTGTCGCCATGGGCGGAAAACATCGGGTAGATGAAATCATCGACACTCAGGCTGGTTTCGCGCACCATGCGGCGCAGGGTTTCGGTACGACGCAGACGGCGGGCACGGTATTCGGGGAAAAACATGGGCCTCTCCTGTGCAGCGGCTAAAGGCGAAAGGCTGAGGGCGAAAGGCAGACCCGGGGTCTTGGCCACTCAGTCTTTGGCCGGGTTTTGGAAAAATTCAACAACCTTTTCGACCATCCCTTCCAGAGTCGAGATCTCCGCCTGGGCGGCGATCTTCAGCCCGAGCCGCCGCAGGGTCCGGCTGGTCTCGGGCCCGATGGAAAACAGCGGCAGGTCCTGCAACTGACGGCGCTGATCCGCATCAGCCAAATCGAGCAGATTGGTCACCGTCGAAGAAGCGGTGAAGGTTACGGCGTCAAGGCCCTGCTTCAGCGCCTGGGCCAGACGGCCCGCTCCTTCGGGGTTGGGCAGGGTGCGGTACAGAACCGGCGCATCGACCCGGGCACCGGCGGCGCCCAACTGCTCGGGAATGACATGTCGGGCCAGCTGGGCGCGCGGGTAGAGAATGCGGCGACCGGTCACCCCAAGGCCGGTCAGTTCCGCCACCACCCCTTCGGCGCGGCTGTCTGCCGGAACGATGTCGGCATTCAGATGATAGCGGCGCAGCGAGGCTGCGGTCTTGGGGCCGACGGCGACCAGACGCAGGCCGCCCAGGGCGCGTACATCGAGGCCAAGCGCGTCAAGGCGGGCGAAAAACCGCTCCACGGCGTTGGCCGAGGTCAGAATCAAATCATCATATTCGGCCAGGTGTCGCAACGCCTCATCCAGCGGCGCACAATCCTCCGGATCGGCGAAGCGGATCACCGGACAGAGCACCGCCTCGGCGCCGAGCTGTTCCAGCAGTCGGGCGAATTCGCCGCCGGCCGAGGCCGAACGGGTCACCAGAATGCGCTTGCCCAGCAGGGGCCGGTCTTCAAACCAGCGCAGCTGCCGGCGCAGGCCGACAACCTCACCGACCACGATCACCGCCGGCGGCTTCAGGCCGACCCGGGCCACCTCGTCGACGATGGTCGCCAGGGTCCCTTCCACAACCTGCTGGCGCGGCGTGGTCGCCCAGCGGATCACCGCCACCGGCGTCTCAGGCGCGCGCCCGTGGGCCATCATTTTGTCGCAGATGACCGGCAGGTTGGTCATGCCCATGTAGAAAACCAGCGTGCCCAGACCGGTGGCAATCTTGTCCCAGTCGAGGCTGGAGAGCTTTTTCTCCGGTTTCTCGTGTCCGGTGAACAGTCCCAGGCTGGTGGTAAAGTCCCGGTGGGTCAGCGGGATACCGGCATAGGCGGCGGCCGCAAACCCGGCGGTGACTCCGGGGACGACTTCAAAGGGGATGCCCGCCTCGTGCAGCAAGGCCGCCTCTTCGCCGCCACGACCAAAAATGAAGGGGTCGCCCCCCTTCAGACGCACGACGGTGCGGCCGGCGCGGGCGTGATCGAGCAGCAGGGCGTTGATGTGCTCCTGGGGGGTGTGATGGCAGCCGCAGGTCTTGCCGACATAGATCCGTTCGGCATCGGCCGGCGCTTCATCGAGAAAGACCGGATTGGCGAGGTAATCGTAGATAACCACCTCGGCCCGGCGCAGACAGGCCAGTCCCCTGGCCGTAATCAGCCCGGGGTCTCCCGGCCCGGCACCGACCAGGTAAACCCGTCCGCTCGCCTGCTTCGGACTCGCCATCGAGAGGATATCCCTTCTAGTCTTCGAAGGTCTGGCAGCCGTAAACCTCGTTGAGGATGCGACCGGCGCCCCTGTCGATCAGGTCCTCGGCCAGCGCCTTGCCGATGGCCGCGGCCTGATCGGTGGAACCGGACTTCTCGCCACGGATCACCTCCTGGCCGTCGACACTGGCAACCAGCCCCTTCAGGGTCAGGGTACCGGCTTCAACGGTCGCGTGGGCGGCAATGGGCACCTGGCAGCCGCCCTCAAGACGGGCCAGCAACGCGCGCTCGGCGGTCACCGCCGCGGCGGTATCCGGCTCGTTGAAAAAATCGATCAGGGCGTTGGTTTCGTCATCGTCGACGCGGCTTTCCAGGCCGAGCGCGCCCTGACCAATGGCCGGCAGAGAGACCTCCACGGGCAGGTACTCGCTGATCTGGTCGGCAAAACCGAGCCGCTTCATACCGGCGGCCGCCAGCACCACGGCATCGAGATTCTCCTCCGTCAGCTTGCGGATGCGGGTCTCGACGTTGCCGCGAATATCGACCATCTCAAAGTCAGGCCGCAGCTCCAGCAGCTGAGCCTTGCGCCGCAGCGACGAGGTCCCGATCCGGGCGCCCTGGGGCAGATCCCGAAAGCTTTCGTACCCCTCCTTCAGGATGCAGATGTCGCGCACATCCTCCCGGGCGGTGATACAGCGCAAATCCAGCCCTTCCGGAAAAACGGTCGGCACGTCCTTCATCGAGTGCACGGCGATATCGACCTCGCCGCGCAGCATGGCCTCTTCGATCTCCTTGACGAACAGACCCTTGCCGCCGACCATGGCGAGCGGGACATCGAGAATCTTGTCCCCCTGGGTTTTGATTTTGACCAAGGACACCTCCAGGTCGGGATAACGTTTTTCCAGCTGCTGCTTGACCCAGTTGGCCTGCCACAAAGCCAGCTGGCTGGCACGGGTCCCGATGCGCAACGATTTTTTGGCCATGGCTGTCAAATCTCCTTGAAAATCAGTCCCGACCGGATTCATCCAGCGGTTTCAGCTCTGCGTCTTCAACCTGCGGCAGATCAAACAGGGTGCGCAAGGCGTCGACATAGTCACCGGCGCCGTCGTCCCCGCCATTCTGTTTCAACCGGCTGATGGGCGTATGCAGAATCTTGTTGATAATGGCCGACGTCAGGGCATGAAGGGCTTTCTCTTCCCTGGTCCCCAGACCTTTGAGCTGACGCAGGGTTTTTTCGACCTCCGCCTGACGGATCTCCTCGCATTTCTGCCGCAGCGCGACAATGGTCGGTTTCACCCCGAGGGTCCCCAGCCAGTTGTGAAACTGACCGATCTCCTGGTCGATAATCGCTTCGGCCTTTTTGGCCTCCTTCTGCCGTTCCTTCAGATTGGCCTGCACCACCCCCTGCAGATCATCGACATCATAGAGATAGGCATTGGCAATATCGTTGACCTGGGGATCGATATCGCGCGGCACGGCGATGTCGATGAAGAACATCGGCCGGTTGCGCCGCTGGCGCAGAACCTTTTCCACCTGGGACCGGTTGAGAATAAAGGTCGGCGCTCCGGTGGAGGCCAGAACGATGTCGGCTTCGGGAAGATGCCCGGTGAACTCCTCAAAGGGAATCGGCCGTCCTTCAAACTCGGCCGCCAGTTTTTCCGCCCGGGAGAAGGTCCGGTTGGTCACCAGGACCCTGGTGACCCCGTTGTTGATGAAATGACGCGCCGCCAGCTCGCACATCTCGCCGGCGCCGACCAGCATGACCGCCTTGCCGTCAAGGCTGCCGAAAATCTTGCGCGCCAGCTCCACGGCGGCAAAGGAAACCGAAACGGCGTTGCCGGCGATGTTGGTTTCGGTTCTGACGCGCTTGGCGACGGAAAAGGCCTTGTGCAAAAAGCGGTTGAGCACCAGCCCGACCGTCCTGAATTCACTGGCGTAGCCGTAGGCGGTCTTGATCTGACCGAGAATCTGCGGCTCGCCGATAACCATGGAGTCCAGGCTCGAAGCGACCCGAAAGACATGGCGGATGGCGTCACTGCCCTGATAGTCGTACAGGTGGGGCAGAAGCAGATCATCCTCCAGCCCGTGGTAACGCGCCAGAAAACGCCGCAAAACGGCGATGCCGGCATCCGCGTCTTTGGCGGTGGCGTAGATTTCGACCCGGTTGCAGGTCGAGACGATCACCGCTTCGGAGATTTCCGGCAGCTCCACCACCTGACGCAAGGGCTTTTCCATGTCGGTGGGGGCGAAAGCGACCTTTTCGCGAATCTCGACCGGAGCGGTATGGTGACTGAGACCGACGACAATAATGTTCATGAAATGTTGAAGCCTCCTACCTGCCCTCCAGAGCATTGAAGCTGTGCAGATCCGACATCATCAGGTTGACGCCGAGAAACGTGAACAGCAGGCAGAGAAAACCGATAATGGCAAAAACGGCGGCGCGCCGGCCGCGCCAGCCGACCGTAAGCCGGCCATGCAGCAGCGCCGCGTACAAAAACCAGGTAATCAGCGCCCAGGTCTCCTTGGGGTCCCAACGCCAGTAACCGCCCCAGGCGGAATTGGCCCAGACGGCACCGGAGATAATCCCCATGGTCATGAGGGGGAAACCAAACGTCAGGCACTTGTAGTTGATGCTGTCGAGCACGTCCAGGGACGGCAGCCGGTAGTACAGTCCGGAAAAGCGCTTGCTTTTGAGCATGCGCTCCTGCAGCAGATACATGACCCCGGCCGCGGCGGCGAGGGTAAAGACGGCATAGCCGGCAAAGGCCAGCGTGATATGAACCGGAAACCACCAGCTGTCCAGAGCGGGATTGGCGGTGGAGACGGGACCGGCGGCCGTACCGAAGATCATCATGGCCAGCGCCAGAGGACAACAGAACGCGCCGAGAATGGCAAGCCGGTATTTCAGGTCGAACAGCAGGTAGATGACCACCAGGGCCAGGGCAAAAAAGGAGAGGGATTCCCCAAGGTTGACCACCGGGGCATGGCCGGCCACCAGATAGCGTGCCGCCACCGCGGCCACATGGGTCATCAGCCCCGCCACCAGAAGCCAGCGTCCGATGCGGCCTGCCTGCTTCCTGCGGGCAATGACGTCGACCAGGTAGAGAATGGTGGCGGAAAAATAGAGCAGGAGGGTGATCTTGTAGAGCAGAATGTTGACATTCATAGTGGCAGGTCCGCTCGGTTGATTTCGAGAGCCGCCAAGCCCTCAACACCGCAATGGCGCTGTAAAAGCGCGTCGACGGCCTGTCGGTCACCGCGTTCCAGCAGTTCGACAAGGCCGTCCTCCAGAAGTCCTTGCAAAACGGTCCGATTATAGGTTGCTCTCTTCTTTGCTGTCAATGAAAGGCGCCTTAGCGCCCCCGCCACCAGGGCGAAACGCTGCCAGCCAACCCCCAGGGACTGAACTGCACGGTCGGCGGCGAGGGCAGCCGCGGCGGGACTGGCGCCACTGGAGGCCACCGCCAGCGTCAGCGGTCCGCACCGGCGCACCGCCGGCACAATCACATCCCCGCCATCAGGGTCCGCGGCCACATTCACCCAGATGCCGCGCGCCCGGGCATCATCGGCCACCCTGGAGTCGACAGCCCCGTCACCGGTGGCCGCAAAGGCCAGAGCGGCTCCTTCCAGATCGGCGGGGCGATAGGTTCGCGGATGCCATTCGAGGGCCGGATGGTCGAAATCTTCCGCTCTCTGCGGCGCGACCAGCCGCACCAGGGCGCCGGCATCAAGCAATCCCCGGGCCTTGCGCAGACCGACCGGCCCGGCGCCGACCACCAGCGCCAGGCGGCCGGAGAGATTGAGCATAACCGGATAGAAAGCCACCCTCAAACCACCTGAAACAGCCCACGCTCGACCAGCTCGCACAGCAGCCGACCGAACAGCAGCGCCAATTCGACCTGTTCACCGTCATGGTCAGTCGGAAGCTGGAAGCAGAATTCAACCGGAGGCCCGGTCCACGCGAGTTTTTCCGGCCGCACCAGGGCGGTGGGACAGCCGAAATCGACCGCCTGTTGCGCCACCGTCTCCATGGCCGGGTCATGGGCACCGTCGGCAAACATCAGCAGCAGATCCCCTTCCCGGGCCAGCAGCTCGAAAGAACGGGGCAGACATGCGGTGCTGCGGCCGCGATGCTCGAAAACACGGAGCAGGGACAGGTTCTGCCCCAGGGCGACGGCCGGCAGGGATGGACGTTCAAAAGAGGAAGCCAGCCGGTCGACAAAATAGGCCTCCACCAGGGCCGCGATGTGACTCATGTTGCCGGATCCGGCCAGCAAAAGACGCGCATCCCGGTGGAATGCGTCCACGACAGCACCGGACAGGCGGGCCAATTCTCCCGCCTGGGTTTCGTAGGTCTCAACCGGCAAGTCGCCGGCACGACGCAAAATATCGAGCAGTCGGGCCTGGGGCATTATGGACTCTCCTTAGAGCATCGATGTCGGCAGAATAGGAAGGCTCAACCAGGCTGTCAAGCGGCCGTGGGAAAGGGAGCGGGCAGGCCCCTTGATTTTTCTCCCGTCTCCTTTATCATTGCAAAAACGCAATTTTGCCGAACCCACGTGGAAAAAGGAGATTCTGAACATGGCAAGCGATAAAGTTCTGGAACTGACCGACGACAGCTTCGACAGCGAAGTCCTGCAGTCCTCCACCCCGGTGCTGGTCGATTTCTGGGCCTCCTGGTGCGCCCCGTGCAAGGCCATCGCCCCGGTCGTTGACAGCCTCGCCGAGGAATACGACGGTCAGGTGAAAATCGGCAAGCTCAACGTCGATGAAAACCCCGCAACCCCTGGCCAGTACGGTGTGCGCGGCATCCCGACCCTGATCCTGTTCAAAGACGGCAAGGTGGTGGATCAGGTCGTGGGAGCGGTGCCCAAGAACCAGCTTGAAAACCTGATCAAAAAGGCGCTCTGATTCAGCTCCTGTCCGATAAAAACCCGGCCCCCAAGGCCGGGTTTTTTCGTTTCGGGCCTTTGCTCCGGCAGAGGCTTCAGTCGGAAAAGCCTTCAGGCGCGTCCGTCAGCTCCGCCGCCCGCAGCAGCCGAAAGACCTTGCGAGCGGCCGTTTTGTCTCCGGCACAGGCAGCCCGGGAGGCCTGCCGCAGCTGGCGCAACGACCCTGAATCAAGGACCTCCCCCAGAAAGCGGATCGCTTCCGGCGCCGTCACGGGGTCACACAGGCGATCGCGCCAGGCTTCCAGATTATGGAACCGGGCCGCTTCCTGGTAGCGGGCAGCATCTTGCCCCGCCAGAAATTCGGCGACCGCCAGGGCAACCTCCTCGTCGCGGCGCAACAGGCCGGCCAGGTATTTGATCGCCCTTTTTTGCGAGGAATGCCCCCGGGTCTGTCGGGCCGTCTTCAGTTCAGCGGCCACGTCGGCCGGCAACGTCAGTCGCTTCAGGTCGGCTTCGGACAGCTCGACCAGTCTGCGGGCATGCTCCTCGATCTGTTTGGCCGCCCGTTTGCGGGCACTGCGTCCACGCCCCTCGTCCCGCGTCAAACGGTCCTGTTCCATCAGAATTCCCTGGTGCTGCTCAGCAGCATGGTCACCGGCCCGTCGTTAATCAGCTCGACCTGCATATGGGCCTGAAAAACACCGGTGGCGACCGGCAAGCCACGCGCCTGCAGGGCCTCGACGAACCGCCGGTAGAGCCGGTCCGCCTCCTCGGGCGGTGCCGCGTCGGAAAATCCCGGGCGTCTGCCCTTGCGGCAGTCACCGTAAAGGGTGAACTGGGAGACAGCCAGTACCGCCCCACCGACATCCCGAACACTCAGATTCATCTTGCCGGCCTCATCCTCAAAAATACGCAGCCCGGCAATCTTGTCCGCGAGATAAGCGACATCGCGCTCGGTATCCCCCCGACCGACTCCGAGCAGAACCAGCAGGCCTGCTTCGATTTCTCCGACCACCTGCCCGTCAACCCGCACCCGGGCTCCGGAAACTCTCTGGATCACAGCACGCATAATGTCCCCAGTTTGATTCGGCAGAAATGATTTTCAGGCAAAAATGCAGCAAATCCCTCGCTTTCGCACCAGGGCACCGACGGTCAAGGCGAAGGCATGCAAACCTGGTTACCCCGCGACCTCCGCCAGCTTTCGCAACAGCGCCAGATTGCGCCGGTCCTCGCAGTTGTCCTCGCCCGGCGGCGTTTCCAGAATCTTTGGCACCCCGGCAAAGCGCGCATCGCGCATCAGGCAGGCAAAGCCGGTCTCACCGATACAGCCGCGGCCGACATGCTCGTGCCGGTCGACCCGGCTGCCACACTCTTTTTTGCTGTCGTTGGCGTGAAACAGCACAATACGGTCACAGCCGACCAGACGGTCGAATTCGGTCATGGTCCGGTCATAGCCTTCCGGGGTCGACAGGTCGTAGCCGGCGGCGAAAACATGGCAGGTATCGAAGCACACGCCGAAATCATGGCCCGGCACCTGATCCATAATCTCGGCCAGGTGTTCGAAGCGCCAGCCGAGGTGGCTGCCCATGCCGGCGGTGGTTTCCAGCAGGATACGGACGTCCGGAGGAGCCTCGGCCAGAATCTGCCGAAACGCCTCGGCAATACGTTGCAGACCGGCCTGTTCGCCCTGCCCGAGATGCGCCCCCGGATGCATCACCAGTCCGGGCACGCCGAGAGAATGACAGCGGCGCAGTTCGTCGGCAAAGGCGGCGATGGAACGACGCCACTTCTGCTCATCGGGCGCCGCCAGATTGATCAGGTAGCTGTCGTGGGCATGGACGGTAACGATGGAGCTGTCACGCCAGGCGGCCCGAAACGCCGCCGCCCGCTTTTCGTCCAGCGGTTTGGCCGCCCATTGACTGGCGTTTTTGGTGAATATCTGCAGGGCGGTACAGCCCAGGGCCTCACCGCGGCCGATCGCCCGGTCAATACCGCCGGCAATGGAGGCGTGCACCCCCACCAGAGGTTTCATGCCCCCGCCCCCACAGGGGTGGCACAGAGGGATTCCAGCAGCTCTGCCGCCGCCCGGATATCCTCGGCGCGATGATCGACGAATGCGGGAGCCGGTCCCCGCCCCACCAGGACGGTTGTCATCCCCAGCTGTTTGGCGGTGCGGAGATTGTCGTGGGAATCCTCGACCATGACGCACTTTTGGGCCGGGAGGTTCAGGCTCTGCAGAACCCCATGATAGGGGTCGACGTTCGGTTTCGGCTGATAGTTGGCAATGCGGATGTCAAAGATGCCGGCGAAATGTTCGGCGATGCCCAGAGCATCAAGCACCCGTCGGGCATGATCGCGGGAACCGTTGGTAAAGACAAAACAGGGAACAGGAATGTCCGCAAGCCTGTCCGCAAGCTCGGCATCGGTGTCAAGGCGCCCGCGGACATCGACATCGTGGACGTAGTGCAGATAGTCTTCCGGATCGATCCGGTAGTGGCGCACCAGCCCCTGCAGGGTGGCACCGTAGTCGCGCCAGTAGCGGCGCCGCAGGGCGTCAACCTGATCGGCGGCAATGCCGACCACCTCCTCCATGTAGCGGTTGATGCGCACGTCGATCAGGGAGAAGAGGTCGCGCTCGGGCGGATAGAGGGTATTGTCGAGATCGAACAGAATCGCCTTCATGCCGGACCGCCTCGCAGACCGAGAGCCGAACGGATGGCGGCGATGCGCTCCCGCAAAGCGTCGCCCTCCAGATGTACCTCTTCATGGGGCCGGCTCCAGATCGGCGTCGGCCACAGAGGGTCGTTGTCAAAACGGGGCACCAGATGCCAGTGGATGTGCGGCACCATGTTGCCGAGCAGTTCGTAATTCATCTTGGTCGGCCGGAACACCGTCGCCAGAGCTTCAGCGACGCGGCTGACCTCGTCGATCAACCGGTGACGGACAGTTTCTTCAAGGTGAAACAGCTCGGTAACATGCTCCCGGGGGTGGACCAGGGTGTAGCCGGGGAAGAACTGATCGCGGTTGAGGGTGACCTGACAGAGGTCCAGTTCGGCGATACGCAGATCGGGCTCCTCCTGCCAGCGCCGGCACATGGAGCAGTCGTTCATGCCGGCCACTCCCCGGTAAAGACTTCGGTGGCCGGACCGGTCATCAGCACCGGCCCGTCCTCCAGCCATTCCAGCTCGAGATCACCTCCGGCCAGATGATTGACAAGGCGCCGGTCGCAACGGCCGGTCAGCACCGCGGCCACGGTCACCGCCGAGGCACCGGTGCCACAGGCCAGGGTCTCGCCCGCGCCCCGTTCCCAGGTACGCTGGCGCACCTCACTGCGACTGAGCACCTGGACGAATTCAACATTGGTGCGCCGGGGAAACAGGGGGTGGTTTTCCAGCAGCGGACCAAACTCGGCCACCGGAAAGGTGTCCACATCGTCGACAAAAACCACACAATGGGGGTTGCCCATGGAGACACAGGTCACGGCAAACCGCCGCCCCCCCGCTTCGACCGGGACCTCGACAGCCTGTTCTCCGGCCGGTCCGGTCATGGGAATCTCCCCCCGGGTCAGACGTGGAGCGCCCATATCGACGCGCACCTTCTCCACCTGGTCCCTGGTATCGACAAACAGGTCGACCGTCAGGATCCCGGCGCCGGTCTCGATACGCATGGGATTGTTGCGGCAGATGGCGCGTTCATAAACGAATTTGGCGACACAGCGCAGGCCGTTGCCGCACATCTCCGCCTCACTGCCGTCGGCGTTGAAGATGCGCATCCTCGCATCGGCCTTGTCCGAAGGCAGAATCAGAATCAGGCCGTCGGAACCGATGCCGAAGTGCCGGTCACTGACACGCACGGCCAGGGAGGATGGATCGCTGACCTGTTCCTCGAATCCGTTGATGTAGACGTAGTCGTTGCCGAGGCCGTGCATCTTGGTAAAACGCATAAGCTGTCTCCGGTTGGCAGGGGTTGGCTGATTATAGAACCAAAACGACCCCCCTCACAACCGCCGCCGTTGCCGC
>CAZCUR010000034.1:0-26216 GCA_964501815.1 uncultured Geothermobacter sp.
GTGCAGGGTCCGATGCACCGGGCATTTTTCCGCAATCTCCACCAGCCGGGCGCGCTGTTCCTCGCCCAGGTCGCCCACCAGCTCGAGTTCGCGCTCGAACCGGTCGATCTTGCCTGCACGCGTCTCGCAGTCCTCGCAGTCACTGGCGTGAATCTTGTCGTGCCGCAGGCGGGTAACGGCCCATTGAAGCGGCCAGCCCTTGCGCCGGGCGTACATCTGCACCGTCATCGACGTGCAGGCACCGAGAGCCGCCAGCAGGTAGTCGTAGGGGGTCGGGCCATGACCGGTGCCACCGACGGCCACCGGCTCGTCGGCGACCAGGGCGTGCCCGTTGGCGAACATTTCCGTGTAGAAACCCTCGGCGCCGGTGCGCACCGTGACCCGGTTGTCCTCGACCAGGGATTCGATCCCCGGCGCCTCGACCGGCTTCAGGTAGCGCGACGCCCAGGCGGCGATGATACGCGCGGCATAGCGGGCATCCTCAGGGTCAGAGAGCAGATGGTCGGCGCTGTCGAGCGAAACGAAACTTTTCGGGTGCCGCGCCGCCTGGTAGATCTGCCGGGCATTGTCGATGCCCACTACCTTGTCGGCCGGAGCGTGCATGACCAGCAGCGGCAGGCCCAGCTCGGCCACGGCATGCCCGGGGTCATCAGCCGCCAAATCCTCCAGCAGCCTGTCGTCCAGCCGAAAAGGGCGCCCGGCCACCTGCCAGCGGCCGGGATCGGTGTCGGCCGGCTGCAGGTGCTGCTGCACGTGCCGGGGATCAAAGGGAGCGGCGATGGTGACAACCGCCCGCGCACTGGCGATTTGCGGCGCGGCGCGCAGCGCGGCGGCACCACCAAAGGAATGGCCGATCAGCAGCTGTGGTCCTTCCAGCTCCTCCTCCAGCCAGGCGGCGGCCGCCACCAGGTCGGCGACATTGCCACTCAAGCTGGTGGTGGCAAAATCGCCGCCACTCTCCCCCAGACCGGCGAAATCGAAGCGCAAAAGGGCGATCTTTTCCCGGGCCAGTGCCCGGGCCAGCCAGGCGGCGGCCTTGATGTCCTTGCCGCAGGTGAAGCAGTGGGCGAACAGGGCGCAGGCGACCGGCCGTTCATCCTCGGGCAGATCGAGCAGCCCGGTAAGCTTCTCGCCGCGCGCGCCAGAAAATTCCACCTTGCGTGAACGCATAGGGGCACCTCCCGTCAGTGCCTCAAGTCTAACCGACGGAAGCACCGACCGCATCCGGAAAGGCTAAATCCCACGGCTGTGGGTGTCGATAAGGGGACATCAGACATGCCTTCACGGAGAAACCATGGCCAAGATCGACGCCCTGTTCAAGATTCTGCGCGACCAGGGGGGCTCCGACCTCCACATCTCGCCCAACAATCCCCCCCTGATCCGGGTCTCCGGCAGCCTGAAGCCGGCCATTAGCCAGGTGCTGACCGGTCCCCAGTGTCAGGCGCTGCTGTACGAAATCATGACCGACGCGCAAAAGGACACCTTCGAGCAGACCCGTGATCTCGATTTCGCCTACGAGGTTCCGGCGCTCAAGGCGCGCTTTCGCGCCAACATCTTCGGCGGCCGGCTCGGCACCGGCGCGGTCTTTCGCATTATCCCCACCGAGATTCTCACCGCCGAACAGCTCGGCCTGCCCGATGTGGTGCTGCGCTTTACCGAGCATAAAAAGGGGCTGGTCCTGGTCACCGGACCGACCGGCAGCGGCAAGTCGACCACCCTGGCGGCGATGATCGACCATGTCAACCGCACCCGCAACGAACATATCCTCACCATCGAGGACCCGATCGAGTTCGTCCACGTCAGCCAGAAGAGCCTGGTGAACCAGCGCGAGGTCGGCTGTCACACCCTGTCGTTCGCCGCGGCCCTGAAGGCGGCCCTGCGGGAAGACCCGGACATCATCCTGGTCGGCGAGATGCGCGACCTGGAAACCATCGAGCTGGCCATCACCGCGGCCGAAACCGGTCACCTGGTCTTCGGCACCCTGCACACCAGCAGCGCCGCCAAGACCGTCGATCGCATCATCAACGTCTTTCCCACCAATCAGCAGGAACAGATCCGCACCATGCTGGCCGAGTCGCTCAAGGGGGTGGTGGCCCAGCAGCTGCCGCGCACCCTTGAAGGTAAGCGCTGCGCCGCCATGGAAATCCTCAGCGTCACCCCGGCGGTGGCCAACCTGATCCGCGAAGGCAAGACCTTCCAGATCCCGTCCATCATCCAGACGGGACGCAACGAGGGGATGCAGCTGATGGACCAGGCACTGATGCAACTGGTTCAGGAGAAGAGAATCGCCGCGGAAGAGGCCTACCGGTTCGCGGTCAACAAGGCGCAGTTCGCGCCTCTGCTCAAGGGGAGACCGGCATGAGCGAGCGACGACTGGCCACCGAAGCGGTCGCCGCCACGCTGCACATGGCTGGTGGCGGCCGTATAGACGGCGAACTGTTCCTGCAGCTGGTCAGCCCACACCACGGAGGTCGTCAGCGGGTGGGCGAGCTGCTCAACGACGAAGAGACCTTCATCCCGGTGCGCGCCGGGGACAAGGTGGTGCTGGTCAACCTCGACCAGGTGGTGTCGGTCAGCGTCGACCGCAGCGAGGAAGACGAGGCGCTGCTGACTCTCGGGGAGCATCACCGCGCCCGGTTTGTCCTCACCGACGGCCGGGCCCTGAGTGCCGACGTCTATGTCAACCTGCCCGAAAGCCGAGGGCGGGTGAAGGACTACCTGAACCAGAAAAAACGCTTCCTGACCTGCCTGCTGAAAGAGCGGGTCGTCTACCTCAATCCGGCCCACCTGCAACGCGTCGAAGACTGAAATCCTAGCTACCAGGGGAGTTTCCGGCCGTCCTGGTGAATGAGACTGCCCGAATCCGCCGGGGTGAGCGCCAGCAGCTGACGCGCCAGACCGGCGGCCGCCTCGGCCGGCGGCAGCGGCGCCTCGTCACCGCCCATGCGCGTGCGCACCCAGCCGGGATGGAAGGCAACCGCGATGATGCCCCGCTCCTTGAGATCCATCGCCAAGGTACGCGCCACCATGTGGGCCGCCGCCTTGCTGGAGCGGTAGATGGGCCAGCCGCCACTGCTGTTGTCGGCCAGGCTGCCGAGCTGGCTGCCCATGACGGCCACGATCTTGCGGCGGGAGGCGGCGACGTTGCCGACCAGGGCCTCGGTCAGTTTCTGCGGCGCGATGACATTGACCCTGAAAACCTCAAGCCAGGCCTCGACATCAGTGTTGCCGAAGGCCTGATCGCGCGGACCGAACAGACCGGCGTTGTGGAACAGGATGTCGATGGGGCGACCGTTGAGCCGCCCGGCGAGCGCGGCGATCTGGTCGCCGTCGGTGACATCGAGGGGATGGACCGCCAAATGCTCGGTCGTCGACTGCAGGCGGCGCAAATCGTCGGCATCGGCGGGATCGCGGCAGGTCGCCAGCACCTGCCAGCCGTGGGCGAGAAAAACCCGGCACAACTCCAGACCGATACCGCGATTGGCGCCGGTGATCAGGATGGTTTCGGACATGGGGGTACCTCCTGCGGATGAAGGCTCCCCTCAAGTTTAGCGTAAAAACAATCGGGCGCAGCTCAGTGACGACGCGCCTGCTGCCTCAGGGCCAGATCGACCAACACCAGCGCCGCCATGGTTTCGACGATGGGAACAGCGCGCGGCACGACACAGGGGTCATGACGCCCCCTGGCTTCGAGCACGGTTTCGTTGCCGTCGAAATCGGCCGTGGTCTGGCTCTTGCCGATGGTCGCCACCGGCTTGAAGGCGACCCGGAACAGGATCGGCTCGCCGCTGGAGATACCGCCCAGAGTGCCGCCGGCGTGATTGCTCAGGGTGCCGAGGCGATCCCCCTTCCACACAAAGGGATCATTGTGCTGCGAACCGAGCAGTTCGGTGCCGGCAAAACCGGAGCCGATCTCGAAGCCCTTGGTCGCCGGCAGCGACAGCATCGCCTGCGCCAACCTGGCCTCGAGCTTGTCGAACACCGGCTCGCCCCAGCCGGCCGGCACGTTGCGGCAGACACAGGAGACCACACCGCCGATGGAGTCGGCGGCGTCGCGCACCTCGCGCACGGTTTCGGCCATCTTTTCCGCCACCGCCGGATCGGGGCAGCGGGTGATGTGGGCATCGACCTGGTCGCGCGTCAGACGGTCCGTATCGACCTCGCCGCAGCGCACACTGCCGATACTGGAGACCCAGGCGACAATCTCCACGCCCCAGTACTGTTTGAGAAGCTTTTCGGCGATGGCCCCGGCCGCGACCCGGCCGATGGTCTCGCGCGCGCTGGAGCGCCCTCCCCCGCTGGATGCGCGATTGCCGTACTTGACCTGGTAGGTGTAGTCGGCGTGCGACGGGCGCGGCACCTTGCTCATTTCGCCGTAGTCGCCGGGACGCTGGTCCTTGTTGCGTACCAGCAGGCCGATAGGGGTTCCCAGGGTCAGGCCGTTTTCCACCCCCGACAGGATGGCGACCTGGTCGGCCTCCTGGCGCGGCGTGGTCAGGTCCGACTGGCCGGGGCGGCGCCGGTCGAGTTGAGGCTGGATATCAGCCTCGGACAGTTCGAGATTGGCCGGACAGCCGTCGACGATGGCGCCAACGCCGATACCGTGCGATTCTCCAAAGGTGCTGACCCTGAACAGGGTGCCGAAACTGCTGGACATGACGACTCCTTGTGCCGAAAGGTGCCGCCCATTATAGCGAAACGGGGAGCAAAGGAAAGTCAGCTGTCGCCGGTCGGCAGCAGGATGGCGAACCGGCTCCCCCTGCCGGGGGCGCTGTCGACCTCGACCCGACCGCCGTGCAGCTGGGCGATATGCTTGACGATGGCAAGCCCCAGGCCGGTGCCCCCCTGCTGCCGGCTGCGCCCCTTGTCGACCCGGTAGAAACGCTCGAACAGGCGTGGCAGGTGTTCCGGGGCGATGCCAATCCCCTGGTCGATGACCTCCAGACGGACCATGCCGTCACGACGCTCCCCCCGAAGACGCACACATCCCCCTGCGGGGCTGTACTTGACGGCGTTGTCGATCAGGTTGCTCAGGGCCCGTTCCAGCAGCGCGGCATCGACCGGAGCGCTCAAATCTTCTGGCAGGTCGCAAATCAGCTCGACGCCGGCCTTGTCCGCCTGAATCTGGCAGTCCTGCAGAGCGGCCCGGGCGACAGGCCCCAGAGCCTGCACGACCCGCTCGATGTGCTCGGCCGCCTCCTCCCGCTCCAGACGCGAGAGCTGCAGCAGGTCATCGATAATGGCGCGCAGCCGGTCGGCCTGACGCCTCACGATGCCGAGAAAGTGCCGGGTCCGCTCCGGATCCGGCCGTTCGTCGGCCAGCAGGGTCTCGACAAAGCCCTGAATCGCCGTCAGGGGGGTCTTCAGTTCATGGGAGACATTGGCGACGAAATCGCGCCGCACCTGCTCCAGGCGGCGCAGACGGCTGACATCGTTCAGCACCACGACGGCGCCGCGCAGGCTGCCGGATTCATCCCTCAGCGGCGCACCCTGAAGCTGCAGAAAGCGGTCCTCCGTGCCATGCAGCACCAGGTCCTCCTCCACCGGGCTGTCGCTTTGCAGGGCCTGCCGGATAAAACGCTGCAGGTCGCTGCGGCGCACCAGTTCCTGAATCGGCCGACCTTCGTGCTGTTCGTCGGACAGCCCCAGCATGGCCATGGCCGCCCGGTTGATGCGCAGCAGCCGCTCATCGGCATCGACCGCCAGCACCCCTTCGGTCATGCTGGCCAGAATCGCCTCGATCTCGCTGCGCTGGGCGACGATGGAGCGCATGCGCTGATCCAGCTGTTCCGCCATCTGGTTGAGGGTCCGGGCAAGCTGACGAAGCTCCTCCGAGCCCTGTTCCGGCACCCGGCGCGTCAGCCGGCCGGAGCCGAAGGCTTCAGCCGCCTGACGCATGGCCTCCAGCGGCCGGCTCAACCGGCTCGCCAGGTAGAGGCTGACCAGCGCCGCCAGCAAAGCCACGGCCAGTGCGCCAATGACCAGCTGCGACCGCAGCTCGGCCAGGGCCTGTTCCAGCGCGATCACCGGCACGGCGACGCGTACCACCGCGGCGATACGGCCCTGAACCCTGACCGGCAGGGCAACATAAAGCATGTCTCGATTGACCGTGTCGCTGTGGCGCAGGGAACGCCCTAGGCCGCCAGCCAGCGCGACGCGGACCTCGGGCCGGCCGGCGTGATTGTCCATGATGGCCGGATTTTCGTCCGAATCGCCGATCACGGTGCCGTCGGCGAGAATAATCGTCACCCGGCTGTGGGCGCGACGCCCCAGCTCACGGGCGAGGAGATTGGCCTCGGTCCCGCCGGGCCGCAGAGAATCGGGGGCAAGGGCGTGTTCGATCAGACGGGCACGCTCTTCCAGAACGCGAGCGGTCTGGTCGAGGTGAAACCGGTGCAGGGTCCGGGTGGCGTACCAGAGACTGCCGGCCAGAGTCAGCACGATAACCAGCAAAAAGGTGGGGAAAAGCAGCCAGATCAGCCGGCGGGAACGCATCAGTCATCCCCTTCGCCCGACCGGTCGCTGAAGCGGTAGCCGACCCCGCGCACCGTTTCGATCAGCCGGCCGCAGACTCCCAGCTTGCGCCGCAGGCCGACGATCTGCACATCGACCGCCCGGTCGGTCACGGCATAGCCCTCGCCGCGCACGGCGCTGACGATCTGGTCACGCGTGAAGACCCAGCCGGGGCGGGACGCCAGCACGTGCAGCACCCGGAATTCGGTGAAGGTCAGGGCAACCGGCTCGCCGGCGACACGCACTTCGTTACGGCCGGGGTGAATTTCCAGCTCGCCGTGCCGGAGAATCTGAACGTCATCGGCGGTGTCTTCCCCCCGGCGGCGCAGCACCGCCGCCACCCGCGCCAGCAGCACCTTGAGGCTGAAGGGCTTGGTAACGTAATCATCGGCCCCCAGCTCCAGACCGCGCACGACATCTTCCTCCTCGCCCCGGGCGGTCATCATGACGATGGGGATCTTCGCGGTTCGGTCGTCATCTTGCAACCGGCGGCAGACCTCCAGACCGTCGATGCCCGGCAGCATCAGATCGAGCAGAATCAGGTCGGTATCCGGCCCGGCCAGATTCAGCCCCTCCTCGCCGCTCTGGGCGCAGCTCACCCGGTAGCCGGCCCGGCTCAGGTTAAAATGCACCAGGGCGAGCAGATCCTCCTCGTCCTCGATCACCAGGATATGTTCACCGGCCATGCGACCTCCCTCCGGAACGGGTATCAGGGCAAGACTGCAACGTGATTGTTAGGATTTGATGAGGCTATCATACCCGGAGAACGGGTCTGTGCCCAATCGGAGCAAACGAAAGGCCCCGCGGAAGCATCCGCGGGGCCTTTCGTCGCAAGGAGATAAAAGGAGAAGGCTCTTCCCTTTCGGGTCCATCCTCTACCCAGCGTCACTCCGGATAATCGCTTCAGGCTTCCCGCTGCACCGGCGGGCCTGCTCACCACGATTGCTGCCGAAGCCTGTCTTCCTCTTTACGTTGATGGATCGTTTCAGAGGAAGAGCCCTTCTGGCCGGACACATTTGCGACAAGCATGCCAGACTAACAAAGCCTTACTTTTCAATGCCTTGGATCCATGACCATGGTCGAGGGTGTCGGGATTCCGACACTTTTGCGCCCTCTCGGGGTGTCGGGATTCCGACACCGCCCCCCAACAGAGGAATAACCCATCACGCGAACGGTTTGCATCCGCCCCGCGCTGGAGTATGCTTGGCGCTTGCTAGCGCTACAAAGGAGACAGACGGATGCCGACAAAAGAACAGATTTTTCACCGCCAGGACTACCGCCCCTATCCCTGGGACGTTGCCAGTACCGAACTTTGCTTCGAACTGCTGCCCGAGGCAACCCTGGTGCGCACCCGGCTTAAGCTGCAGCGCAAACCGGAGCAGGCGGGCGAACCACTGGTGCTCGATGGTGAAAACCTGGAACTGCTCGAGATTCGTCTCGACGGCCAGCCCCTTCCCGAACGCCGCTACCGGCTCGATGAGGCCGGACTGACCATTGTCGACCTGCCGTCCGCATGCCTGCTGGAAACCCTGGTGCGCATCAACCCGCAGGCCAACACCGCCCTTGAGGGGCTGTACATCTCCAACGGCACCTTCTGTACCCAGTGCGAGGCCCAGGGCTTTCGGCGCATCACCTTCTATCCCGATCGCCCCGATGTCCTCAGCCGCTTCACCACCCGGATCGTCGCCGACAGCAACCGCTGGCCGGTGCTGCTGGCCAACGGCAACGAGGTCGGCAGGGAAAAGCTCGCTGACGGCCGGCTGGCGGTGACCTGGAAGGACCCCTTCCCCAAGCCCTGCTACCTCTTCGCCCTGGTCGCCGGGGACCTGGCGGAAATCCGGGACAGCTTCACCACCATGAGCGGCCGCAACGTCGCTTTGCGCTTTTATGTCGAACATCATCACCGCGACAAGGTCGACCACGCCGTCGCCGCGCTGAAAAAGGCCATGCGCTGGGATGAGGAGCGCTTCGGCCGCGAGTACGACCTCGACATCTACATGGTGGTGGCGGTGGATGATTTCAACATGGGCGCCATGGAGAACAAGGGGCTCAACGTCTTCAACTCCAAGTACGTGCTCGCCAGCGTCGAGACCGCAACCGATGCCGACTACCAGGCCATCGAGGAGGTCATTGCCCACGAGTATTTCCACAACTGGACCGGCAACCGCATCACCTGTCGGGACTGGTTCCAGCTCTCCCTCAAGGAGGGACTGACCGTCTTTCGCGATCAGGAGTTTTCCGCCGACCAGGTGCATCGCGACGTCAAGCGCATCGAGGATGTCCGGCTGCTGCGCAACAGCCAGTTTCCCGAGGACGCCGGTCCCATGGCCCATCCGGTGCGGCCGGACAGCTACCGGCAGATCAACAACTTCTACACCATGACCGTCTACCACAAGGGCGCCGAGGTGGTGCGCATGCTCCAGACCCTGCTCGGCCCCGACGGCTTCCGGCGCGGCATGGACCTCTATTTTGAGCGTCACGACGGCCAGGCGGTCACCTGCGATGATTTTGTCGCCGCCATGGCCGATGCCAACGGACGCGACCTGGAGCAGTTCAGCCGCTGGTACAGCCAGGCCGGCACGCCGCGCGTGCAGGCGGACTGGCAATGGATTGAACAGGATCGCTGTCTGCGCCTGACCCTTGAGCAATCCTGCCCGGCGACTCCGGGCCAGCCGGACAAGCAGCCCTTCGTCATCCCGGTCCGCCTGGCCTTGCTCGGCGGAGATGGGGCACCGATGCGGCTCGATTCGGCCGGCCGCACCGAGCTGGTGCTGGAACTGAAGGAAAAACGCCGGACTTTCGCATTCCACCGGCTGGCGGAAAAACCGGTTCCGTCGCTGCTGCGCGGTTTCTCGGCACCGGTCATGCTGGACGCGCCCTACAGCGACGCCGACCTCGCCTTTCTGCTTGCCCACGACAGCGATCCCTTCTGCCGCTGGGATGCCGGCCAGACCCTGCTTTTGCGCACCTTGCTGCAACTTGTCGACACCCTGGAAGCGGGCGCCGACCCCGAACAGGTGCCGCTGCCGCTGGAAGCCCTGCAGCAGGCGCTGACGGACGAGAAGGCCGATCCGGCCCTGCGCGCCCTGCTGCTGACGCCACCGGCCGAAAGCTACATCGCCGAACAGTGCGACCCGGCCGATCCCGGCCGCATCCACCGGGCGCGCCGTCTTCTGCTGACGTGCATGGGGCAGGAGCTGCGGGAGCAGCTTTTCGCCGCCATCGAACGATTGCAGGTCCCGGGTCCGTACCGCTACGACCCGGCCGCGGCCGGCAGACGCAGCCTGGTCAACCACTGCCTGCAACTGCTGGCACCGGTCTGCGCCGAAGGGCGCGAACTGGCCAGGAAACGCTACCTGCATGCCGACAACATGACCGACCGCTTCGGCGCCCTGAAGGCCCTGACCCATGCCGCCCCGGATGAGGCGACCGAGCTGCTGGCCGATTTTTATCAGCGCTTCGAGGACCAGCCCCTGGTCATCGACAAGTGGTTTGCCCTGCAGGCCACCGTCCCCGGCGAAGCGACAGTGGAACGGGTGCAAACGCTGAGCGGACATGCCGCTTTCCGCCTCAACAACCCCAACCGCTGCCGCTCCCTTCTGGGCAGCTTCGCCCACGGCAACCCGGCCGCCTTCCACCGGCCGGACGGAGCCGGTTACCGGCTGGTGGCCGACACGGTCATCCAACTCGACCGCATCAATCCGCAGGTCGCCGCCCGTCTGGTCTCAAGCTTCAACCGCTGGCGCAAAATCGAACCGGTGCGGCGGGAACGGATGCGCAGTGAACTGGAACGCATCGGGACAGAGTGCCGTTCAAGCGATGTCGGCGAAATCGTCTCGCGGGCACTGGCCGGCGCGACAAAAGGCTGATTTTCCGCTAGACTTGGAAAAAAGGAGTCCAGAAGGGATTTGTCCCTGCGGGTTGACATGAACCAGAACGTGAACCGGCTGCTTGAGCTGGCCGCCGAACTGCTTGCCTGCCGTGGTGAGGATGACCTGGTCACGATCCTCGACCGCCATCTGCCGGCACTGTGCCCACCGGGGACCTGGCAGATCTGGCAAAAAAAGAACGCAGGATGGAGCTGTGAGTTTCGCGGACGGCGAAAAAGCGGGTTCGAATCAATAACGCCGCAGAAACTCGCGCAGATGGTTGCAACCGCCCCGCCCCCGTCTTCACCCGGAGAGGGACTTCAGGTGGTCCCGCTGGGCGAAGGCAGGGACCATCGGCTGCTCCTGCTTCACGCCGAACAGCCGCCGGCCGAAACCCTTGACCGACTCGCCCTCCTGCTTGCACCTGCCCTGGACAATCTTCGCAGCCGCATTCAGCTGGAACAGCAGATTATTACCGACGAAGTGTCCGGGCTCTTCAACGCGCGCCACTTTCGCAGTCTGGTCGATTACGAAATGGAACGCGCCCGCCGCTACGGCCAGGACCTGTCGGTGATCTTTTTCGACCTCGACCACTTCAAGCAGGTCAACGACACCCACGGGCACCTGATCGGCAGCCAGGTCCTGCAGCAGATCGGCCAGTTTCTGCGCACCCGCACCCGCCGGGTGAACATCTCCTGCCGCTACGGCGGCGATGAATATGTCCTGCTGCTGCCGTCGACCAACAAGGCCGGCGCCCTGACCCTGGCCGAAAAGCTGCGCAAGGAACTGGCCGAGTACCCCTTTGTTTTCGACGACATCGAACCGATCCGCATCACCGCCAGTTTTGGCGTCGCCTCCTTCCCCGGCGACGCCCTCAATCCCGAAAAGCTGCTGCAGCAGGCCGACCGCGCCATGTATCGGGTCAAGGCCGCCGGACGCGACGGCGTCGCCGCCGCCTGAGCAAGTGTTCAGGCTCAGAACAAGGTCGCGATTCTCTCATAGGCCTGGCCAAGCCGCTTCGAAACCGTCAGCAGCATCCCCTGCAGCAATTGCACGGCCACCTCGGGGGCTTCTTTCTTCAGCCGGGCAAAACGCTCCGAACTGAGAAACAACAGGTCCGCCCCCTCGGGAGCAGCGACCTCCACCGGCGGCTCCGCTTCTCCCAGCAGGCAGAATTCGCCCACGAAACTCCCCGGCCCCAGGCGGGCCAGAAGAACACTTTTCTCAGGGATGCTGGTCGGCTTGCGGACATCGAGATGGCCGTTGACGATAAAACCGACTCCCTGGCAGATTCGCCCCGTATCCCAGAGCTTCTCCCCTGGAACCAGGCGGCGGCACTCAAGCAGTGAGCCCAACAGGTTCGTCTGCTCTTCCGACAGAAAACGGAAGCTCAACTCCCGCTTGAGGCTCCGGCACCAGTCCTGTTTGTCTTTGTCCATGGCAGTTCTCCTTTGCCTGTTCTCCTTTGCCTTGACAGGCACAACGCCCGTGATTAGTTTCGAAACGTTTGCCAATCTCCCCGACCCAGGAGGAAGTCATATGGAAGTCTATATCGAAGCCGACGGGCTGCGAAAGGAATTCGGGTCACTGGTCGCCGTCGACGATATCTCCTTCCGTGTCGCCAGGGGGGAGGTGCTCGGTTTTCTCGGACCGAACGGCGCCGGCAAATCGACCACCATGAAGATGCTGACCGGCTTTCTGCCACCGACGGCGGGCAGCGCACGCATCTGCGGTATCGACATCGGCCGTGATCCGGTCATCGCCAAGCGCCGCCTCGGTTATTTGCCCGAAGGCGCGCCCCTCTATCCCGAAATGACCCCGGCAACCTTTCTTGACTTCATCGCCGGAGTACGCGGCCTGGACAAGGCCAAAACCCGGCAGCGGCTGGAGGAGCTGGCCGAAACCATTCACCTCAAGGAAGTCTGGCACCGCCCCATCGAAACCCTCTCCAAGGGCTACAAACGCAGGGTCGGCCTGGCCCAGGCGATTCTGCACGACCCCGATGTCCTCATCCTGGATGAACCGACCGACGGGCTCGATCCGAACCAGAAACACGAAGTACGGCAGCTGGTGCGCTCCATGGCGGAACACAAGGCGATTATCGTCTCGACCCATATCCTTGAGGAGGTCGACGCCATCTGCAGCCGCGCCATGATCATCGACCGCGGCCGCATTGTCGCCGACGGCACGCCGCAGGAACTGGTTCAGGGATACGAAAACCTCGACGCCATGTTCCGCGCCCTGACAACCAGCAAGGAGGTGGCGGCATGACACCCGGCAACGTCAAGGCTTTGTGCAAGCGCGAACTGCGCAGCTATCTGTCCACCCCCCTGGCCTACGTCTTCATTGTCATCTTCCTGGCCATGACCGGGGTGTTCACCTTCTATCTCGGCAGTTTCTTCGAGCGCGGCCAGGCCGATCTGCAGCCCTTCTTCCTCTGGCATCCCTGGCTGTTTCTGCTGCTGGTGCCGGCTTTGGGTATGCGCCTGTGGGCCGAGGAACGCAAGACCGGCACCGTGGAACTGCTGCTCACCCTGCCGGTTTCCATGGTCGAGGCGGTATTTGCCAAGTTTCTCGCCGCCTGGCTGATGCTCGGTGCCGCCCTGGCTTTGACCTTTCCCATGTGGATCAGCGTCAACCTGCTCGGCCATCCCGACAACGGCGTTATCGTCGCCAACTACCTCGGCAGCTTTCTGATGGCCGGGGCCTATCTCGCCCTGTCGGCCTGTTTGTCGGCCACCACGCGTAATCAGGTCATCGCCTTTGTCCTGTCGGTGGTGGTCTGCTTCATCTTCCTGATGGCCGGTTTTCCCATCGTCCTCGATGCCTTCCAGGGCTGGCTTCCTGAAGTTCTGCTCGAGGCCATCGCCTCGCTCAGTTTCTACCGGCACTACATCGGCATCACCAAGGGGATTATCAGCCTGGCCGACATCCTCTTTTTCTTCAGTTTCATCGCCCTGTGGCTCTACCTGGGCGCCTGGGTGATCGAACGCAAAAAGGCGAGCTGATCAAGGGAGGTGCGCATGACACGCCAGAAAATACTCGGCCGCGGCGCCCTGCTGGGCGCTCTGGCTGTCTTTGTTTTGATCAACATCGTCGCCGCCTTTTCCCTGCGCTCCTGGCGGCTCGATGTCACCGAACAAAAAATCAACACCCTGTCGGAAGGGACACGCAACATCCTGAAGGCCCTGGACAAACCGGTGACACTGAAGCTCTACCTGAGCCGTGAGGCCATCCGTAACGCGCCGGGGCTGGCCACCTACGCCGACCGGGTGACAACCCTGGTGGAGGAGTACGCCGCTCTGGCCGGCGGCAACCTCCAGCTGGAAAAGATCGACCCGGAACCCTTTTCCGAAGCCGAAGATGACGCCGTCCGCTTCGGCCTGCAGGGAATCCCCCTGGGAGAAGGGAACGAATCCCTCTACTTCGGTCTGGTCGGTGAACAGGATGGCCGGCATCTGACCATCCCCTTCTTCCAGCCGGAGCGGGAACGCTTTCTCGAATATGACCTGACCCAGCTGATCTATCGGCTGAGCCATCCGAAAAAACTGGTGATCGGCGTGCTCTCCGGCGCCCCCATCGAGGGCGGATTCACCGGCGGCGGCATGCTGCAGATGCAGCAGCCCTGGCTGATTCTCGACCAGCTGCGCCAGCAGTTCGAGGTGCGCATGCTGCCGAAAACCGGCGACCCCATCCCCGACGATATCGACGTGCTGATGCTGGTGCATCCGGCCTACCTGGACGCCGGGGCCCTGTACGCCGCCGACCAGTTTCTCATGCAGGGCAAAAACGCCCTGGTCTTCGCCGATCCTGTCAGCGAAGCGTCGATCCAGGGGGATCCGGGGCGGGCCCTGAAACCCAACGACGATTTCAACCGCATGCTCGCACGCTGGGGCGTACGCATCCCGGCCGCCAAGGTAGTCGGCGACCTGGCCCAGTCCCTCAAGGTCAACTACCAGGGCCGGCGCGGCTATATGCAGGTCAACTACCTGCCCTGGATCAACATCGATCCGGCCAACTACAACGGCGAGGATGTCATCATCAGTCAACTGGGCAACATCACCATGGGCACCGCCGGCAGCATCGAAATCCTGCCGGAGGCCAAAACAGAGGTCACGCCCCTGATCCGGAGCAGCGACCAGGCGATGCTGCTTGACGCCGCCCCCATCGTCTTCGCTCCCAACCCCGCGGAACTGCTGGCGAAGTTCAAGCCGTCCGGCGAGCGCTACATTCTGGCCGCCCGCATCACCGGGGAGATTGAAAGCGCCTTTGAGGGACCGCCAAAGGACAAGTCAAAGAAGGATACGGACAAAAAGTCCGGTAAAGACAGCCCTGCACCCGAACACAAAAGCAAAAGCGCCCAGCCGGTGCACATCATCCTGGTGGCCGATTCGGATCTGCTGCAGGACAAGTTCTGGGTGCAAAGCACCAATTTCTTCGGCCGCACTCTGGCCATTCCAACAGCCGCCAACGCCGATCTGGCCGCCAACGCCCTGGAATCCCTGGGGGGCAGTCCCGACCTGATTTCGGTGCGCAGCCGGGGCAGCTACCAGCGCCCCTTCACCCTGGTGGCCGAACTGGCCCAAAAGGCGGAAGCCCGTTTCCGCGCCAAGGAACAGGAGCTGAGTCGCAAACTGCGTGAGACCGAAGCCAAACTGAATGAACTGCAGCGCCAGCGTCAGGACAGCGCCTCGACCCAGCTGACACCGGAACAGCAGGCCGAACTGGAGAAATTCCGGGCGGAAAAGGTCCGGATTCGCAAGGACCTGCGCCGCGTTCAGTACCAGCTGCGTGCGGACATCGAAGAGCTGGAAACCATGGTCAAGGCCTTTAACATCGCCTTTGTTCCGGGCCTGCTGACCCTGGCCGCATTTATCGCCTGGGTTATTCGCAGATCACGCGCTTAAGCTCGCCCTTGACCCGGGCAAAGCGGAAGGATTAGAGTGAGGCGGCCATATCTGACAAAAGGAGTCACTTTTTATCATGAGCGATCACAGCGACTGTAACAGTTGCGGCGTCAGTTCCTGTTCGGCCCGCGACCGGAAACAGAACGAAACGGACGAACAGTTCCAGATGCGCCAGCGCCTGGAGCGCAACCTGTGCCGGATCGACCACAAGATTCTGGTGATGTCCGGCAAGGGGGGCGTCGGCAAGAGCACCACCGCGCTCAATCTGGCCCTGGCCCTGGCGGCCGAGGGCAAGGCGGTCGGCCTGCTCGATGTCGACCTGCACGGCCCGAGCCTGCCGACCATGCTCGGCATGGGCGACAAGCGCCCGCAGATGGGCGAGGAGGGGATCATCCCCCTCGACTTCCAGGGCTTGCGGGTCATGTCCATCGGCTTTCTGCTGGAAAGCCGTGACCAGGCCATGATCATGCGCGGACCGATGAAACACGGCGCCATCCAGCAGTTCCTCGCGGATGTCGCCTGGGGCCCGCTTGATGTCCTGGTTATCGACTGCCCGCCCGGGACCGGCGATGAACCCCTCTCCGCGGCCCAGCTGCTCGGCGAAGGCGCCGGTGCGGTCATCGTCACCACACCTCAGGACGTCGCCCTGGTCGACGTGGAAAAATCGGTCAGCTTCGCCCGCCAGCTGAAAATGAACATTATCGGTATCATCGAAAACATGGCGGGATTTGTCTGCCCGCACTGCAACGAGGTGACCGATCTGTTCGGCCGCGGCGGCGGAGAGAAGCTGGCCCGCGACAAAGGCATCGAATTTCTCGGACGTATCCCGCTCGATCCGCGTATGGTGCAGGCAGGCGATGCCGGAAAGCCCTTTCTGGTGGAGCATGCTGACAGCGTAGCGGCCGAGGCCTTGCGCCATGTCGCCCGCAGCGCCCTGAAGCAGCTCGGCGCCGCGGCCTGAGACATCCCCCTGGTCTGAAAAACAGAGGGCCGGCTCCGTCAATGGGGCCGGCCCTTCTGCTTTTCATGTGTTCGCTCGGATCAGCTGGTTTTGTGGGTCGCCCGAAAGCGCTTGAGCCAGGATTGCAGTTCCTCTTCCTCATGCTTGAGTTCAAAGGCGTTGACCAGACCGCGCCGCAGTGCGACAGCCACCGCCCGGTTGCGCAGGTTGAAGGCATCCCCCACCCCCTCGGTCTGGAACTGCTCCTGGTCCACCCCGAGCTTGCTGTAGAGGGAATTGAGCCGGCTCTGCACGCCGCGGCGCGACAGGTAGCGGCGCTGGGCAATAAGATTGTCCGTCAGGCCGAGGGAGATGTCGACCAGGGCTTCGTACTCGATATCCGACAAGGCGGTCTGGGGCTGTCCGGCGCGGCCGGCAACCTTGCGCACATCCGGATCGATCCAGCACTGCTCGTCAAGCAGCACCGTCCGGATGGCCGTGGAAATCCGCTCGGACGTATTCGATTTGAGAATGTAGCCGTATACCGTTTCCGGCGGCACGATGCGAACCAGGGAACGCACGTACATCTCGTCCTTGTACTGACTCCAGAAGACGATGCGCGCCTCGGGCCGGCGCTGCCACAGGGCACGGGCAAAATCGATGCCGTTCATTTGCGGCATCTGGATGTCGCTGATGACCAGCGGCTGATCCATCTGCAACGCCAGCTCCAGGGCATTGAGACCATCCTGGGCACGTTCCAGTTCGATGGTCAGCTCCCAGTCTGCCAGCAGCTTTTCAAGAAATTCAAAATCCTTCGGATTGTCTTCGGCGATGAGAATCTTCATGGGGTCACCTCGCGATGGTTCGGCACGGATGCCGATAGCGGCAACGACAGTTCAAACCGGGTGCCGGAAGAAAAGCGGGACGGTTTCCAGGCCACCCTGGCACCAATGGCCCGGGCCCGCTCACGGATATTGTTGAGCCCCCGACCCTGGCCATCGGTCCGGCCGGGCATGCCCAGGCCGTTGTCCTCGACCACCAGCAGCAGTCGGCCGCCCTGCTTTTCCAGGGATATTTCACAACGGCTGGCGCGCGCATGCTTGACCACATTGTGCAGCGCCTCGACCGCCACCCGGTAGAGGGTCAGGCTCACCAGCCGCGGCAACCTGATGTCCTGAAGTTCGGGCTGAATGTAGCAGTGATATTTCAAATCATCGCTTTTGTCCTGCAGTTTTTCCACATGGGCTTCCAGGGTCGGCCCCAGCCCCAGAATCTCGAGACTTTGGGGATGCAGATTGTTCATCACCTCGCGCAGGCTTGACATGGTGCGCTGCAGTTCGTGCTGCAGCTGCCTGAGCTTTTTGCGGTCCGGACGGGTTTCCTGTTCCTGAAGCCCGCGCAGGACCGATGACAGGTCTGCCAGGGTCTGGTCATGAATATCCATGGCGATACGACGACGCTCTTCCTCGGCTCCTTCCAGCAGCTTTTCGGTGCCGACCACCCGGATCAGCTGTTCGGTCATACGGTTGATCGACAGGGCCAGGGCGTCCAGTTCATCATGGATGACCGTCGGCGCAGGAGGGGGTTCAAGCTCCCCCTGGGCGATGCGGCCGGCGCTCTCGGACAGAAACTGAATACGACGCAGGATGCGGCGCGCCAGAGCCAGAGACAGAAAAATCCCCAGCAAAATGGAAAAGCCCAGCACAATGATCGAGACAAAGGTCGTGCGGGAAACCAGCGCGTCGATATCCTGGTTGTGCACTTCGCGCAGACGCTCCCGTTCGTTTTCGATCAGCTCGGACAGTTTGTCCAGTTCGGGCCGAAGCCGTCCGAGGGCGTCGATAAAGCGCTGGCTGTCAAAGCCCTGTTCCGGGTTCAGATCATCGACGGCGGCTAACCAGTTCTTGCGGGTCTGGTCCGACAGGGTGACGAGCTGCAGGATGCGACGGGTCGCTCCGGCCAGGTGCCGGTGCAGTTCGGTCATTTCTTCCAGACGGCCGACATCCACCACCTCCATACGGCTGAAGCGGATGGCCAGAGCCTGCATGCGCTGACTGGCCAGATTGGCTTCGGCCAGGGCAATAAACAGGTTGCCCAGCTTACGGGTCGCCTGTCGTTTGAGGGACAGGTCCCAGTAGGTGTACTGGAGAAAGCCCAGCAGCAGGCTCATCAGCAGCAGCACCACCGCAGGGGCGAACAGAATCTGGTGTTTCAGGGCCAGGCGCATACTTCAACTCATATCACAGTCCCCACAGGGTGCCACTGTGCGGATACGCATTGCGGTTGCCATGCCAGACGCCTTGTGCACGGAAAAAGACGAGGAAACCTTTCAGGCCCTGGAGTGACGAATCGCATCGCGCCGGATCTCCCGCGGGCCTTCCAGAGGCAGATAAACGGTAAACCGGGAGCCTGCCCCCGGCGTTGAATCGACCTCAATCCGCCCCTCGTGGGCTGTGACGACCCACTTGACGATGGCCAGTCCGAGACCGGCCCCCCCTTCCTCGCGGTTGCGCGCCTGGTCGGTACGGTAAAACCGGTCAAAAATGTGGGGCAGGTGTTCGGCGGCGATGCCGATGCCGGTATCGGCTACGGTGAGGACGGCCATTCCCTGCTCGACCGACAGGGCAATGTCCACCCGCCCCCCTTCCGGGGTGTATTTAATGGCATTGGTGACCAGGTTGAGCAGCATCTGCCGCAACCGCAATTCATCCCCGCAAACGACAACTTCCCGGTCGACGTTGAAATCACAGTGGAGACTGAGACCGCGCTCCTCGGCCTGCGGCCGCAGCTGCAGAAAAATCGCCTGAACCAGGTCGGACAGGCTGAAGGGCTTTTTCTCCAGCGGCAGTTCGCCGCTTTCGCTTTTGGACAGCAGCAGCAGGTTGTCGATAATCCGCTCCATACGCTGGATTTCCTCCAGGTTGGAGGACACGACATCACGAAACTCGTCCACCGATTTCGCCCAGCGCAGCGCAACCTCGGTTTCCCCCTTGAGGATGGTCAGCGGGGTGCGCAGTTCATGCGAAGCATCCCCCGAAAACTGGCGCATGCGCCGGAAGGAGTCCTCAAGACGTTCGAGCATGGCGTTGAAACTCTCTGCCAGCTCTGCCAGCTCGTCCCGGCTGTTTGGCACCGGCAGCCTGCGACGCAGATTATCGGCCCGGATTTCACGCATCTCCCGCGCCATACGGGTCACGGGAGCCAGGGCGCGACCGGCTATCAGCCAACCGCCGACAGCGACAACCAGCAGGGCCAGGGGGCTCAGGGTGAACAGCAGAATACGCAGCTGCTCCAGCGGCCCCAGGCCCGGTTCGACATCGGCCGCAACCTGAAGCAGCAAAAAGCGCCCGGATTGGGGAACCTTGATGCGCCGGTTCAAAAGGATGTGATTCTGAAAGGGTTGGGCCTGCAGCCGGTCGAAACTCTCCAGCCCCTCTTTCAGGGTTGTGCGTCCCGAACGGGTCAGGGGCAGCACCTTTCCACCGAGATTCTCGGAGCGACAGACCACCGCACCGAAGGGACTGCGGATAGCGATCAGTTCTTTCCAGTTGCGCTTGCGCAGAAACCGGTTCAGGCGGTCACAGCCTGCGGGGGACAATCGCCCTTCGGACAAAAGACCGCCGGCAAGATAATCCTCAACATCCTGCGACACCAGACGCAGACGCTCGCGCAACTGCCCGTCGAGTTCGGTGGCAAGATACCAGTGCCACAGAAAACCGCTGGCCGCCTGAACGACGGCCAGCGAGAGAACAAACCAGATGGTGAGACGAAAACGCAGATGGCTCAGCAAGCGGATCAGTCCCCTTTGCGCAGGACGTAACCGACACCCCGCACCGTATGAATCAGTTTGACATCGTAATCGCGATCGATCTTCTTGCGCAGATAGTTCACATAGACATCAATGATATTGGTGAAGGAATCAAAGGTGTAATCCCAGACATGCTCGGCGATCATGGTCCGGGTCAGCACCTGTTCGGCATTGCGCATGAAGTATTCGAGCAGGGCATACTCCTTGGCGGTCAGATCGATTTCCTTGTCCGAACGCCAGACCTTGTGAGTCACCGGGTCCAGACGCAGGTCCGCATAGACCAGCTCGGCGCCGCGATCCAGACTGCCCCGCCGCAGCAGGGCCCGCACCCGGGCCAGCAGTTCCGCGAAGGCGAAAGGCTTGGTCAGATAGTCGTCACTGCCCGAGTCAAGCCCCGAAACAATATCTTCCACGGTATCCTTGGCCGTCAGACAGAGGACCGGGGTCAGGATTTCGCGCTGACGCATCTCACGGATGACATCGAGGCCGTCCCTTTTGGGCAGCATCAGGTCCATCAGCACGACATCGAATTTCTTCTCCGTCACCAGATTGAGCCCCTCCTCGCCATCGGCGGCCAGCTCGACGACAAAGCCTTCTTCTTCAAGCCCGCGCTTGATGAAGCTGGCCACCTTCTTTTCATCTTCAACGACCAGAATCCGTGCACTCATTGCTCCATTCTCCTTTTGTCAAATTTTGCGACCGTCTTTATGTCTCCATTCCCAGCCTGACATGGCAGAACCGCTGCTATTTCAGCCCCAGCTTGACCAGCACTTCATTGGCCGTTTCCTCAACCGCCTTGCCGGTGACATCGACCTGAATCCAGGGCTGTCGACGAAACAGAGCCCTGGAAAACCGGATTTCCTCGACAACCTTCTCGTAATCGGCATAGGCCCGTTTCGGATCCTGTCCGAGGTTGCGCATGCGCGCCGCCCGAATCTCCACCAGCCGCTGCGGATCAATCACCAGACCGGCCACCTTGCCCGGATCGACCTGCATCAGCTCCTGCGGCGGATCGACCCCGGGAACCAGCGGGACATTGGCCACCTTCCAGCCCCGATGCGACAGGTAGATGGACAAGGGCGTCTTGCTGGTACGCGACACCCCGACCAGCACGATATCGGCCTGATCCAGGTGACGGAGTTCCTGACCATCGTCATGCTTGACCGTGAACTCCATCGCTTCAATACGGCGGAAATAATCCTCATCCACCCCGTGCAGCAGCCCGGGAGTCTGGTCCGGAGAGCGCCCGAAGTACGCCGCCAGCCGGCTGAGCAGAGGGCTCAGCAGGTCGATGGCCGGCAAGCCCAGGGCATCACACTCATCCCTGACCAGACGGACCAGGTCGTGATTGACGATGGTGTAAACCACCAGGGCCTGATGCTGCAGGGCATCATCGAGGGCCTGGTAAATCTGGCTTTTGTTGCGCACGTTGGCAACCCGCACCAGGCGGGGCTGTTCACGTTCAAACTGGGTCAGGGCCGCCAGGGTCATCTTTTCGGCCGTTTCACCGGTTGCGTCCGACAGCAGAAAAATCGATTTACGCATCGAAGTGGACATCCTTACGGCCTTATCATGAAAAGAGAATAGCGGTATTTTAATGATACGCAAGCCGGGGCACGGCTTTTTTCATGCAATCATCGCATCATTTTTTAACATTTAAGGTATTTGCTCATTAACAAGTGTATAATAAATACGTGCCCCGCCCTTGCCGTGTCAAGGTTCACATTGCCAGATGCTGCCGATGTCTGGTATGAGAGGCCCATGAATAGCGACTGGATTGAAATCCGCCTGACGGTTCCGGCTGAACAGGTCGACCTCGTCAGCGGCCTGCTCTTCACCCTGGGTGCCGGCGGCGTCGTCACCGCCGAGCGCCCGCTCGACACCTTTGTCCCGCCCGACCCGGACGAACCGGAGACCGGGCCCCAGACCCTGAAGGCCTACTTTCAGCAGCGGGAAAAAGAGGAACTGATCTCCGAAATAAGGCAGATGCTCGCCGGCGGCTGGCTTGATCCGGTACCGGACCTCGAATGCCGGCAGGTCGGGGCCCAGGATTGGGCCGAGGGCTGGAAACAGCATTTCCAGCCCTTTGTCATCGGCAAGCTGCTGATTCGCCCCTCCTGGGACCAGACCCAACCCGGGGCGGGGCAGACCGTCCTGACCATCGACCCGGGTATGGCCTTTGGCACCGGCAGTCACGCCACAACCCGGCTTTGCCTGCAGGCGGTTGCCGAACTGGTGCCGGACCACGCCCAAAGCGTCCTCGACGTCGGCACCGGCTCGGGCATTCTGGCCGTTGCCGCCGCCTTGCTGGGCGCCACAAAGGTGATCGGCTGCGACATCGATCCGCAATCCTGCACCACCGCCAAAGAGAACGCCGAGGTCAACGGCGTCGGTGACCGGGTGACCATCACCGGCGAGTCCCTGGAAACCCTGCCGGGGCGCTTCGACCTGGTCATCGCCAATATCCTGGCCGAGGAGAACATCCGGCTGGCCGAGCCGCTGACAAACCACCTCCAGCCCGGCGGATACCTGGTCCTGTCGGGCATCCTTACCGAAAAAACCGATCTTGTGCGCAACACCTTCGACGACCTTATGGGTGCGCCCCCGCAGGTGCACAACCTGGATGAATGGGCCAGCCTTGTCTACCGCCGGACCTGACCATGCGCCGTTTCTTCGTTGACCCGAATCTGCTGGCCGCAGACCGGATTGATCTTCCGGATGACACCCTGAAACACCTGAAAGTTCTGCGCCTGTCAGTCGGTGACCGGATCGAGCTTCTGGATGGTTCCGGCCAGGTCGCAACGGCCCGTATTGACATCCTGACCCGCCAAAACGCCCAGGTCAGCATCGAAAATCGTCGCCAGAAAGAGGAATCGGCCCTGCCGGTCACCCTCCTTCAGGGTCTGCCCAAGGCGGACAAGTTCGACCTGATCCTGCAAAAGGGGACCGAACTGGGCATCAGCCGCTTCCTGCCGGTCCTGACCCGGCGCTGCCAACCGGAAGGGGGCAAACGGCGCCAGGAGCGCTGGCAACGTATTGTCCGCGAGGCCGCACGGCAATCCGGCCGCATCAGGCTGCCGGAGATTACGGAGCCGATGCCGCTGGAACAGGCGCTGGCGCAGCAGGAAGGCGATCTGAAACTGGTCGCCTGGGAGCAGGCCGCCACCCCCCTGAACCAGGCACTGGCCGGCCGGCGGCCCCAGGCGGTGGTGCTGCTCGTCGGACCGGAGGGCGGCTTCGATCCGGACGAAGTGACCCGGGCCCAGCGGCACGGCTACATCCCGGTCAGCCTTGGCCCACGCATTTTGCGCACCGAAACAGCCGGATTTGTTCTGGCCGGTCTTTTGCAGTATGTTTACGGAGATCTGAACCAGCCGGCGGGCGGTATGGAACCGGCACAGACCTGCCCTGAACAGGGAGGGAGGAGGGATGGCCCATGAAGTGTCCGAAATGCGGCTACACCAGTTTCGATTTTCTCGACACCTGTAAAAAATGCGGTCAGAACCTGGAGGAGCACAAGACCAGGTTTGGCTTGCGCAGCGTCATCTTCCCGCAGGTCGCGGCAGCTGAGGCCGTCGAAGAAGCCACCGCGACAGCCGAAAGCGCCGCGACAGATACCGCCGATTTCGGTTTTGACTTCATGAGCGACCAGGAGCCGGAGGCAGCCGGCGGAGAAGACGCGGCACACGAGGTCGAACCGGCACCCGGACCTGACGAAGCCGGGGCGGATTTCGATTTCGGCTCCGAGACCGAAGAACAGACCGCGCCTGCGGCTGACGACCTGACCGCCGAAACCGGGACCGGGATCGACAGTGAAGAGACCTTCGATTTCGGCGCCGAAGAGGAAGAGACCATCAGCTTCGATGACGAACCCGCCGGTGATCTCGACTTCAGTGCCAGCGACGAAAGCGCCATCGATTTCGGTGAAGACGAGGAACAGGAGCTCGGGTTTGACAGCCAGCCGGACGATGCCGCGGCGGATGAAGACTTCGACTTCAGTCTGGATGAGACGGAAGCCGAGGAGGACGCGGACGACAAGGAGACCCCCGACCCTTTTGAGCAACGGGGGTCCGCCGAAGTCGGGCGGGCCCCCGAAGCGGACACCCTGCCCCTGATTGACGAGTTTGACCGGGAGCTGCCGGACGAGGAGAAACAGCTCCCGGTCGCGGACGACCAGGATGAGGACGGCGACAGCATCCGATTCCCCGGAACGGTTGACGAGACGGGGGCCGAACCGGAGCCGGTGCCCGTCGGGGCCGCCGACCGGGTTACGGACCACGAAGACCTGCCGCAGCCGGAAAGGGAGCCCGTCCCTCCGGCCGTTGCGCCCCGGCTGGCGGCCGCCACGGTCGATCTGGCCATTTTGGCGGCCTTGCTGTTCCTCTTTCTGATCGCCGGCCAATGGATGGCCCCGGGGCCCACTCCGTCCCTGCTGCCGACCCGGAACGAACTGCTGGACCTGGCCATCCCCTACTTCATTGTCTTTTTCGCCCTCTGCTTCGGCTACTTCACCCTGTTTCACTTTCTCACCGGCCAGACGCCGGGCAAGATGCTGTTCCAGCTGCAGGTGGAGGCGGAGGACGGCTCCCCCCTCACCCTGAGTCAGGCCTTTTTGCGCAGCGTCGGCGGCCTGGTCTGCCTGCTGACCATGGGCCTGGGCTTCCTGGCTATCCTGGTGCGTCCAAGCAGACGCGGCTGGAACGATGATCTGGCCGGCAGCCGCCTGGTCGGCTGCCGGGAAGGGAGCAGCTCCTCCGGCTGAACCGGAGCAGCCCTTCCTGACGGCGGCTACAGTCCGCTCGAATCCAGGGAATCGAAGATGGCCATTTCGGCCAGGCGCAGGGCCATGTTGCGCCGGATGGCCGTCGGTATTTCCACATGCAGAACCAACGGCGGGCCGGGCAGGTCGGCCACGCGGCTGCGCTGCAGGGCATTGGCGCCGGCGCCCGGCAGCCAGCGAACCCGTTCGGCCGGCAGGAAGGAGCGTTCCTCCCCTTCAATCAGACTTTGGGTATCCTGTTTGGGGTTGATGCGCCGGCCGACAGCCTGCAGCCCTCCCAGCAGGACAAAGTTGTAGCAGGTTTGGGGGTCGGAACAGAACTGGACGAAAACCTCCTCCGACAGTTCCCGCACCAGCTCCAGCCCCTCCCGGAGCCTTTGATTCGGAAAAAGATGCAGGATTTCGCCATGCGGTTCCAGCCGACCCACCCCATCCGGCACCGGCCACGGCGGCATACCGCCCAGACCGACCACCACCTTACGATCTTCGGGACAGGTGCCGACGCAACCGTGAATATCGAGGATGACAGCGGGAGCCGCCATGCCGAGAACGGCCAGATAGTCGGGCAATGCGCGCTCGGTCTTGTAGCTGCAGGGATACCCCCTTTCATCGAGATAGGGGTAGATGACATCGATATTGCTCGGGTTGAGGGGAACCCCCCAACTCTTCAGGCGCTCAAGGTTGCTGTCGGTGAGAGGTTCACGCCCGGCGAAACCAAGGTTGATCACCGCCGCGCCCGCCTTGCCGGAGCGCAGAAAATAGAGCGCCACCTCCAGAGTGTGGGGGTCATAGGGGCCATGCGGAGCCGTCAGCAGACGGTCGCCCGCAGCGTCACCGCCCTGGCGCCGGAACAAAAGCGCGCCGCCGGCGTCGTCCGGCTCGTAGCGGACTTCAAAATCGGGCAGAGACGAACCACAGTCCTGCCAGCCGGTGCGGTCAAGCGGGACCCGGCCGAAAAAACGGTCCAGCACCCGTTCGCGCCAGACGGCGTCGAAACGGATGGTCTGTCCGCGCATGCAGTAGTAAACCCGGTAGCGGCGGGCATCGAGCAGAACCTGGATCCCCAGTCTTTGCAACAGGCGCCGGTTGTAATCGTTCTGGGTCGTTGACAGCAACCGCCCGGTCAGATCGATCAGCCCCGATTTTTCCGCGGCCGTCAACGCCCGCGGCAGCCGCTCGACCCGCTTGAGATGGCGGTAGTCCTCCCGGCCGATTTCGACCTCGAGCCGGTTCAGATGGCGCACAAAGGGCGCGCGTTCATCGACCTGAAAACGGCTGAGAAACATCGGCGGAATAGCGGGTTGCCCCTGATGCATACGCTGAAATAACCCCTTTCCCAGACAAGCCCTGCTCTTCATTATGGGAGGGGAAGCCTTTTGGGAGCAAGGTCCGCCATGGG
>CAZCUR010000034.1:26316-27419 GCA_964501815.1 uncultured Geothermobacter sp.
GGGGGCAGGGTCAGGCGGTCGGGCCGTTCAAGTCCTTCGCAACCAGACCCGAGAACCCAACACCCGGACACGGCACGACAAGGCCGGGACAAATCGAAGCTGGCCAAACGGCATCTCCTTTGCGTATCATGAGGCCATCTTCACCAGGAGGGTACCGATGGTTATGGGCATCCGCAGCAAAACCCTGCTCGCCATGCTGCTTATCGCGCTGCTGCCCCTGGCAGGCTCCTTCCTCTATCTGTCGAAAATCAGCAATGACCGGCTCAAAACGGAGCTCGAAACCCGCATCGACACGATTGCCAATTTCGTGCAACGCACCACCAGTCTGGCCCAGCAGCAGGTCGCCAACGACCTGGCCCTGCTGGCCCGCAACGACAGTCTGAAAAGCGCCCTGGCCGCCGGTGACCCGGCCCTGGTGCAGGCCGACGCCGGGCTGCTGGCCGATCTGCAGAAGCGCATGCAGATTGACCTGTTCGAGCTGCTCGACCGGGACGGCAACATCCTTTACCGCAACCTGCTGGGAGCCGGTTGGCCGGCCAGTTCCGGCTCGGAACACCCGGTGATCGAAGCCTCTCTCGAGGGGGAGGCCACCTACGAAATCGGCCTGTTCGACGGCCATCTCGGCATCGTTGCCGCCACGCCGGTTTACAGCGCCGGTCGCATCGTCGGGCACCTGGTCGGTGTCAGTTATTTTGATGAAGGGTTCGCCCGACGCATCGCCTCGCTGAGCAACACCGAAGTCGCCTTTTTCGACACCTCCGGCATCTACACCGCCACCCTGGAAAAAATGAAAACCATCGACCTCGGTCTGTTCCGACCCACCGAAGCTGAACTGGACGCCCTGCGCACCGGCGGCGGACACGGCCGCATCTTTCGCCACCAGGATATCGACGGCACCCCCTACGTCATGACCCAGCTTTCTCTTGGCGGAGCGAAACTTGGCGCGGTCATCGCCCTTGACGCCAGTCCGGTGCTGCAGGCGGCCGCCGCCATGAAACGCATCCTCTGGGGTCTGGTTCTGGGCGCCACCCTCTTTGCCCTGCTGGCAGGCGCCCTGCTGTCCGGCGGCATCGCCCGTCCCCTGCAGGCGGTGGTCGGCAGCC
>CAZCUR010000035.1:0-27195 GCA_964501815.1 uncultured Geothermobacter sp.
AAAGTTAGGATAAAACAGCTGTTTTGGCAAGTGTGCCGGCCCGGTCCGCCCGAAGCAAAAAAGGGGCAGCCGCATTGGCGCGGCTGCCCCTGGAAAGGTCATTGTCGTCCTGTCTGTCAGGCTTCGGAAAAGGCGAGTTCTTCCTGATAGGCTGCCGGCGCCTGGGCCAGGGCTTCGGCCAGATCCTTTTCACTGAATTCGACCAGCTGCCAGTGGTCGCGCATTTCGAGCAGCCTGGTCACGGTCTTGTGGTTGATGTCATGGCCGGCCTTGAACGCCTTGATATGGCCAAGCAGCGGATAACCGAGCAGGCTGAAGTCGCCGATGGCGTCGAGGATCTTGTGGCGTACGAACTCGTCGGAAAAGCGCAGGCCTTCCTCGTTGAGGATGCCATCCTGGCCGATGACCACGGCATTGTCGAGGGAGCCACCGCGGGCCAGACCGTTGGCTTTGAGGTATTCGACCTCGTGCAGGAAACCGAAGGTGCGGGCCGGAGCTATGTCGCGCCGGAACAGTTCGGGTGAGAACTTGATGGAACGGCTCTGCAGCCCGATGCTCGGATGGTCAAAGGCGATATCAAAAGTGATGCGGAAAAAGCGCGAGGGGATGATGCTGATGCGTTTTTCCCCCTCGACCAGAGAGATCGGTTTGCGCACCGCCAGGTATTTGCGTCCCTTGGGCAGCCGATGCAGTCCCGCCTGGCCGAGAAGATCGACAAAGGGCGCGGCACTGCCGTCCAGTATCGGAACCTCGGGGCCGTCGATGTCGATGTGCACATTGTCGATACCGAAGGCGGTCAGGGCGGCCATCAGGTGTTCGATGGTGGAAACCGAAAGGCCGTCCTTGCCGATGACGGTGGCGAGCCGGGTGTCAACGACATGGGCGGCCTTCGCTTCGATCGCGACAGTACGGTCGCCTTCACTGCGGTGAAAGATGATTCCGGTATCGGCGGATGCCGGACGCAGACGCATGGTTATCGGGCGGCCGCTGTGCAGTCCGATGCCGGAGATGGTGACAGGTTTGGCGATAGTGGCCTGAAAAATCATGGGTTGTGGCAGTCCTTTGTTTTGCTCGGCGCGAGCCGGCGTGCAGGGAGGGCTGCAAAAAACAGACCATATTTTGGCCTAGGCTGTCTGTTGTTTAACGTGCTGAAATAGAAGGGGAAAATGGCCTGGCCTGAGATCGTTGCCAGCGGCCTGGACGCGTGGTGTGGTGTGGGGGGCACAGACTGTGGACCCGGTGCCACATCAGAGCCGGCCGGAGCGCAGAATGGCGATGGCGAGCCAGAGCCCGAGAAAACCGGCAATGGAATAGCCGAGAAACCCAAGCACGGGAAAGCCGAACAGCAACGGTCCCTTGTCGGTTTGCATGATCAAAGATGAGCCGACGATCAGGGCGGCGATCAGAAGGCTGAAGGAGATGCGGTTGCTCGATTTGTCGAGGTCCTGAATCAGCCTTTCGAGGCCCCGGTGTTCCAGATCGATCTTGAACTTGTTGCGATTGACCTTGTTGATGAACTCCTTCAGGTCATTGGGAAGGCTGCGCAGCAGACTGATGTAGGAGACGGCCGCCCGTCCGGCATCTTTGCCCAGCTGGGTCGGGGAGAGGCGGTCACGCACGACCTTTTCGAGCCAGGGCTTCAGGTAGCCGAGCATGTTGAATTCGGGGTCCAGCTGGCGGCCGAGTCCCTCCATGGCCACCAGGGCGCGTGCCAGCAGCATCAGGTCGGCGGGGAAGCGGATGCGGTAATGGTTGAGAATGTCGATAAACTCGGTCAAAAGCGCACCGATGCGGATCTCCTGCAAGGACAGATCGTAGTAGTCCTCGATGAATTCCCCCAGGTCGCGTTTGAGCCCTTTGAGATCGGTATCTTCGATCAGCTCGCCGGAATAGAGCAGCTGGCTGACAATGCGGTCGACATCACGCTGCAAAATGGCCAGCAGCAGTTCCACCAGCTGCTGCTTCACCTCGTCGCTGATGCGTCCGACCATGCCGTAGTCGATCAGACAGATGCGGTTGTCCGGCAGGATGAAGATGTTGCCGGGATGCGGATCGCCGTGAAACAGGCCGAATTCCAGAACCTGGCGGAGAAACTGTCCGGCACCCCGTTCGGCGATGAGCTTCAGGTCGTACCCCTCCTCGCGCAACCGTTCCAGCTCACTGACCTTGATACCGTCGATATATTCAATGCACAGCAGGGTTTCGCTGCTGTATTCGGCAAAAAAACGGGGGACGTAAACCCCTTCATCTCCGGAGAAATTGGCGGCGAACCGCTCGATGGTGCGCGCCTCCCGGGTGAAATCGAGTTCGCGGCGGATGGAGCGGCGGAATTCCCGCACCAGGCCCATGGGATCGAGCAGGTTGCCACCGGGAATGTGGTTTTCCACCAGGTAGGCCAGCCCCATGAGGATGTCGAGGTCGGTTTCAATCACCTGGTCGACGCCGGGACGTCGCACCTTGAGCACGACCCGTTCCCCGGTCTTGAGCCGGGCATGGTGCACCTGGGCAATGCTTGCGGCGGCGATCGGAACCGGATCGAACTCGGAAAAGAGCTCTTCGATGGGATAGCCGAGTTCCCGTTCGACCTCGGTGCGGATACGTTCGAAGGGGACGGAGGGAACCCGGTCCTGCAGTTTTTGCAGTTCGAAAATGTATTCGGCTGGAATCAGGTCGGGGCGGGTCGACAGCAGCTGTCCGAGTTTGATGAAGGTCGGCCCCAGTTCCTCCAGGGCCAGGCGCAGCCGCTGGGGTTGGCCGAGGCGCTCGATCTCGCGCGGGGCCGTCCCCAGGGTGACGATGCGCCGACCCAGTTCGAGATAGGAGGTGATGTTGAGCTGTTCAACGAACTGGCCGAAGCCGTACTTGATCAGAATGCCAAGGACGGTTCGGTAGCGTCGAATCGAGCGCAGATTGCGGTTGAAGCGGGAAAAAGGCAGCATGAAGGAGCGGTTATGAACCCGGTCACTGAGCCTTCAGCTTCTTTTCCAGCTGACTGACTTTACGCTGCAGCTTGTCAAATTCCTCCTTGGTCACCAGCCCCATGCGCTGGCAGGCTTTCTGGACTTCCTGCTGGGCCAGTTCCTCCAGCCTGGCCTGATTTTCTTTGGCGGTCGCCTGAAGACGTTGCAGAAGTTCGCGCCCTTCCTCTTCACTCAGGTCGAGCCGCTGGCGAATGTCACGGATCAGTTCTTCCGCTTTTTTTTGGCTCAGCGAGACCGCTCCCATGGCGGTGAGCATGGCTTTTTCAATCAGTTCGATCATGGATTCCTCCTGTTTTGCAGTTATTCCAGCCAGTTAAAGTGTATCACAGGTGACAGGGCAGGCAATGCCGCTCTGGGGAAAAATCGCCTAGGCCTGGCCGGCAAGCTTGCGTATCGCGCCCAAAGCCTCTTCGGCCGCCTGCTGGCCAATGGCGATAATCTCCTCGGCCCGGTGGAATTCAAACAGGGTGATACCTCTGAAGCGCGGGCGCAGCAGCAGGTCAATGCCGTCGCTGGCCAGACGCAGGGCGTTGATCTGGTTTTCCATGATGGCCACACTCTGGGCAAAGACCCGGAAGATGTTGGGCGGCCGGCGTTCGGCTTCGGGGGACGGGGGCTGGCCGTTGCGCCCCCAGATGTCTTTCCAGAGTTTTTCGACCCGTTCGGCGCGAACCAGGCCGAACAGGGGCGCACGCAGGGTTTGGCGCCGAGGCCTTGGTGAGGGGACATAGGCCTCATGACTGCGCTTGTCGACTTCGGGGATGGTGCACATGCCCAGGACTCTGGTGCAGCCGAGCTCACGCAACGGCTGGACCGGTACCGGATGGCAAAGACCGCCGTCAACAAGAAAGCGTCCCTGCATGGGGACGGCGGGGAAGATGCCGGGGAAGGCGACGGCAGCGCGCAGGGCCGGAAGCAGCTCTCCCTGGCGTAGCATGACCGATTCACCGGTTTCGATGTCGGTCGAGGTCATGACCACCGGAAGTTGCAGTTCACCAAAGGCCCTGACCGGCAGAAGTTCGGCCAGAAAACGCTCCAGCCGTTCGCTGTCGACCAGGCCGCTGGTTGGAAATGTGGGGCGGATGAGTCGCCCGAGCTGGCGCCAGTCGACGCCGAGGGCGACATCAATCATGTCGTCGGTGGGGACACCGGCGGCGTAGAGCGCGGCGATCAGGGCGCCGATGGATGTACCGGAGACGGCTGCCGGCCTGATGCCTTCACGCTCCAGCACCTTGAGCAGACCAATATGAGCCAGACCGCGGGCGGCGCCACTGCCCAGAGCAAGCCCAAATCCTGCCTTGGCCGGCCGGTTCGCGGAGTGCGTCATGGTCTTCAGCGGCGGAACAGCCAGAAAAACAGGGACAGGACCAGAGACAGGAGCAGGCAGGTCCCCAGCGGGAAATAGAAAGTGAAATGATCCTTCTCGATACGGATATCGCCTGGCAGACGGCCCAGCCCCGGAATCTTGTCGGCCAACAGCAGAACAAGGCCGGCGAGGACCATCAGAATGCCTGCGGAAACAAGCATCTTGCCCGGATGCATCTCAACCCTCCGTTGGACGGTAGTAGCGATCCATTTCCGAATAGATGCAGCCGCAATACTGCTGGCGGTACAGGCCCATCTGCTTGGAGATGTCGATCCCTTCGCGCCAGCCTTCGCGGAAATCCCGGTAAACGAAAGTCAGACCGAATTCGGTCGCCAGTTCCTCACCGTAACGGCGAATGGCGTCGTGCTGCTGGTAACGGGAATAAAGCAGGCTGGTGGTAAAGGCCTCGAAGCCCTCGGCGGCGGCCTTCTGCGCCGTTTGACGCATACGTGACCGGTAGCAGTAGTCGCAACGCGACCGGGGATCGGAGGCCACCTGAGCGAGAAACTCCTCAAGCAGGTAGCGTTCGTCCACCCAGAGGTCCAGGTCGACCTTGTCGGCATAGTCCCGGGCGGTTTCCAGCCTGCGGCGAAATTCCTGGTACGGATGAATGTTGTTGTTGAAGAAAAAACCGGTGACGCGGTGTCCTTCCTGACGGAGAACCTTGACCGGATAAATGGCGCAGTTGCCGCAACAGACGTGCATCAAGATGTTCATGGCGTTTTCCGTTTTTCTGGAGGTTGAGTCCCTCTGGCCTGACTCATTGTAGTCATTCATCCCCTCAAAGAAAAGAGGCGAGCCGGTCGAGCAGGTCCCAGGACGGCAGATTCCAGCGACGCCAGAGACTGAGCGCCAGCCGTTCCGGATTGCGGCTTTTTTCCTGCAGGCAGAGTTTGATCAGTTCAGCGCGCAGACGGTTCAAATCGTTCAGGCAGCGTCGGAGAATGTCGGCGGCGATGTCCGGGTCGGTGGGCAGGGCGGTCTCTCGGGTCATCTGGGACGCGAGCAGCAGGCAGCCGGCAACGGGCTCGCTGTCCACGCTGATGAGGTTGCCATCGGTGTCGGCCAGTTCAATGGTGGCAAAAAAGCGTCCCTGTTCCTGCAGCGGTCCGGAAAAGGTCCAGGATTTCAGGTCCGGGCGGTAGTGGTCGTACAGGTAATGGTCCGGGAAGACCGGCAGCCCGTCGACCAGCAGCCGTTCGGCAATCCGTTCGCTGCGTGGGCGAACGGTCGGGCGGGAATCGCCAGGTTCGTCTCCAGCCGGTTCAGGGATGCTGAGCGTTTGCCAGGCGGGACCGAACCAGAAGGCGATTTCCCGATCAAGTTTGTCGCATTCGGAGCGGTCGGGTGACTCCTCAACGCTGAGGTTGGCAAGCCGTTCCAGTTTGTCCGCCGGCGGCCAGACCGCCAGCGCCCCTTTTTCGCTGATGCCAAAGGCCGGATGCCGGCTCCAGCCCCGAAGTTTTTGCCCGAATCCGGACCGGGCGAAGAGCTGTTGTTCCCGCAGAAGAGGCTTTTCCGGGGCGCAGGCCTCGGCGGGAACCAGCTCCCGCGCCAGCAGCAGATCAACCAGTGATTCCGGCCAGAGCAGCAGACCGGCCAAAAACGGCCAGCCTGCTTGCGCGAGCCGCTCTGCGTCAATGTCACGGGTAAACCCGTGCCGGTTGCCGAGAATGCAGCGGTTGTTCATGGGGGTGCGTATCAGGTCGAACCTGACGCCGTCAGGAGTCAGTTCGGCCTGCAGCAGGCGGAATTCCTGGCTGAGAACCGGCCAGAACAGATCGCCAACCGCCCGGTCCGGCAGGTCCCCCCTGAGGGTGACGGATATCCGGCCCTCCGGTCGGAGCCAGCCCAGAAGGTGCAATAACTGCAGCCAGTTGGCGGGTGTCGATTTCGGCAGGCGGAAGCGGCGCCCCGGCCAGGAAAGGCGCAGGGCGGCAAGCATGTCGCTGCGCAGCTTGTCGTCCGCAACAACCGAGGCGCCCAGGCTCGCCGTCATGTGATCGGCGGCCTGAACCTCGCTGCGTGGCCCGAAAAGGTGGATCGGGCCATGGCCGTTTTCCGCTTCGGGAGCAGATTGTTGCAGGGCAAGCCAGGCTGCCAGGGCCGGCTCGGCATAAAGAATCGGGGCGCTGTCACCTGGCACCGCGACCGGGTTGAAGGCAACCTGCTGACCTTCAGGCTCCCTTTCATCCCGGGGCAGACACGGCCAGTGCCGCCGCAGAATCGGTCTGAAGAGGCTGAGGGCCTGCCCGACCAGGGCTGGAGTGAGCCCCTGCTCAAGCTGGCCGAGGCGATGGAACAGGTGGTGTAACCGTACCGCGGCCTGCGTCGGCAGGTCCGGTTCGGCGGCAAGAGGAACCAGGACGTCTCTCAGAGACTGCGGCAGCAGGTGACAACTTTTGTTGAGCGCCTTTTCCAGTTTTTCCGGCTGAATGCCGCGGCCGATGCTGCGCAGCATGATCAGGGCCAGCATCCGGCAGATGACCAGCAGGATTTTCTGCAGGGCCGGTTCCGTCAGGGCATGTCGGGCCCAGTCGCCCTGGCGCCATTCGCCCTGAACGCGCAGCTGGTCTTCGGTGGGTTCATACACGTCCATCAGGCTGAGATGCAGCAGATTGGCAAGCCAGAGAGGGTCCAAATCCCTGGTGGGCGGACCGGCGATCGCCTTCAGCTTCAGCTGTTCCAGCAGTTCTTTGAGACTGCGCTGCAGACGGCCGGCATCCATGGCTGTTTCGGGCCGCCAGTCGATCTGGACGACCTCTTCGGCACATCTGCGGTTGTGAAGTTTCAGTTCGTTGCGCCCCCAGACGGCGAAGTGCTCCAGCCCGAGGGCCCGTGCCGTTTGGGCGCCTTGCAGGACAACAGCCTCCTCATCCTTTTCCGGCAGCAGAATGAGCCCTCCGGCCATGGCGCTGGCCCGGTTGATCCAGAGGACGATGCCGTTGCAGCCGGTCTCCTCCGGCAGCAGCAGGGGAGGATTGATTTCCACCTTGCGAAACGGCAGGCGGTCCCGGTCGATAGCGGTGGTGATCCAGTCGGCGAGCTGGCGGCTGAACTGCTGCAGGTCGTTTTTGGACATGGAGACGGTCTGGAACTGGCAGAAATAAAAGGGCCGTCACCATGACGGCCCTGGGGGTGTATTCAGCGGGGCTTTGATCGTTGAATCTTTCCCCCCGGGCAAAAGCTAGCATAGCGCCAATGCGCTGCCAAGCCCTTTTTTGCCCCGGTTGCTTCAGGGGACATGGCGCCGGTCGAGCAAGTAGCAGCTGCCGGGACGGTCTTTGAGATATTCCTTGATCCGCGCACATTCCCGGCCGATCAGGGCCGGCGTCGGGTGGCTGAAGTTGCTGGACAGGACAATGGCGATGGAGATACTGAGCAGCGGGAACCGCCGCTCTTCGCCAAACCGGTCGCGGGCGATGAAATAGCCTGCTTTGCGGTCCTCTTCGCTGTAGAAGGTCGGGATGACCTGGTCGAACCGGCGGATGATTTCACGGGCGATCTCTTCGGCGCGGTCGGCACTGGTCAGGTAAATATAGTCATCACCGCCGATATGGCCGATCATGTCATCCTGATTGCCCAGTCGCGCGACAGCTTCCCGGATGATATCGCCGGTCATGCTGATGACGTCGCTGCCGCGCTGGTAGCCGTAGCGGTCGTTGTAGGCCTTGAAATGGTCCAGGTCGGCAAACGCGTGGGCGAAATCCTCCTGACGTTCGATGCGCGCTTCGATCTCCTTGCTGATGGCCAGATTCCCCGGCAGTCGGGTCAGGGGGTTGGCATCCAGGCGCATCTCCTCCATCTCCCGCAGACGACGCCCCATGTCCCGCATCTCCTGGGCCAGGCGGCTGAACTCGTCCTTGCCGTCGATATCCAGATCGATATCGAAACTTCCGGCGCCGAAATCGCGAATCATGCGGGCAAAGGTTTGCAGGGAATTCTGCAGGTAGAGATAGAGCGACATGCCGGTCAGGGCGGCGAGCAGAATGCCGCAGACCACCAGAATCAGGACGACCTGATAGGTCTGGTCTCCTTCGCGGCTGATGGTGGTCAGGGTGGTCCGGATATGTTCATTGTGGAGGCTCGTCAGGCGGTCGACACCCGTGAGCAGGCTCTGTCTGAGAGGGGCGAGTTCACCGAAAGCGAGCTGGCGGGCCTTGTCCAGGTCCCTTCTTTGGCAGAGCTGGAGAAACTCCCCCAGAACCTGTCGGTAGTCGGCAACTGTCTTGACCGGCAGTTGGCTGCCGGCGCTGTCCGGATCGGTTTGCAGGTTCTTCAGAGCCGCTTCGATGGCAAGCAGGGTCCCTGCCAGCTCAACCAGTCGGCCGGGGGACTGGTCGACGAGAAATCCGAGGGAGAGGGCTTTTTCGGTCTTCAGCCGGTCGGCGAGCTCCTGCAGCCTCTGTTGCTGGCCAAGGTCGCGGGTCAGAAGGGTTTCGGAGCGCACCGCCTGATCCCGCAGCCGGAACAGGGCGTAACCGACCGCGCTGAGGCTGAACAGGGCCAGGATCAGATAGCCGAGTACGATCTGCCGGGTCAGGGTCGGTCGGGTCAGGGCCATGGCTCAGTCCGCGGACGTTTCGGGCGGGGCGAACAGCCCGCCGGCTCCGGGCGGCTGCCGGTCCAGGTGCCGGTAGGCCAGGGGGGTGGCCACCCGACCACGGGGCGTGCGATGCAGGTAGCCGCCCTGCAGCAAAAAGGGTTCAATGACGTCCTCGATGGTGTCCTTCTCTTCACCGATGGCGGCGGCAAGGGTATCCAGACCGACCGGGCCGCCGCCGAACTTTTCGATGATGGTCAACAGCAGGCGCCGGTCCATGTGGTCAAAGCCCTGGTTGTCGACTTCCAGGCGGCCGAGAGCCATGTCGGCGATGGCGCGGTCGACGGTGCCGGTCCCTTCGATTTCGGCAAAATCGCGCACCCTGCGCAACAGGCGGTTGGCGATACGCGGCGTGCCCCGGCTGCGTCGGGCGATTTCCAGCGCGCCGTCATCGACGATGGGGATGCCGAGCAGTTCGGCGCTCCGTTTGACGATGGTTGCCAGCTCTTCAGCGCTGTAGAACTCCAGCCGGGCGATGACACCGAAACGGTCGCGCAGGGGGGAGGAAAGCAGCCCTGCGCGGGTGGTTGCGCCGACGAGGGTGAAACGGGGCAGGTCGAGTTTGATGGTCCGGGCGGAAGGTCCCTGGCCGATAATGATGTCGAGCTGGTAGTCCTCCATGGCGGGGTAGAGGATTTCCTCGACCACCGGAGAGAGCCGGTGGATCTCGTCAATAAACAGGACGTCGCCCGCTTCCAGATTGGTCAGGATGGCGGCCAGATCCCCGGTTTTTTCGATGACCGGACCTGATGTGCTCTTGATGCCGACCCCCATTTCGTTGGCGATGATATGGGCCAGGGTGGTCTTGCCCAGGCCGGGCGGGCCGTAGAACAGGACATGGTCGAGCGCTTCCTGGCGTCTGCGCGCCGCCTCGATGAAGACCTGAAGATTGGCCTTGACCTTGGCCTGGCCGATGTATTCGGCAAGCCGTTGGGGCCGCAGGCTTTGTTCGAAACTGTCGTCGTCTTCCTGGATATGTCCCGAGATCAGGCGTTCCGTCACCATCCGCTCCTGTTTTTTGCGTTCCTAGCGCATCAGCTGCCGCAGGGCGCTTTTGAGGATATCTTCGACGGAGGATGCTGCAGCGGTGTCGATGGTGTCGAGAACCTTCTTCGCCTGGGCGGCCTTGTAACCGAGATTGACCAGGGCCGACAAGGCATCCTCGCGCAAATCCCTGTGGAGAGGTGCAGAGGGCCCGGATGATTTCGGCCGGGCCGCTGTGTCGGAGGCTTCGACTTTCTCGCGCAGATCGACCACCAGGCGCTCGGCGGTCTTTTTGCCGATGCCGGGGATGGCGGCCAGGCGTTTGCTGTCGCCGAAGGCCAGAGCCTGGCGCAGTTCCTCGGCGCCGATGTTGGAAAGAATGTTGACCGCCAGTTTTGGTCCGACACCCGACACCCCTATCAGCAGGGTGAACAGTTCCTTTTCCTCACTGGTGGCAAAGCCGAACAGCTGCAGGGCGTCTTCCTTGACATGGGTATGGATGCGCAGGGTGACGGTGCCGTTTTCCGGCAGGCTGTAGAGGGTCGACAGGGGTACAGTCACCTGGTAGCCGACCCCGCCAACATCGATAATCAGGTGGTCCAGGCCGCGGTGGGCAATCTGTCCGGTCAGCAGGGCGATCATCGTCTTCCCCCACGCATGGCGTTTGTGAGCCGATCCGTCAGAGGCGCGCTGTGCAGGTGACAGATGGCGACCGCCAGGGCGTCAGCGGCATCCTCCTGGGCGACTTCAGGCAGGCAGAGCAAGGTGCGCACCATTTGCTGCACCTGGTGCTTGTCCGCCTTGCCGTAGCCGACGACGGCGCTTTTGACCTGCAGGGCCGAGTATTCATGCACGTCAAGCCCGGCGTTCAGGGCCGCCAGCATGGCGCTGGCGCGGGCGTGCCCGAGTTTCAGGGCCGATTGGACGTTGTGGGCCACAAAGATGTTCTCAACGGCGACGACGTCCGGGCGGTGGCGGGTAATCAGCTCAGCGATGCCGTCATGAATGCATTTGAGCCGGCGGGGCAGCGGGGCCCCGCTGCTGGTGACAATGACCCCGTTGTCGATATGACGCAGGCGTTGGCCCCGGCCCTCGATGAGGCCGTAGCCGGTCAGGCGGGATCCGGGGTCAATGCCAAGTATGCGCATAACTGAAAAAGACAACAGGCGGGAGATTCAGGCCGGAAAGCCGGCTTGCGTCCCCCGCATCCTGCCGTCAGCCCATGATGCGGGCCATCTCCTCGTCGGACATATCGAAGTTGGTGTAGACGTTCTGGACGTCGTCGTTGTCTTCCAGCTTTTCGATCAGCTTCATCAGCTGTTCGGCCTGCTTGCCTTCGACCGACGTGGTGGTCTGGGGCAGCATGGTAATCTCGGCGCTGGTGAAGGTCAGCCCTGCTTCCGTCAGGGCGTTGCGCACCGCCTCAAAGTCGCTCGGGTCGGTAATGACTTCGATGTCGCCGTCCTGTTTGACGTCCTCGGCTCCGGCTTCGAGGGCGATTTCGAAGATCCTGTCGAAATCGGCGTCCTCGCCGAAGGTAATCAGACCTTTGCGATCGAACATGAAGGCGACCGAACCGCTGACTCCCAGGTTGCCGTTGTGCTTGTTGAAGATGTGCCGGACCTCGGCGACCGTGCGGGTGCGGTTGTCGGTGAGAAACTCGACGATGACGGCAACGCCGCCCGGGCCGTAGCCTTCAAAGGTGCCTTCTTCGTAGTTGACGCCTCCAAGGTCGCCGGTCCCCTTTTTGATGGCGCGTTCGATGTTGTCCTTGGGCATGTTGGCCTGTTTGGCCTTGTCGACCGCCAGGCGCAGGCGGGGGTTGGCGTCGAGGTCGCCGCCGCCGATTTTGGCGGCAACGGTGATTTCCTTGATAAGCTTGGTGAAAATCTTGCCACGTTTGGCGTCCTGGGCCCCCTTGCGATGCTTGATGTTGGCCCATTTGCTGTGACCTGCCATGGTAGCGCTTCTCCTTTACTTCTTGTTTGTTCCGGCTCGCGTTGGCGAACGTTTCATCCTACAAAAAACGCGTTGTTTCCACAAGGCGAGATTGAACGCAAAAGGCCCGGAAGGCTTGCCTTCCGGGCCGCTGACAGCCGGGAGCTGCTGGTGGTCAGTGGTCTCTCGGGATGTTGCGATAGGCGATGATCTGGACGTCCTCCTGAATCTCCCTGACCCCGTCGACCCCCTCGACGATTTTGCGGATGGTCTTGAGGTCTTCCTTGCTGTGCGCATGGCCGGACAGGGTGATGACGCCATCATCGGCCCTGTTCTCCAGGTGCAGGGTGTCGACATCCGTTGCCGCACTGAGGGCGATCTCCACCTTTTTCTGCAGGATGAGATCGCGCAGCACCTTTTTGGAGGCGCCTTTGCGCTCGGCCAGGTTGGCGTCCTTGACCCCCGCACAGATGAGATCGACGGCTGTTTCGTGGGACAGTTTGGAGGTGTTGATAACCAGATCGTAGTGGAGTGGGTCCTCCCAGTCGCGGTCAAAGTAGTACTTGATGAAGCCGGCGCGTTGCTGGTCACTGCGGCGCACCAGCAGGCGGGCGTATTCGGGGTCGAGCCATTCCCGCTCGGCCCAGCGCTCGACCCGCTCTTCAAAGGGAGCGATAATGCGCACGCGAAAGACATTGGACACCCGGGTCAGCAGGTCCTGGCCACCGCGTCCGTAGATGATGACGTTCCCCTCCAGCGCCTTTTCCAGAATGATCAGCGCGATCTGGTGCATGTTGACGGCGAGTCGCTGGTCGAGTTCATCGACAAAGGCAGGGGGTTTTTCGTCAGCCTGGTTGAAGGCTTCTTCGGTCAGGCCGTAATCACCCGCAGCGGAACGCAGGGTATCGCCGTTGATCAGGGTGAAGCCGAGGCGTTCGGCAACTTCGTGGGCGATGGGGATGCCGCCGCTGCCCATTTCTCGCGAGATGGTGATGATTGGCATGGATGGACCCGTCCTTTTGCGCTTTGATTTTAACAGCTTCGGCGATATTAACAGCCCGGGTGGGGCTTTGCAAGCCCCGGCTCAGTAGACCGGTTTGTGATCGAAATAGTGGCGGCTGCGGATAAACCGTACCGTGCGGCTTTTGGAGCGCATGACGATCGATTCGGTTTCCGCGCCGCCGGCAAAATAGCGTACACCGCGCAAAAGGTCGCCGGTGGTAACGCCGGTGGCGGCGAAGACGACATCACCGCCGGCCATCTGTTCGGCGGTGTAGATGCGGTCGAAATCGTCGATACCCATATCCCGGGCCCGGTCGCGTTCCTCCTGGGTCATGAAGACCAGGCGCGCCTGCATGTCGCCGCCGAGGCATTTGAGCGCGGCTGCGGCCAGCACCCCTTCCGGGGCGCCGCCGATACCGATCAGCATGTCGATGCCGCTGCCGTCGACCGCGGTGGCAATGGCCGGCGCGACATCGCCGTCGCTGATCAGGTGGATACGGGCTCCAACCCGGCGGATATCTTCGATGATGCGGTCGTGACGCGGGCGGTCGAGGGTGACGACGGTCAGGTCCTCGACCCGGCACCCCTTGGCTTCGGCGATGCGTTTGAGATTGGCCGACGGGCTGTCCTGGATGTTGATAACGCCCCTGGCCGCCGGCCCGACGGCGATTTTCTCCATGTACATGTCCGGGGCATGCAAAAATCCCCCGCGCGGCGCCAGGGCGATGGTGGCGATGGAGCCGGGCAGGCCCTTGGCGCAGATGTTGGTCCCCTCGAGCGGATCAACGGCGATGTCGACCTGGGGCTCCTTGCCGGTGCCGACCTTTTCGCCGATGTAAAGCATCGGCGCCTCATCCATTTCCCCTTCGCCGATGACCACGGTCCCGTCGATATCAATCGAGTCGAGCGTGCGGCGCATGGCTTCGGTCGCGGCCTCGTCCGCGGCCATCTTGTCTCCCTTGCCGACCCAGCGGCCGCTGCCAAGGGCCGCCGCCTCGGTGACCCGGACCAGCTCAAGTGCCAGATTGCGATCCACCTGTTCTTCCTTTCTTTTCACATTTTGGGGTGACGCGGTTCACCGCAGCGCATCATGCCATGAAAGCCGGATGCTGACAAGAAAAGGGCAGGCCCGTTTGATTCCGTTTGGTCTATAATGAAGCCACTATCAGGCAGGCAGGAGTCAAACACCATGAACGTCCGTTTTTTTCTGTTGGTGCTGGGGCTGTTTGTTCTGCCCGGTTTCGTTGAAGCCGCGGTGGTGCAAAATGTCAATGCTCAGACGGCCCGGCAACTGCTGGCGCAGAAGCCGAACCTGTTTCTTCTCGATGTGCGGACCCCCGAAGAGTACTTTCAGGTGCGCCTTGAGGGTGCCGTGCTGATACCCCTTGACCAGCTGAGCCGGCGCCTGGCCGACATCCCCCGGGACCGGCCGGTTCTGGTCTACTGTGCCGTCGGTTCCAGGTCCTCGCAGGCGGCCGGCTACCTGGCGCGTCTCGGCTATCCGGAGGTGTACAATCTCTACGGCGGCATCTGGGGGTGGCAGCTGCGCGGCTATCCCGTGCTCAAAGGCGCACCCTGACAGGACGGCGGCGGAGGGAGATAGCCGTAACCGTGACGGCTTCCCCGCCCGAACCTGAGGGTCAGGATCATGCCCAGCGCGAGCAGCAAGGCGAGGATAACCAGCCACGGGAGTCCTCGGCGGCGGGTGCTTGCCGCATCCTTTTTCTTTTTTGTCACCGAAAGGAACCTCCATGTCAGATGTCATGATCTGGGCGCACCGTGGCGCTTCGGCCCATGCTCCCGAGAATACCATGGCGGCCTTCGAGTTGGCCTGGCGCCAGGGGGCCGACGGCATCGAGCTGGATGTTCAGGTCACCCGCGACGGGGTGCCGGTGGTGTTGCATGACGAGACCCTGGACCGGACCACCGACCGGCGGGGACGGGTCAGCCGGATGACCCTGGGCGAGGTGCGGCACGCCGATGCGGGCAGCTGGTTTCATGTGCGTTATGGCGGCGAGCGGGTGCCGACCCTGAACGAGGTCTTCGATTGGGCCCGGACCCGGGTGCGCGTCAACGTCGAGATCAAGGATGCCGCTGCCGCGGATGCCGTCCTGGCCCTGATTCAGCACCATCCCGGTATCGAAGTCGTTGTGTCCTCTTTTGACCGCCGGCTGTTGCGCCGTTTGCGGCAGGCATCCCCTGCATTGCCCCTGGCGGTTTTGTGTGACCGGAGATTGTGGCGTGCTCACCTGCGCGAGGCGGTGCGTCTGGCCGCCTGCGCTTTTCACCCGCGCCGTGATCTGCTGACCTCTGTCATGGCCGGTCAGTGCCGACAGGCCGGACTGAAGGTCTACCCCTGGACCGAGGATCGCCCGGAAGGCATGCGCCAGCTTTTGCGCCGGGGGGCCGACGGACTGTTCACCAATGATCCGGCGGCTGCACGGGCGCTGCTGGACCGGACTGTTGGGAGGTCGTCACCCCACCGGTGAGGGCCCGCGAGGACCGGCCGGACGAAGCAACAGGCTTGTGGACGGTATCCACGGGATGTCACCCGTGCCGACCGCATCTTGCATGAAAGGTCCGGAGCGGCAGGTCGCGGGGCAAAGCCCCCCCGGGGACGGGTTGCCGAGCTGCACCGGTCTGCTAACCTTCAGGAAAACCCTCTGTCTGCGGGGAGCCGCCGTGCTGGATGAGTATCCGGTCATAAATGCCGTTGTGTTCGACCTCGACGGCACCCTCTACACCAACGCCGGGCTTCTGGGCGAAATCGAACAGACCGCCGAATACCTGGTCGCGCGCGGTCGCGGGATCAGTCCGGCCGCCGCCCGGCGCATCCTGAAGCAGGCGCGTCGCCGTCTTGCCGACCTCGAGGGGCGCGAGCCGACCCTGTCCCGGGTCTGTATGGAGCTGGGGATCGCGCTGAAGGAGCTGCATCGCGCCTTCGAACAGATGGTGCGTCCGGAAAACTATCTGGTTTATGATCCCGTGCTGCAGGCGCTGCTGGAAGGGCTGCGCGACCACTGCGCCCTTTATGTCTACACCAACAACAACCTGTTGCTGGCACGGAAAATCCTGGCCCTGCTGGGCATCGAGGACCTGTTCGAACGGCTGTTTACCATCGAATACGCCTGGCGTCCCAAGCCGGATCCCGAGGTGCTGGAGATGATTCTGGGCGAAATCGGCGGCCCGCCGGAACAGGTTCTGTTCGTCGGCGACCGGGATCAGGTCGATCTTGAGCCGGCGCGCGAGCGCGGCCTGCCGACGCTGCTGGTATCGGAAACCGCCGATCTGCTGCAGGTGCACAAACTGCTCGGGCTGCTGCCGTAGTCCCGCGGCAAATCCGAGCAAAAAAGTCACCTTTGTCTTGTCTCCCGCCCCCGTCTCAGGTAGAATCCGGCCTTCAAATCCCGCAGGATGAGGAACCATGGCAGAGCAGGACCACAACAGGCAGCTTGAACAGCTGATCCGGGATCGCATTGGTGCGACGGGGCCGATACCCTTTGCCGAATACATGGAGCTGTGTTTGTACCACCCCGAGCACGGCTACTACATGACCGATCGCCGACGCATCGGCAAACAGGGAGATTTCTTTACCTCCAGCAGCGTGCACTCCCTGTTCGGCCGCCTGATTGCCCGACAGCTGGTTCAGGCCTGGCAGCTGCTGGGCGAAGGGCCTGTGACCATTGCCGAACAGGGCGCCGGCGAGGGGCATCTGGCCCTCGATATCCTCGACTGTTTGCGGGACGAATTTCCGCAGTGTTATGCCAACATCGATTACGCCCTGGTCGAAGTCAGCCGGGTCCATCGCAGCCGGCAGCGGCAGCTGCTGAGCGACCATGCCGACCGGGTGCGCTGGTGCGGCCTGGACGAACTGGCCGGGATGACCGGCATCTTTTTGTCCAATGAACTGGTCGATGCCTTCCCGGTGCATCTGGTGGAAAAGCATGAGGGCTGCCTGCACGAGGTGTTTGTTGATGTGGAGGACGACAGGCTGGTGGAGCGTCTGGGCGGTCCCTCGACCGACCGCCTGGTCCGGCATGTCGACTGGCTGGGGGCGGGGCCGCTTGAAGGCAGCCGCGGGGAAATCAATCTGGCGGCGGTCGACTGGATGCGCAAGGTGGCCCAGGTGCTTGAGCGGGGTCTGGTGCTGACCATCGACTACGGCTATCCGACCGGGGAACTCTACGCGCCCCATCGGCGCCGGGGGACGCTGCTCTGTTATCACCGGCACCGCAGTCATGAGGATGTCTTCGCCCATATCGGCTGTCAGGATATGACCAGTCATGTCGATTTCGGTGCCCTGATCAAGGCCGGTGAGGAAGAGGGGCTGGAACCCCTCTGGTTCGGCGAGCAGTACCGTTTTCTCATGGCGTTGGGATTTGTTGAGGAACTGATGAAACTGCAGGCGCGCGAAACCGATCCGGTGCGCGCCCAGAGACTGCGCCTGACCCTGAAGAACCTGATCCTGCCCGAAGGGGGCATGGGCGAAACCTTCAAGGTCCTGGTGCAGGGCAAGGGCCTCGGGCCGGTCGAACTGGCCTGTCAGCGGCCGATTTCGGCCATAGAAATCCTTTAAACCCGGCCCGGAACCAACCGGGCGCACCTTGCCCGGCCGTTCTAACGGGCCTATACTGGAACAAAACCTTACGGAGGTACAGATGAAAGCTCAGGTAGAAGAGGTTCTGAAACAGGTAAGACCGGCCCTGCAGGCCGATGGTGGTGATGTCGAACTGGTCGATGTCACCGATGACGGTGTCGTCAGTGTCAAGCTGACCGGCGCCTGCGGTTCCTGTCCCATGTCGACCATGACCCTGAAAATGGGGATCGAACGGACCCTGAAAGAGAATGTTCCGGGCGTCAAGGAGGTTGTGCAGATCTGACCTCGCCCGGGGGAGGTGACCATGATTCAGGTCAAGACCTTCGGTGAACCGTTGCAGCCGTTCAAGACGCGGCGTGAACTCGAGGAACTCGATGCCAGGGTGAACGCCTTCCTGGTGGAGAACCAGATTCACAAGGTCATCGCCATCCAGGACACGCCGACCCTGGATGGCGGCTCGACCATCGGACTGGTTCGCACCCTGGTCTACGAGAAATAATCCCTGTTTGGTGAAGTGATGGCCCGCGACGCAAGTCGCGGGCTTTTCTTTGGGCGGCCTTTTTCCCTCACCCGGCGTTGGCGTCGAGCAGGGCGCGGACGGCGCCCAGCAGGGTCGTCGGAGCCAGGGGCTTGCTGAGCAGGCGGGTCTGCGGCAGGGACGCAAGCCTTTGCTGCATGGTGTCCGGGGCGTATCCCGTGGTGAAGACGAACGGAAGGTTCGGGCGGGATGCGCGGATGCTGTCGGCGAGATCGGCGCCGCCCGTTTCCGGCATCACCAGGTCGGTGACCACCAGGTCGATCCTCTCTCCCGCGGCAGTGAACAGCTCCAGGGCCTCGCTGCCGTCTCCGGCTTCCAGAACCTTGTAGCCGAATTCGCGCAGCAGGTTGGCCAGCAGGTTGCGGACCATGTCGTCATCTTCGACCAGCAGCACGGTTTCGTCCCCCTCGAGGCGGTGAGCCGACGGGCTTTCCTGGGACGGCTCTTCCGATGTTTCCGTGCTCAGCGGCAGGTAAATGCGGAAGCTGGTTCCTTTGTTCGGCGCACTGATGACGTCGATGGCGCCGTCATGCTGTTCGATGATGCCGTAGACCACGGCCATGCCCAGGCCGGTCCCTCGGCCCACCTCCTTGGTGGTGAAGAAGGGTTCAAACAGCCGCTTGCGGGTCGTCTCGTCCATGCCGCAGCCGGTGTCGCTGATAGTCAGCAGCGCGTACGCCCCGGGTTTTGGCACCCCGTGCGCGGTGTAGCTCTCCATGTCGAAGTCGACCCGGCCGGTTGCGATCTCCAGCCGCCCGCCGTTGGGCATGGCGTCGCGGGCGTTGGTGGCCAGGTTCATCAGCACCATCTCCAGCTGGTGACTGTCGGCTTCGATCGTGAGGCGTTCACCATGTGGCAGGATGGTCAGCCCGATATCCTCACCGATGATTTTGCCGAGAAAAGTTTCGACCTTGCGCACGATGTCGTTCAGGTCGATGGGCCTGCGGTCCATGGGCTGGCGGCGGCTGAACAGCAGCAGCTCTTTGGTCAGCTTGGCCGCCCGTTCTCCGGCCTTGAGAATCTCCTCCAGGTTGTTTCTGAGCGGATCTTCCGGAGCCATCTTGCTCAGGGTCAGTCCTCCCAGGGCGATGATGACCGTGAGGATGTTGTTGAAGTCGTGGGCGATGCCGCCGGCCAGGGTGCCGATCGATTCCATCTTCTGGGCCTGCAGCAGTTGCTCCTTCATGTGCTGCCGTTCGGTGATGTCGCGCACAATGCCGATATTGCCGATGGGACGGCCCATTTCGTCGACCAGCTTCAGGGCATAGAGCTCGCCGGTAAAGACTTCACCGTTTTTGCGGCGGTAGCGCACTTCAAGAATCCGCCTGGGATCGGCATCGGGGCGGTCGAAAACCTCCCGGCCCACTTTGTCGTACATGTCCCGGTCGGCGTAGAGGAAATCGGCCTTGCGCCCGACGATTTCCTCGGTTTCATAGCCGAAAATCTCGCGCGTGGCCGGCTGGTTGACGTCGAGAATGACCCGGTCCGGCGTGCCAACGATAATGGCATCGCGAATGCTGTTGTAAAGGTTGCGGTAGCGTTTTTCGTTCAGGGTCAGCTGGAGGTTGGTCTGTTCCAGCTGCTGCACTTTTTCTTCCAGACGGGCTGCGACCATCTGGCTGTAGCTCTTGAGATAGAGTTCGTCCTGCTGCAGCAGTTCGGGACGGGGCTGGCGACGTGTGGCTGGGAGATTGTCGAGAGCCTTGCGGATGCGCTCGAGAAACGTCTGGGGCTCGGTGGGCTTGACGATGAAATCGTCGGCGCCCAGGGCCATGGCCAGTTCCTGGTCGCGGCTGCCGGTGTAGACGGCGGAGTAGAAGATGAAGGGGGTGTGTTCGAGCTCAGGGTCACGCCGAAGGCGCCGCAGCAGTTCGAAGCCGTCGACTCCCGGCATCAGGGCGTCGGAAATGATCAGGTCGGGGCGGTGTTCGCGGGCCTGTTCCAGGGCGCTGGCGCCATTGTCGGCTTCAAGGATCTGTTCGGCAATGCGCAACAGGTAGTGGTGCAGGACGGCCCGGTCGTCGGCGCGATCATCAACGATGAGAACTTTCATGCCGGCCTCCTGACGAAAGCGAGAATCTGGTCGACGACGGTCAGCGGGTCGATCGGTTTTTCCAGATAGCCGTTGCAGCCGGCCTCGAGAACCTTCTCGCGGTCCCCCTTCATGGCGAAACTGGTGATGGCAACCACGGGCAGATCGGGCTCGAAGGTGCGCAGACGGCGGGTGGTTTCGATGCCGTCGATGCCGGGCAACCCGATATCCATGATAACAAGATCGGGGCGTCTGGCACGGATCTGGGCCAGCCCGTCAGGGCCGTTGCGGGCATGGCGGACCTGCAGTCCGGCCCGCCTCAATGCGTAGGTCAAAAGCCTGGCATTGTCCTTGTTGTCTTCAATGATCAGGACGTCTGTCATGGCCCCCCTCCGGCCAGAATGGCGGCTGACGGCAGCTGGACGCGGAAGCAGCTCCCCTGCCCGGGACGGCTGCTGACCTGGATGTCACCCTGAAAGACTTCCCGGACCAGCTTGCGGGTCAGGTAAAGTCCAAGACCGGTGCCGGCGACCTGGTCGGTCAGGTGGGATTCGAGCCGTCTGAAGGGCTGGAACAACTCCTTCACCTGGTCGGCGCCCATACCGATACCGGTATCATGGACGGATATTGTGAGACAATCCCTTTTTGGATCGAGATCCGCCCGCACCGAGACCTCCCCTGATTCGGTGTATTTGACGGCGTTGCTCACCAGGTTGACCAGCACCTGCAGCAGACGCCGACGATCGGTCATGAGGCGGATCCGGTCCCTTGCGACGGTCAGTTTCAGCCCCTTTTTGTCAGCTTCGCCGGCAAAGGACTGACGCACCTCTTCGAACAGCTCGGCCAGGTCAAAGCGGGTCGGCATGATTTCGAGCAGACCGGCCTCGATTTTGGAGACATCGATGATGTCGTTGACCAGCTCGAGCAGGTGGCGTCCCGCGCGCAGCACCGCGTCGAGATTCTCCTTCTGTTCGTCGTTGAGTGAGCCGCTCCATTCGTTGAGCAGAATGCTGGAAAAACCGATGATCGAATTGAGCGGGGTGCGCAGTTCATGGCTCATGCTGGCGATGAACATCGACTTGAGCCGGTCCAGCTCCTGCAGCCGTTCGTTGGCCTGCTGCAGTTCGGCGGTGCGTTCGGCCACCCGTTTTTCCAGCAGCGCGGCCTGTCGAAGTGTCTGGCTGTGCAGCCGGGCGTTGTCCATGGCGGTGCCGAGTTGCGGCGCGATGCTCTCGATCAGGCGCATGCAGCGCTCATCCGGTTTGACGTCGCGCCGGGTGAACAGACAAAGGACGCCGATACAGCGCTGGCCGCTGTTCAACGGGAAGGCGGCGTGGTAGGTGATGGTTTCGTTGCGCAGGGCCTCCCGGCTGGCATAGGCGAGAACCTGCCGGCGGTTTTCAAGAATCAGCGGTTCACCTTTCAGGGCGCAGTTGCCGCACAGACACTCGCCGACGCGGACCACGTGGGTCGACAGGTCCTGCACCGTTTCATGGGAGGCGTTGCGGTGACAGGCCAGATGCAGGGTCTGGTCCTCTTCGACGAAACAGATGGTCCCTCCTTCCAGGCCGGTCATCTCGGTCGTTTCGTCGAGAATCTTTTCCAGCAGTTCCTCCAGGTCGAGGGTTGAGGCGCAGATGCTGATCAGGCGATTGAGGCGGTGCAGGTCCCGGGCCGCCTCCTCGGCCTGCTGCTGTGCCTGCCGGCGTTCGGTGATGTCGCGCACCGAGACGATAATGCGTTCGTTGGCGCCGATATAGGCGCGCCGCATGTTGACCTCGACCCAGAACAGTTCGCCGTTTTTGCGTTTGGCCTGCCATTCGAACAGCTGGGGTTCGCCGGCCATGGCCCGGTTGAGCCAGGCAAGGGCTTCGGCCTGGCTGTAGGGCGGGACGCCGGCGCTGAGATCGTTGACCTCCGAAGCGAGCGCTTCGTCCCGGGTGACGCCGTACATGTCGCACATGGTCTGGTTGACATCGACGATGGCGCCGGTGCCGATATCATGAATAAACAGGGCGTCATTGGTGGAATTGAAAATGGCGCGAAAGCGCTGCTCGCTTTCGGCCAGCTCACGCCGGGCCCTTTCGAGCTCGTGCACCTGTTCTTCAAGCTCGTGCGTATGCCTTCGGACCTGCGCGCGCAGCTGGCGGTTCCAGACCAGGATGCCGCCGGTAAGCAGCAGGGCCCCGGCCATAAGCAGCATCAGAGTCCAGCGCAGTTCCGGGGTGAGCCACGTGTTGGGGCGGCCTGCTGACGGCCCCAGCCATTTCTGCTGCAGGGCGAGCATCTCGGCTTCGTCGATGTCGGCCAGGGCACGGTCGAGCAGCAGCGCCAGGGTCGGCCAGTCGTTGCGCACGCCGATGCTTTCGCTGTAGCGGTCGCGCTCAAGCACGGCGGCGACCTTCAGATTGCTGATCTGGTGCCGGGCCTGTAGGTAGTGGGCGGCTCCCAAAAAACTGACGGCGGCGTCGGCCTTGCCGGTGGCGACCGCCAGCAGGCCATCGTGCATGGTGTCGACCCAGACCGGCCGGATGGTGGGGTGTTGTTGCAGCAGCTCGCCTGTGTACTGGTAGCCACGCACCAGGGCGACCGGGCGGCCGGCCAGATCGTTTGCCGAGCGGATAGCGCTATCGTCGACGCGCGTCAGGATGACCAGGGCCTTGAAGATGTAGGGGCGGGTGAAGACGAACCAGGCCTCGCGCTCGGGGCGGTGCCCCATGGTGGCGACGACATCGACTTCGCGCCTCTGGGCGGCGGCGAACAGCTCTTTCCAGACGGTCTGGGGCGCGATATCAAAGCGCACGCCGAGCTTGCGCTCCAGCAGCGCGAAGACATCGACCGCCAGGCCAACCATGTGTCCGTCATCGTCCAGATAACTGTAGGGGGGGAAGTAGCCGTCGAAGGCGACGCGGATAACCGGGTGCCGGCGCAGCCAGTCGCGTTCAGATCGGCTCAATGCAAGGGTTGCCCTAGGCGGGGGCGCGCCGGACCGGTTGTGCAGGGCGGTGCCGATGCGCGGAGGTGGCTGGGCGTACAGGGATCCCGCGAAGCACAACCCGACCAGGGCTGCCGCCAGCCAACGCAGAATCCTTAACGTCATGAACCCCTCCCGGCCGATGAAAACAGGTGAATAATCTCATTCTAGCAGGGATGGGCCGTTTTTCACCTTTTCGGCCGCCAGGCCCGTTGCGGCGGGATCGGGTTGACGCTCCTCTTGTACTGCCCTGCTCCCGCCGGCAGGAGGAGGGCGGCAGGCTCAGCCGGTCACCAGTCGGCACTCAGGCGCAGCCAGGCGAAGCGGCCGGTCTCAGGCACCTTGACCCCGCTGGCGAAGGGGTCGCGCTGGTAGGAGAGGTGACTGAAATACTGGCGGTCAAACAGGTTGCTGACACCGCCGGTCAGACGCCAGACGCCCAGATCTCCCCCGGCCTTGAGGTCGGTGACCGCCCAGCCCGGGGTCTCCTCCTCGTTGAGCGCCGGGTCGGTGCGGTCCTGGCAGTCTGCGAACCGCTCGGCCAGCTCGACAAACCAGATGCCGTTGTCCCGGCGCAGGGCGATGCGGCCGCTCAGGGGCGGAATCTCCGCCAGGGGCTGGCCGCTTTCCTCATTCTCGGCCTCGACCCAGGACAGGGATGCCTGGGCGAACAGGTCGAAGGGGAGGGCGAGCTGGCTGCTGAACTCGGCACCGACGAAACTGGCGTCGACGTTCCGGTAGGTGCGCGCGCGGATCAGCGGCCCGGCGCCGTCGGGGTCATCCTGCTCAACCACATGGATATAGTCGCTGATGCGGTTGGCAAACAGTGACAGGCTGGCGAACAGCCTGCTCCCCGACCATTTCGCCCCCACGTCGACCTGGTTGTTGCGGCTGGCATCCAGGGTCGGATTGCCAAGCCAGTTTTTGCCCGTCATCCTTTGCAGACCGATGTAGAGCTCCTGCTGGTCCGGCACGCGGCTGACCGAGGCGGCGCCGAAAAAGAGTTCCAGCGGTTCGACCACCCGCCAGGAAAGGCGTACATGGGCGCTCGGCTCGAGAAAGTCGGTGTCGCTTGAGGCGCCGGTGCCGAAATAGGGCTGGTAGAGGCTGGCCAGGCGTGCCGGGGTCAGGGCGTTGGCCTCGACCTTGTCGGCATCAAGGCGGGCGCCGCCCGTCAGGGTTGCGGCCGCCGACAGGGGCAGACTGTACTCGGCAAAGGCGCCGAGGTGGTCGATGTCGACGTCGGGAATCATCGGCTGGGGCGCATAGCTCATCCACATGGCCGAGGTGTTGACCGCGTCCCAGGTGCGCCTGTGGGCATCAAGCCCGACTGTCAGGATGCCCGGCCCGGCCACAAGTCCGCTCTTGAGACGGGCGCCGAAGGTTTGGGTTTCGGCGTCGGTCTGCATCATGTAGGGGCGGGTGACCATCATGCTCGGCCGTGAGCTTTCGCGCAGGCTGTCGTCCATCAGGTGGTCGACGCTGTTGAAGAAGACCTGAAGTTCGAGTGACTGCAGCCGGTCGGTGAGTTTTTCCAGCCTTGTGGTCCAGTTGAGCCGATGGGTGCGGTCGTAGTCGGCGTCCATCAGCAGGTAGGGATAGAGGACGTGGTCGGCATCCTGCCAGGCGTAGGAGATGTCGCTGCGCCCCTTTGCCAGCTTGAAGCCGCCACGGGCCCAGAGGGTGTTGATCTCGTAGGCCCTGGAGTCGATCGCCTCGGGCCGGTAGCGGTTGGGGCTGGTAGCCGGATAAATCTCGGTCAGGCGCCGGCCGTCGCCCGATTCCGGCACATCGGAGGTCTTGTAGGCGTACCCGATCAGGCCGTCGAGGTTCGTTCCGCCGTAGCTGCCGACCAGCGAGGCGTCGAGGCTGTCGAAGCTGCCGTAGCCGAAATGGGCATTGACATGCGGCCCGGTCAACGGAGATTTGGAGACCGCATTGACCAGGCCGCCCAGACTGCCGGGGTGTTCCAGGTCGTACGGCCCCTTGACGATGTCGACCGACGCGACCTCGGCGAAGTCGAAGTGGAAAGAGGGCGGGTCCATGCGCGAGGGACAGCCGCCGTGCAGGCGGACGCCGTCGATCAGGACGTTGATGTTGTCCCGCTGCAGGCCGCGCAGCACGATATCGTTGGCGATCGCCCCTTTGTGGACCGCGCTCAGTCCCGGCACGCTCAGCAGGGCTTCCCCCAGGTCGCGGGCCGGGCTTTCAGTGACCTCGCGCACGGTCAGGGATTCCTCGACGGGCTCCTGTTGCTCACCCCGCACCAGAATCTCTTCAAGCAGGGGCGGTGTGGTGGCCGATGCGCAGGTCGAAAAGAGAAGGAGAAGCAGAATGAAGGCGAAACTCAACAGCGATCGATCAGGCGAAGTCAGCATGGGGCCTCCAGAAGTTGTTGGATTGCAAGGTTCACAGAATCAGGTCGAGCCGGGCCATGGTCCGGCCGCGGTCGGTGTCGACGAGCAGCAGGGTCGGCCCGGCGCCTGGGGGGATGTCGGGGGCGGATGGAACGCGGCAGCAGGCCGGCAGTCCGGCCTGCTCCGGATTGGACAGTCCCCAGGGGCGATCCGCCGACACCCAGACCAGATGCAGCCTTCCGGCAGTGCCGGGCAGGGGCAGGATCCGGATCCGGATGGTCAGCGGGGTCTCCCCGGCGGTCACCAGGCTGGTGTCATCTCCGTCGGGTGCCGGTGCCGCGCGCAGCCAGAAGAGGAACTGCTGCCGTCCCGGCGGCAATTCGATGCGGTTGTCACCCTCATGCAGCGTGACGGTTGGCAACGAAGCGAGCAGCAGACCGCCCGCGAGCAGCAGGACGGGCGGCAGAAGCAGGTAGCGGCGCATCAGCGGCTCAGTTCACGCAACGGGTTCAGCCAGTTCTCCTGGTGTTCCCGGTCAAGGGCGTCCCACCAGGGGCTGGCAATCAGGTCACAGATCTCCCGGCGTCGGCGCAGGCGGCTGGCCTGGTAGAGACTTGGGCGCTGACAATCGTTTGTGGTCGGTGTTTCGGTACTGTTCATGACGGCTTCTGTTGTCAAAATAACATCACGACTTGTGTCCCCTGATCCTTTTATAAGGGTAGAATGGTTGCATTTCCAGTTCTACGGCATTATGGTGTGTTATAAAGATGATATTTTCAAAACAGGAGCCTTGTCATGAACGGAACCGAGCGGCGGCGGGATATGCTCAAAAGGCTGCAGGAACAGGGGAGTTTGGGGCTGGCGGAGCTGGCGGAGATCTACGGGGTGTCGAAAATGACCATCCACCGGGATCTGGCGCTGCTGGAGGAGCGCGGCCAGGTGCGGCGTATCCACGGCGGGGCGGTGCCGGTGCGTCCAGCTGTTGTTGTGCGTTCGGAGGAGGCCGGACGGCCACGCGGCGAGTGCCTGATCTGCTACCGGCCGGCCACCCAGCATCTGCTCTACCGCATTACCCTGCGCAACGGCGAGCAGCGCGAGGCCTGCTGCCCGCACTGCGGTATGGCGGCGCATCTGAACCTGGGCGACCAGGTGGCCATGGCCCAGGCGGCCGATTACCTCTCCGGCCAGCTGCACAGCGCCCAGCGGTCGTTTTACCTGCTCGGCAGTTCGGCCGCGCCCTGCTGCCGGCCGTCGATTCTGGCCTTTGCCGACGAAGAGAGCGCCCGCCGCTTTCAGACCGGTTTCGGCGGCACGCTCGGACGCCTGGAGGATGCGATTGCCTATCTGGAAAAGGAGTCGCGTCTGAATCCGGGCGGGACCGACTGCCCCACCTGCCGGGCGATGGGCGGCCGGTCAGCCGGACCGTCCCAATAGTCGCAGCAGCCAGCCCTGGCGGGTGTCGATGGCGCCGTGGGGGCAGAGTTCCTGGCAGCAGAAACAGCGGATGCAGCGCAGCTCGTCGATGGTCACGCGGTTATCCAGAGCCATTGCCCCGGGCGGGCAGTGGCTGACGCAGTGACCACAGCGGACACAGGCGTCATGGTCGATGCGCGGCCAGGCGCTCAGGGCGCGCTTGAGACGGCGCTGGAGAAAGGCCGGCAGGCCGAAGTCGGCCTCGGTCGACGGCGCCGGGCGCATCGGCCGGAGTCTGACATCATTTATCGGGAACCCCACCGGGGTGACCTGTTCCAGCGCGCTTCCGGAACGGCCGGTCGACCGGGCCAGTTTCCAGGTCCACACCTGCTCCGGACCCAGACCGACCA
>CAZCUR010000036.1:0-16161 GCA_964501815.1 uncultured Geothermobacter sp.
GAAATCACCAGCCGGCCGTTGTCGCGCACGGCTTTCTTGTACGATTCGAGGGTGCGCAAAAAGGCGTAGAATTCCGGGTCGCGGTTGTAGGCCTCGGCGTAGATGGCGGTGGCTTCAGCGTCGCCGCGGCCGCGGATCTCCAGGGCCTGGCGCAGGGCCTCGGAGCGGATCTCCTTGAGTTCGCGCTCCATCTGCCCGAGGATGTCGGCCTTCTCTCCCTCCCCCTCCGAGCGGTACTGGGTCGCGACCTTCTTGCGTTCGTTGATCATGCGCTCGTAGACGCTGCGGCGCACCTGCTCGATGTAGTTGATGCGCTTGATCTGGATGTCGATCAGCTCGATACCGTATTCGGGCGTGTTGGCCCGGGCCTTTTCGAGCATGCTGCGCAGGATGTCCTCGCGGCCGACGATCTCTTCCTTGGGAATTTCGGTGCCGTCGATCTCAAACCGTTCGCTGGCCCCGGCCTCGGGCTTGTAATCGCGGCCGCGCACCAGTTCGACCAGCAGCCGGCCGGAGACGGCGTCGCGGACCACCGAGTCGATGATGTCATCGAGGCGGCTCTGGGCGCCGATCTCGGTGGCGACGGTCTTGAAGAAGCGCAGCGGATCGACGATGCGCCAGCGGGCGGTGGTATCGATCCAGATGAACTTCTTGTCCTTGGTGGGAATCTGGTTCGGGTCGCCGTCCCACTTGAGGATGCGCCGGTCGAAGCGGTGCACCTCCTGGATGATCGGCTTTTTGAAATGCAGCCCGGCGTACTTGACGTCGCCAACCGGCTTGCCGAACTCGGTGATGATGGCCTGCTCGCCCTCGGAGACGACGAAGAAGCTTCCCTGGGCGACCACGAGCAGGATCAGAACGACAATGGCAATCAGTCCCTTTTTCATGGTTTCGCCCCTTTCTGCTCGCCGCGCAACTGCAACAGCGGCAGGATGTTGCCGCCCTTTTCGTCGAGGATGTAGACCTCGCTCAGACGCGGCAGGACCTCTTCGAGAGTTTCCAGGTACATGCGCCGGCGGGTGACCTCGGGTGCCTTGCGGTACTCGGTCAGAATCGACACGAAGCGGTTGGCCTCGCCGCGGGCGCGGTTGACCCGCTCAGTGGCGTAGCCCTTGGCTTCCTCGATCAGCTTCTTGGCCTCACCCCGGGCCCGGGGCACTTCGCGGTTGTACTGCTCGCGCGCCTGGAAGATCAGGCTCTCCTTCTGCTGCTCGGCCTCGTTGACCTCGTTGAAGGCCGCCTTGACCGGGTCAGGCGGGGTCACATCCTGGAACTTGACGGTGACGATGCGCACGCCGATGTCGTAGTCATTGAGAATGCGTTGCAGTTCGGCCTCGATTTCACCGGCCAGCTCGGCGCGTTCGGTGGTCAGCACCTTGCCGACGTTGGAATTGCCGACCGCCTTGCGCACCACCGCTTCGGCCAGGTCGCGGATGGTCTGCACCGGCTGGCTGATACGGAAGACGAACTTGAACGGATCGGCGATCTGGTACTGGACGATCCATTCGACGTCACTGACGTTGAGATCGCCGGTCAGGGTGAGGGATTCCTCCTCCAGCCCCTTCTTGGTGTAGGTGCTGCGCACGCCCGGCTGAACCGTGCGAAAACCGAACTCCTCCTTCAGCACCCTGCCGGTCGGCACCGTGGTGACCTGGTCGATGCCGAAGGGGAGCTTGAAATGCAGCCCCGAACCGGCAAAACCGACGAACTTGCCGAAACGCAGAATCACCGCGGTCTCCTCGGTGTTGACCTTGTAGAAGCTGCTCATGGCCGCCAGCACGAGGATGACCGCCAGCGCGATCGGCACCAGCACCCGGGCGGGCCTGAAGCCGCCCCCCTGCATCCTGTTCTTCACCTTGTTGGCGAATTCAACCACCTTCTGCTCCAGCTCTTCGCCGGGCGGGCCCTTGCCCCAGTCTTCCATGGACGTCTCCTTGATAAGGTTGGTACCGCAACCGTCCCGCAGGGACGGGGTTTCGTCGAGAATGAACCTTTACTTTAGCATCTTTTAAAGTGAGAGGGGTGGATTCTCCATCCGGTCGACCGTTTGCTCCCGCTCGCCCGCAAATGAGAGGGAAACAGGAGGGCCTTCGCGAACAGGTTGCAAATTGTTTCTCATTGTTGTATTTTTCTTCAAAAAGCACAAAACAAGAAACATTTTTACTGGAGGCAGGGCCGTGCCCGCCAAATTGCCATTCATGACTGAACAGATCGAAAACCGGGCCCGGCAGCTCGGCCGGTTGCTGCGGCAAAAACGCAAAGCCCTCAAGGTCAGCGCCACGGCGGCAGCCGAGGCCGCCGGCATGTCGCGGATTACCTGGTACCGCATGGAAAAGGGCGCCACCTCGGTGACTCTGGGTGCCTGGCTGAGCGCCCTGGAGGTTCTCGGTCTCGACGTGAAGATCATCGGGGCGCAGGACGATGAAAAAAGGGTGTCGGCCGCACCGGGGCAGGACTGGCTCCCTGCCCGCATCCGCCTGTCGGATTACCCGCAACTGCGTCAACTGGCCTGGCAGCTTCAGGGAATCGACGAACTGTCGCCTCGCGAGGCTCTTGGTATCTATGAACGCAACTGGCGGCATCTCGACCTGAATGCCCTGGAGCCGCACGAACAGGACCTGATCAGGGCCCTGCGCCTCGCCTTTACGGACGAGGGCTCCCATGTTTGACCGCCCCCACCACCGCCTCGTCGCTCAGGTCCTGAAATCTCTGCACGGCCCGTTGCTGAGACGCCTCGGCTGCCTGTTCGGCGGCGGTACGGCCATCGTGCTGCAGCGCGGCGAATACCGCGAATCGGTCGACATCGACTTTCTGGTCTCGGATGCCGATGGCTATCGCCAGCTGCGCCTGTTGCTGACCGGCAAGAACGGCCTGGCCGCCATCCTGGCCCCCAACGCCAAGCCCCTTGAAACCACGCGCGAAATCCGGGCCGACCAGTACGGCATTCGCACCATGGTCCAGGTCGGGGACAAGCCGATCAAGTTTGAGATCATCCGCGAGGGTCGCATCCACCTCGACACGCCCGGCAGACAGGACCAGGTCTGTGGCATCGCCACCCTGTCGCAGTTGGACCTGGCCGCGAGCAAGCTGCTGGCCAACTCCGACCGCTGGTACGATGACGGGGTGTTCAGCCGCGACCTCATCGACCTGGCCATGCTGCAGCTGTCCCCCAAATTGCTGCAGCAGGCCATCAGCAAAGCCGAAACGGCCTACGGAGATGCCATCACTCGCGACCTCGACCGGGCCATCGAAGCCCTCAGGACCCGCCCGGACCGCCTTGAGCGCTGCATGCTGGCCCTGGGCATCGCCCTGCCCAGGGCGGTCCTGTGGCAGAAAATCCGCCGGCTTCAGAAACCTCTCCGCTGAGGCCCCTCACAGGTAGGGCGAGAAGAGCTTGCAGGTGGCGTCGAGCAGCTTGAGGGGCAGGGGGCGGCCATCGACTTCGGAAAGGGTGACCCGGCGCGACTGGGCGCGGACCTCGTCGAAGTGGCGGCAGAGCTGCTGGTTGAGCTGCTTGTCGAAGATGGTGAGATTGAACTCGAAATTGAGCCTCAGGCTGCGCGGATCGAGATTGGCCGAACCGACCAGGCAGTAGTGGTGGTCGACCAGCAGCAGCTTGCTGTGGTTGAAGGGGGGCGGCTGGTAGTAGACGCGGGTGCCGTACTGCAGCAGCTCCCAGAAGTAGGCGCGCGCCGCCCAGCCGACGAAGGGAAGGTTGTTCTTCTGCGGCAGGATGATCTCCACCTTGACCCCGCGCAGGGCGGCGCTGTTGATGGCGGTGAGCAGCGGCCGGTCGGGGATGAAGTAGGGGGTCATGATGCGGATGTGCTCCTGCGCCGAATTGAAGGCGCCGACCAGCAGCCACATCAGCTTGTCAAAATCCTCGTTCGGGCCAGCGCTGATGCCGCGGCAGAAGGCATGGCCGTTGGAAACCGGCGGCGGGTAGGGCGGATTGTCAAACGGTTCGCCGGTGGCAAAAGACCAGTCCTCGAGAAAGGCCTCCTGCAGCTGGCCGACCACCGGCCCCTGGACACAGAAATGGACGTCGGCGGTGCGGCGCCGGTTGCGCACGTCGCTGACAAGATGCCGGTCGCCGATGTTCATGCCGCCGGTAAAGCCGATGCGATTGTCGACTACCAGCAGCTTGCGGTGATTGCGCAAATTGAAATAAATGCCGCGTCCAAACAGCGACGGCGGCAAAAAACGCGCAACCTGCACCTTGTTGGACTTGAACAGCCTCCGGGCCGGGGGAAAGTCGTAGCGCTCGCCGACACCGTCGATCAGCACCCGCACGGTAACACCACGTTCGGCGGCCGCTTCCAGCGCCGAGATGAAGGCCCGCCCGGTCTTGCCGACTCCGAAAATATACGTGGATAAATTGACCTCTTGTTTCGCCTGCTCAATCGCCTCGAGCATGGCCGGATAGGCCTGCTCGCCGTTGAACAGCGGATCGATGCGGTTGCCCGACACCAGGGGGCGGCGGGTGACCGCATCGGCCAGGGCCAGCAGGGCGACGTTGTTTTCGTGCAGGAAAACCGGATCATCATCGGGCGGCGGCAGCCAGCAGCTGGCAGACGGTTCCGGCCAGGGGCGTTCGGCGCCGCGCGCCTGCCAGTCGCGCGCCCGGGTGCGGATGCGATTGATGCCGAGCAGCCAGTAAAGACCGGCACCCAGGCCGGGCAGGGTAAAGCAGAGCAGAATCCAGATCAGGGCGGCGCGCGGGTCGCGCTTGTTCAGCAGGGCATGCCCGGCCGAAACCAGCGAGAAGATGGAGATCAGCAGCCAGAGGATGGTATCGAGCACACGCCACCGCCTTCATCCGCCGGCCGAAACGGCCGGCGGAGATTGTCTTGGAATAACGATATGTTATCAGATCCCGGCCCAAAATCCAGCCGGGAGGAAGACGGCTTGAAAACTAGCGCAGACTGGTGGCGCAGCGCGGGCAGGTCAGCATGCTGGTCGAAGGCACCTTGTGCCCGCAGGTGGGGCAGTTGAACCAGTAGCGGCAGTAACGGCACTGGGGGTCGGAAACCCCCTGTTTTTTCTTGCACTTGGGACACTGCCGGTACATCTTTTTGCGCTCGATATAGTCTTCGAAGATCAGGCCGCACTGGGGGCAGGCGGACAGGTCGCGCTTGCGGATTTCGTATTCGCAACTGGGCACCGGGCAACGGAACATGGTCTTGCAGTTACGACAAAAGTACTTGCCTTTGCTCTGTTCCTTGCAGACGGGACACTTTTCCATTGGGGCCTCCCTGTAAAGATGTTGACGGCCTCACGACACAAAAAAAGGCCGGGCCCCTGAGGGCCCGGCCAGCATGCTGGTCAATGCTTTGGGCCTTCAGTCGACCTTCTTGAAAGCGGCAATGTTGGCGCCGCAGACCTCACAGGGTCCGTCCGGCGCGCCCTCGATGGTGTTGCCGCACACCTGGCAGACGTAATAATCAACTTCTTCATTGCTGCCGAGATTGTCAAGGGCTTTCTGGTAGAGGGCGGCGTGCACCTTTTCGACAGTGTTGGCGTAGCTGAAGCTCTTCAACGCCGAATCAAACCCGGCGTTGGTCGCCTCCTGGATCATGCGCGGATACATCTCGGTGAACTCCTCGGTTTCACCGGCAACGGCCGCTTTCAGGTTGCTGGCGGTATCGCCGATGCCACCAAGCACCCGAAGATGAGCCAGGGCATGGACCGTCTCGGCTTCGGCAGCGGCACGAAACAGCTTGGCGACCTGAGGGTAGCCTTCGGCTTCGGCCTGGCGGGCAAAAGCAAGATATTTGCGGTTGGCCTGGGATTCGCCGGCAAAGGCTTCCTTCAGATCCGCTTCGGTACGGGTCCCCTTAAGATCTGCCATGATCGTCATCCTCCTGTTGGGGGCGCCCCATGAACGGACGCCAAGTCGCGGCTCAGTTTACCAGCCGCGCCGGGGATGTCAACCGGGGATATTGGAAAAGGGCTGCCGGAAGGTCAGCGGATACGACTGGCGGGATTCTGGCTGGCGACCTGCTCGTCATCCGGCCGCAAGACAAACTCGTAGCTGTCCTTGAGTTTTTTGCTGAACAGGGTGCCGATCAGCAGCGGGCTGCCAAGGGGAACGATGATGCTGGCGGTGATCCAGCCGGCCTGGGCCTGGTGGTCAACCTCATCCGACCGGATGGTGTAATGGACCGGAGCGAAACCGTCGAGCAACAGGGTCACCTGGCGCTCGCTGCCGCCGTCGCAACGGTAGTCGAGACTGCAGGGGGTGGTGCCGATCTCCCTGCCGTCGACCAGAACCCGGGCGCCGGCCGGCACCGAAGTGAAGGTCGCCCGGTTGGCGGCGCAACCGGCGAGAAAGCAGAGCAGAATCAGCCAGGCGATGATGCGGTATGTCTTCATGGACACTCCCTGCGGTCCTTGGGTGAAAACCGGCACCACATCATCACTGCACGGACAATGCCAAACCGATGGAGATTGGCGCGACAAATCAGCCCAACCCGCCAAGCGGCTGAAATTCCATGTCACGGAACGCCGAAAAGCGGCGTTCCGGTGGACCAGGTGAGTCTGGGCCCATGAAAAACAGGGAGGAATCGGCGCCGGCCCGCGAAAAAACGTGGCCCGGTGACCACAGAGTGTCGCTTTTACGCCTCGCCGGCCCGCTCCAGCTGTGGCAGGCAGGCGCGCAGAAAGCGGCCGGTATGGGAGGCCGGATGGGCGGCCACTTCCTCGGGAGTGCCGCACACGACCACCTCGCCGCCGCGCACACCGCCCTCGGGACCGAGGTCAACGACGTAGTCAGCACTCTTGATGACGTCGAGGTTGTGCTCGATGATGATCACGGTATTGCCGGCATCCACCAGACGCTGCAGCACCTGCAGCAGCCTGGCGATGTCGGCAAAGTGCAGGCCGGTGGTCGGCTCATCCAGGATGTAGATGGTGCGGCCGGTGGCGCGCTTGCCCAGCTCTTTGGCCAGTTTGACGCGCTGGGCCTCGCCGCCCGACAGGGTGGTGGCGCTCTGGCCGAGCTTGATATAGCCGAGACCGACATCGCGCAGGGTCTCGAGCTTCTTGCTGATCTTGGGGATGTTCTCGAAAAACTTCGCCGCCTGGTTGGCGGTCATGTCGAGGACATCGGCGATCGACTTGCCCTTGTATTTGACTTCGAGGGTTTCGCGGTTGAAGCGGGCGCCGTGGCAGGTGTCGCAGGTGACGAAAACATCGGGGAGAAAGTGCATCTCGATCTTGAGGATGCCGTCCCCCTGACAGGCTTCGCAGCGGCCGCCCTTGACGTTGAAGGAAAAACGTCCCGGCTTGTAGCCGCGCACCTTCGCCTCGGGCAGCTGGGCGAACAGGCTGCGGATTTCGGTGAACACCCCCGTGTACGTCGCCGGGTTGGACCGCGGTGTGCGGCCGATGGGAGACTGGTCGATGTCAATCACCTTGTCGAGCTGTTCCAGCCCGAGGACAGCGTCGCAGCGTCCGGGACGCAACCGGGCGCCGTTGAGCCGGGAGGCCAGGGTCTGGTAAAGGGTGTCGATAGTCAGGGTCGACTTGCCCGAGCCGGAGACGCCGGTGACGCAGGTCATCACCCCGAGAGGGAAACGCACGTCGATGTTCTTCAGGTTGTTCTCGCGCGCGCCGCGCACCTCGATCCAGCGCTCGGGCACCCGCCGCGCCTCCGGCACCGGGATCGACAGCTCGCCGGACAGGTAGCGGCCGGTGAGCGATTCGGAGCAGGCCATCACCTCCGCCGGCGTCCCCTGAGCGACCACTTCGCCGCCGTGCACCCCGGCGGCCGGGCCCATGTCGATGACGTGGTCGGCTTCAAGGATGGTCTCCTCGTCGTGTTCGACCACCAGGACGGTGTTACCGAGATCGCGCAGGCGCTTGAGGGTTTCGAGCAGGCGGCGGTTGTCGCGCTGGTGCAGGCCGATGGAGGGCTCGTCGAGGATGTAGAGCACGCCGACCAGACTGGAACCGACCTGGGTCGCCAGACGGATACGCTGCCCCTCGCCGCCCGACAGGGTGCCGGAGGAACGGTCGAGGGAGAGGTAGTCGAGGCCGACATGGCTCAGAAAGGAGAGGCGTTCGCGGATCTCCTTGAGAATGCGTCGGGCGATCTCCTGCTCGCGCCCGCTCAGCTCCAGGTCGCGGAAAAAGGCTTCGGCCTCGGCAATGGAGAGGGCACAGACTTCCTGGATGTTTTTGCCGCCGACGCGCACGTTGAGCATTTCCAGCTTGAGCCGGGCCCCGTTGCAGGTGGGGCAGGGCATGACGTTCATGTAGCGCTCGAGCTGTTCGCGCACCCCGTCCGAATCGGTTTCGCGGTAGCGCCGCTCCAGGCTCGGGATCACCCCCTCGAAGGGCTTGGTGTAGTAGTGCCGCCTGCGCCCCTGGTCCCAGAAAAAGCGCACCTTCTCGTCGCCGGAGCCGTGCAGCAGGATGTCGCGGATCTTTTCCGGCAGCCGGGAGTAGGGCGTGCGGATATCAAATCCGTAATGCTCGGCCAGGGCCTCGAGCAGGTTCTGGTAGTAGTAGCCGGTCCGTGACTCCCAGGGGGCGATGGCGCCGTCGCGCAGGCTGCGTTCCGGATCGGGCACGACCAGTTCGGCGTCGAAGTACATGCGCGTTCCCAGGCCGGAGCAGTCGGGGCAGGCGCCATAGGGGTTGTTGAAACTGAACATGCGCGGCGTGATCTCCGGGTAGGAGACGCCGCACTCGACGCAGGCATGGTGTTCGCTCCACAGCTCGCTGATGCCGTCGACCACCTCGACCCGCACCGTGCCGTCAGCCAGGCGCAGGCAGGTTTCGAGCGAGTCGGCCAGGCGGGTTTCAATCCCCTCCTTGACCACCAGCCGGTCGACCACCACCTCGATGGTGTGTTTTCTGTTCTTGTCCAGCTCGATCGGCTGTCCCAGCTCCATCATGTCGCCGTCGATGCGCACGCGCACGAACCCGTCGGCCTGCAGCTGCTTCAGCTCCTTGCGGTATTCCCCCTTGCGGCCGCGCACGATCGGCGCCATCAGCAGCACCTTGCTGCGCTCGGGCAGGGCCATGATGCGGTCGACCATCTGTTCCACCGTCTGGCCGGCGATCTCCTTGCCGCACTTGAAGCAGTGCACCCGGCCGACGCGGGCAAAAAGCAGGCGCAGGTAGTCGTAGATCTCGGTCACCGTGCCGACGGTGGAGCGGGGGTTGCGGCTGGTGGTCTTCTGCTCGATGGAGATGGCTGGCGACAGCCCCTCGATGCTGTCGACATCGGGCTTGTCCATCTGTTCGAGAAACTGCCGGGCGTAGGCCGACAGCGACTCGACATAACGCCGCTGGCCCTCGGCGTAGATGGTGTCAAAGGCCAGGGTCGACTTGCCCGAACCGGAGACGCCGGTGATGACCACCAGCCGGTCGCGCGGAATCTCGAGGTCGATATTCTTCAGGTTGTGCTCGCGGGCACCTTTGATGATGATTTTGTCGGTCATAAAATTTGCCAGGTTCGAGGTCAAAGGGGCAAGTAACAAGAACATGCAAACCGGCTCAAGTTCATTTGTTTTTCTTTGACCTTGATCCTTTTACCTTGCCCCTGTCTGGCCGGCCATTCTCTCAGCCAGGCGCACCGCCGCCACCAGACTGGCCGGACTGGCCTTGCCGGTGCCGGCGATATCGTAGGCGGTGCCGTGGTCGACGGAAGTGCGCACGATCGGCAGGCCGAGGGTGACGTTGACGCCGTCGTCGAAATGGAGCAGTTTCAGCGGAATCAGCCCCTGGTCGTGGTACATGCAGATCACCGCGTCACAGAAACCCTCGGCGGCGAAGTGGAACAGGGTGTCGGGCGGATGCGGCCCGGACACCTCGATCCCGTCCGCGCGGGCGGCCTCGACAGCCGGGGCGATGAGGCGCGCCTCCTCGTCGCCGAACAGCCCCTGTTCGCCGGCGTGCGGATTGAGGGCCGCCACCGCCAGGTGCGGACGTTCCAGCCCGAAACGCGCGCGCAGATCGCGGTCGGTGATGCGGAGGGTGGCGAGAATCTCATCGACGCTCAGGCGTTGCGGCACCTCACGGTAGGCCAGGTGGGTGGTCACCAGGCAGACCCGCAGCCGCTCGCCGGCCAGCATCATCACCACCTTTTCCACCCCGCAGCGCTCAGCCAGCAGCTCGGTGTGGCCCGGGAAGCGGATGCCGGCGGCGTTGATCGCCGCCTTGTTGATCGGGCAGGTCACCATGCCGGCCGCCTCGTCGGCCAGGCAGTCGGCCAGCGCCGCCTCGACATAGGCGGCCATCGCCCGGCCGACCTCGACATCTGGCCGACCCCACCTCAGCGCTTCGACCTGCAGGGCCGAAACACCCCGCACGGCGAGGCTGCGCTCGCCCAGGCGCAGCAGGGTCTCTTTGCCGCCTGGCTCCACCCCGGCGTCGAAGCCGAACAGCGCGGCGGCCCGGCGCAGCACGCCAACATCGCCGTAGACCCGCAGCGGCCGCCCGCAGGCGTCGAATCGCCCCTCGATCAGGGCCCTGATGATGATTTCCGGGCCGACCCCGACCGGGTCGCCCATGGTGATGGCAAGCGGCTTCATGCGATTGTTTCCCAAAAAGGTAAGCAATCACTATAGCCGAGAGGGAGAAGGGCAGGCAAGACACTTGTCAGACCCGCCCGCCGGCAGCAAAAAAGGCAGGAGGGAGCATCTCCCTTCTGCCTTTCGCTTTTCACCCTTTTTCTTTCGCCTGCCGCTAGAGCCGGATGTCGATGTAGGCATCCTTCTTCATCGTCTCGCTCCATTTCCTGAACTCGCGCTCACGCGCCTCGTCGATCAGCTTCTGGCGGATCTCGGCCTTGACCAGGTCGAAATTGCGGATGCTGCCGGGCACCCGTTCGTCGACACGGAAGATGAAAAAGCCGGTCGGTTTTTCCAGCGGGTCACTGTAGTCACCCGGTTTGAGCCCTTCGAGCCTGCGGGCGATGTCCCGGGAAAGCTCCTTCTCCTGGAACCGGCCCATGTCGCTGCCGGAGCCCAGCCCCTGTGTCTTGAGCTCATCGAGCACGGCAGTGTAGCTTTCGCCGGCACGCAGCCGCTCGACCACTTTGCCGGCAAGCCGGCGCGCCGCCTCGACCTGGGCGGAGTCGGCGCCCTCGGGCACCGGGATGACGATGTTGGAAAGAACGACGTAGGGCGGCTCGCGAAACTCGTCGATATGGGCGCGAAAATACTCGCGGATGTCGCTGTCGCTGACGTCGACCTTGCTCTGGACCTGACGGCCGACCAGTTTCAGGCGCAGAATCTGGTCGCGCAGCTTTTCCCGGTAGGCCTTCATGGTCAGCCCCTCTGCCGCCAGGGCTTTTTGCAACCGCTCTTCGGTCAATTTGTTCTGACGCTGGACATCGCGGATGGCTTCATCAATCTCCGCCTCGGACACCTTCAGGCCCAGGGCCTTGATCTGCTGCTGCAGCAGGGTCTCCTCAATCATCTTCTCCAGCAGGGTCCGGCGCAGAGTGGCCATCTGCCCGGCGTCGATCTTCTCACCCCGGGCCCTTTGGGCCAGGCGTTTGGCAACCTCCTGCTCCAGCTGGTAGGTGGTGATGATGTCGTCGTTGACCACCGCCGCAATGCGGTTGATAACTTCGGCGGCGGCAGGAGCCGCCAGCAGGGTGAGTCCAAGCAACAGAGACAGTGCGAACCGCATGGTTGTTTCCTCCACGACGAAATCAGGGTGCCGACGCGTCAAGTCTGGCAAAATCGACCTGGATGTGTGCCTTGCGTCGCAATCGCTCCAGCCAGCGGGCAAAAGCGGCTTGCTCGGCTTCGGCACGCAAGCGCGCCTCGATCTCTGCGCGCGCCTCGGCCAGCTTCAAGTTCCGGGCAGGGCGTCGGTCCTCCAGCAGGAAGACGTGCCAGCCGTAGGGACTTTGCACCAGGCCGCTCATCTGCCCCCTGGCGAGAGAAAAGACCGTCTGGTCAAATTCCCGGGGCATCCGCCCGCGGGCGAACCAGCCAAGGTCCCCTCCCTGTTCGGCATCGGGTGACAGGCTGAAGGCCCTGGCCACCTCGGCAAAGTCTTCGCCGCGGCGCAACCGGGCCAGGACCTCTTCCCCCCGTTCCCGGCTGGCAACCACAATCTGCCGGGCGCGCACCTGTTCAGGACGATGAAACTCTTCCTGATGCGCGCGATACCAGTCGGCAACGGCCTGATCATCGATCTGGATCCGCGCCCGCACCTGGCGGTCAATCACCTTGTCAATGCGCAGGTCCTCGGCCAGCTGCCGACGCCAGCTCTCCCGGTCGAGACCCTGGCGTTTCAGCCAGGCGTTCAGTTCGGCGTCGTTATAGTCGCGACTCTCGGCCTGTTCCAGCTCGGCCACCTCGGCGGGGGTCACCCGGATATCAAGCCTGTCGGCTTCGGCGAGAATCAGCTCCCGGTCGATAAGCTGGGCGAGAAAGGCCCGGCGCAACTGGCGCAGCTGCTCGCTGTCAGGATGTTCGTCGGCAGACAGACTGCGTCGGAAGGCCTGGTCAAAGCGGGCAACGGAAATCACCCGGTCGTCGACCCGAACCAGGGGCACATCCGCAGGCACCTGATCGCGACAGGCGGCGCCGGACAGCACCAGAAACAGACAAATCAGGCCGATTGCGCAACGCATCTTGAGGCCGCAGACTAGCATGCGCCCGAAAGCAGCCGCAATTCTTTTCTGGCCGTCTCCAGCAGGGCTTCGGGCTCGAGATTGCCGACCTGGATGGTGAGCCGGTAGTCGGGCGAAAACTGATACCGGTCGGGCTGCTGCTGCAAAAGACCGAGTATCCGTTCGGGCGGTACCGGGGTACGGGAATGAAAGCCGAAGGTGAGGCGACGGCGGTCGTATTCGGCCAGTTCGATCCGCAATGCCTTGAGCTGGACGCGCAGGCGCATCACCTCCAGCACCAGCACCGCCGGAGGCGGCAGCTCGCCGAAGCGGTCGCGCAGCTCGTCGGCGATACGGTAGAGCTCGTCCTCGTCCTCGGCCGCAGCCATGTTGCGGTAGAGAATCAGCCGCTGGTTGGGGTCGGGGACGTACCGTTCGGGCAGGTAGGCCGACAGCCCCAGGCGGATTTCCGGATCGATGCGCTCTTCGGCCTCGCGCCCCTGCAGCTCGGCAATGGTCTCCTGCAGCAGCTCGGTGTACATCTCGAAACCGATGGCGGCGATTTGCCCGGCCTGGCGCGCGCCGAGCAGGTCGCCGGCACCACGCAGTTCGAGGTCGTGACTGGCGATGCGGAAACCGGCGCCGAGTTCCGTCAGTTCCTGCAGCACCCGCAGACGTTCTCTTGCCTGCCGTGTCAGGGAACCTTCACCGGGGATGAGCAGGTAAGCGTAGGCGCGCCGGCTGGAGCGTCCGACCCGGCCGCGCAGCTGGTAGAGCTGGGCGAGACCGAAACAGTCGGCGCGATTGACGATGATGGTATTGGCCCGCGGGATGTCCAGGCCGCTTTCGATGATGGTCGAACAGACCAGCACGTTGGTGTTGCCGGCGATGAAGTCGACCATCACCTTTTCCAGCTCCTTTTCCGGCAGCTGGCCGTGCCCCACGGCTATGTGCGCTTCCGGCACCAGGGTGCGCAGGTATTCGGCCATGGCGTCGATGTTGCGCACCTGGTTATGGACAAAGAAGACCTGCCCGCCGCGCCGCAGCTCGCGCCGGATCGCCTCGGCCACCAGCTCCTCGTCAAAACGGGTCACATAGGTGCGGATGGCCTGGCGGTCGACCGGGGCGGTTTCGATAACCGACAGGTCGCGCAACCCGCTGACCGCCAGATGCAGGGTGCGCGGGATCGGCGTCGCCGTCAGGGTCAGGACATCGACTTCGGCGCGGTACTTCTTCAGCCGCTCCTTGTGGCTGACACCGAAGCGCTGTTCCTCGTCAATGACCACCAGGCCGAGGTTTTTAAAGCGGACATCACGCTGCAGCAGACGGTGCGTACCGATGAGAATATCGACCTTGCCGGCAGCAGCCTGCTCAAGGATCCGGCGCTGATGCGCCGGGGGCACGAAACGGGAAACCATCTCCACCGTCACCGGGAAATCCTTCAGCCGATCCCGAAAGGAAATCAGGTGCTGCTGCGCCAGCACCGTGGTCGGCACCAGCACTGCCACCTGGCGACCGTCGAGAACAGCCTTGAAGGCAGCGCGGATGGCGACCTCGGTCTTGCCGTAGCCGACATCGCCGCAGACCAGCCGGTCCATCAGCTTGTCGCTGGTCATGTCGTTGAGCACATCCTCAATGGCGGCCAGCTGGTCCGGTGTTTCTTCGTAGGGGAAGGCGGCCTCGAATTCGCGGTACATGCGGTCGGGAGGCGAATAGCGGAACCCGCGCGCCAGCTCGCGCCGGGCGTAGATCTGCAGCAGCTCACGCGCCAGCTCCTCGACCATGGCGCGCGCCTTCAGGCGCGCTTTTTCCCAGCCCTGACCGCCCAGCTTGTCGAGCCGGGGCTCGGCCGCTCCCTCGCCGCCGACGTACTTTTGCACCTTTTCAATGCGGTCGACGGGCAAAAACAGCTTGTCGTTGCCGGCATATTCGAGGTGGAGGAAATCCCCCTCGACCGCACCGAGCTGAAGGTGTTCCAGCCCCAGGTAGCGGCCGATACCGTGGTCGACATGGACCACCAGATCGCCTTCCTTCAGCTGCGCCAGCGAAGAGAGCAGGGCGCGGGTGCGCGCCTCGCGGCTCTTGCGCCGGCGCGCCCGGGCTCCGAACAGTTCCTCCTCGGTGATAACAGCGCGGCGTTCCAGCGGCAGCCGGTAGCCTGATGACAGGTCTCCAAGCACCAGATCGATCGTACCGGCGCCGGGAAAGCGCTCGAATCCGCCGGGCTGTTTCGGCAGGGAAAACCCATAAGGGGCGAGCAGATCGGCCAGACGCTCCGCCTGGCCGCGCGTGTGGCAAACCAGCAACAGGCTCCAGCGCTCGTCCAGCCAGGCGCGCAACCGCCCGGCGAGGGCGGCCAGACCGCCGTCCTCGGCCGTCGGGTCGAGGCGCAGATCGCCGTTACCCTGGGCGTCAATACGCCAGAGAGGGTGGTCCTGGTCGAGCCGGTAGACGTGCAGGGGCGACAGATCAAGACGTGGCAGCAGCTGCAGACGCCGGTCGAGGTCAGCGGCATCGAGATAGAGAGCGGCGGCCTCGACCCAGGGTTCGCCGCGTCGTTGCGCCGCCGCCTCCCCTTCCTGCACCTCGGCGGCAAAGGCGTCGATCTGTGCTTCAATGGCGGGAGGATCGATCAGGACACAGCGGGCCGCGGGCGCATAATCGAACAGGCTGTCGAGTTCCGGATAGTTGAGCGGCAGCAGAAAAGAACGCCCGGGGGCCAGAAAACCCTCGCGCGCCTCCTCGGCCACCGCCTCACGCGCCGTGCGCGGCAGACCGAGGTCGTCACAACGCTGCTTGAGACGTTCGAGAAAATGGTCGAGGAACCGGCCGGTCAGCAACAGTTCCCGGGCCGGGTGCAGATCGATCCTGTCCAGCTCCTGGTCGAGGGAACGCTGGCTGTCGGGATCGAACAGGCGCAGGCGTTCAATCTGGTCACCAAAGAAATCCAGCCGGACCGGCCATTCGCTGCCCGGTGGGAACAGATCGACAATATCGCCGCGCACCGAAAAGGACCCGGGCTCCTCAACCAGGGGCACGGGGTTGAAGCCCAAATCGAGCAGCAGGCGTTCCAGCCGGGCCCGTTCAATGTCCTGGTTTCGTTCCAGGCGCAGACTCAGCTCCTCCAGCACCCGGCGCGGCACGACCCGCTGCATCAGCGCCGCCACCGGCAAAACGACGACCTTCAGGCGTCCCGACGCCAATCCGGCCAGGGTCGCCAACCGGGTCGCCTCGATCTGGGGGTGGGGAGTCAGGGGATCGTAGGGGCGCATTTCCCAGGCCGGGAAATGCCCGACCAGGCTGTCGTCGCCAAGATAAAAGCGGATATCCTGTGCCAGCCGCTCGCTCTGCCGCCCCTCGGCGGTTATCACCAGCAGGGGCCGGGAATCCCGCAGCGCCAGTTCGGCCAGCAGGTGCGCCCCGGCACTGCCGTGCAGACCGAGCACCTCGACCCGGGTGCTGCCGGCGGCGCAGTCATCGACAATGCTGCGCAGGGTTGCCTGTTCGATTTCGGCAGTTGGCTGATCGGACATGAATCAGAACTTTAATGCCGCCCCGCGTACGGAAACGGCCTGAGA
>CAZCUR010000036.1:16261-26337 GCA_964501815.1 uncultured Geothermobacter sp.
TATCGGCCGCCCTCCCACCTAATCGCGGGGTACGGCCAGCATCCTCTCCAACGCCCCCAGCGCCTTCCGCCGGGTTTCGTCATCGACGGTCACCACCGGCTCCATGGTCTCAAGCGCCTGCAGCACGTCCTCGAGGCTGGTCAGCTTCATGTTGGGACAGACCAGCGACTTGCTCGGCAGGATGAACTCCTTGTCGGGGTTCTCCTTGCGCAGGCGGTAGAGAATGCCCATTTCGGTGCCGACAATGAAACTGCGGGCGTCGCTTTTGCGGGCGAATTCGTACATGCCGCTGGTCGAACAGATGTGGTCGGCCAGCTCCAGCACGTCCGGCGCGCATTCGGGATGGGCCATGAACAGGGCCTCCGGATGCTCGGCCCTGGCCTTTTGCACATCCTCAACCTTGAGCCGGTCATGGGTCGGACAATAGCCTTCCCAGCAGATGCACTCCTTGTCCGGCACATGGCGGGCGATGTAGCGGCCGAGGTTGCGATCCGGCACCAGCAGCAGCTTTTTGGCGTCCAGAGAGCGGGCCACATTGACCGCGTTGGAAGAGGTGCAGCAGATGTCGCTTTCGGCCTTGACCGCCGCCGAGGAGTTGACATAGGTGACCACGGTGGCGTCCGGATGCTGGGCCTTCAGTTCACGCAGCCCTTCGGCGGTCACCATGTCGGCCATGGGACAGCCGGCATCGACCCGCGGCAGCAGCACGGTCTTGTCGGGAGCAAGGATGGCGGCGCTTTCGGCCATGAAATGGACACCGCAGAAGACGATCACCTTCTTGTCGGTGCGGGCGGCCTCCATGGAAAGACCGAGGGAATCACCGGTGATATCGGCAATTTCCTGGATTTCGTCGCGCTGGTAGTTATGCGCCATGAGCAGGGCGTCGCGCTCGGCGCACAGGCGACGGATTTTCTCTTGTATTTCGCGCATGTCGGTCAGTGTCCTTCCGTAAACGGTACGGGGCGCAAGTCTAGTGGAAAAGTGCTGATATGTCAAACCGTTAACTCCTGTTCACCGGCTTGACTTGGCCCGGCCCAACAGCTATTCTCAACCGACTTTATCAAGGAAGGATGTCCGACATGTTCGGTATCGGCTTTCCCGAGCTTTTGCTCATTCTCGCCATTGCGCTGATGGTCATCGGACCCCGCCGTCTGCCGGATATCGCCCGGGCCCTGGGACGGGCCATGGCCGAATTCCGGCGCGCGACCGACGAATTCAAGCAGACCCTCAACGAAGAGACGCGCGCCAGCGAGATTCGTGACCAGATCCTCTCCGGCGGCAAGCTCAATCCTCCGGGCAGCAGCGATGATTCCCTGCCCGAATTCGACCCCTACCAGCAGGCGCACAACCGGCAGGAAAGCGAAACAGCCGAACCTGCGACGGCTGAAACGGACCAGCCACAACCAGCCGAAGAGACAAAACCGGCACACCAGACCCGGACAACGGCACAGGACGACCAGGACGGGAAGGAAAAGTCTGATGTCTGACCAACAGCCCCTCATGGCTCACCTGGAAGAACTGCGCAAGCGGCTGATGATCAGCGCCGGGGCCTGGTTTGTCGCCTTTCTCGGCTGCTACGGTTTTGCCGAAAAACTGTTCAACTACATTGCCGCTCCGGTCAAGGCCGCTCTGCCCGAAGGGCATACGCTGGTCTTCATCAACGCCACCGAGCCCTTCTTTACCTATATGAAGCTCGGTGCCCTGGCCGGTTTTCTGGTGGCCCTGCCCATCATCTTCTGGCAGATCTGGGCCTTTGTCGCTCCCGGACTGTACGCCCATGAAAAGCGCTTTGCCATCCCCTTCGTGCTGGCCAGTTGCCTCTGCTTCGGCGTCGGCACCTATTTCGGCTTCTTTTTCGTTTTTCCCCAGATCTTTACTTTTCTGATCAATTTCGGACTCGACGGCAGCCTGGCGCCCATGTTGTCGATGGGCGGCTATCTCTCCTTCGCCACCAAGCTGCTGTTCGCCTTCGGCATGGTGTTTGAGCTGCCGATTATCATTTTCTTCCTCTCCCGCATGGGGGTGGTCGACCACAAGTGGCTGGCATCCAAGCGCAAATACGCCCTGGTGATCGGCTTTGTCGTCGGTGCCGTCCTGACCCCGCCTGACGTCTTTTCCCAGACCGCCCTGGCTCTGCCTTTTGTCATCCTTTACGAGGTCGGCATCCTGGTGGCGCGCCTGTTCGGCAAGAAGAAGACCGAAGATGAGTTCGGCAACGAGCTGGACGAGGAGGAGGAAAGCGAAGAGGGTGAGGAGGACTGAAGGTCCAAAGAACCTGACAAAACCTGCGGCCCCTCCCTGACGGAGGGGCCGTTTTTTTATTTCGACCGGGGGCCATTCTGCTCCCTTCCCCTGTTTTCTGTCGGCAAGGAAGAGAAGGAGCCCCCCTGCCGACCAGCCGGGAAAGGCGTCCGCCAGGGGGGAAACCCCTAACAGTTGTCGCACGGCTTCCACAGCCGGTCGGCCCTGCCGCCGTCGTTGGCGAGCCGGGCCCAGACGAAACAGAGGTCGGAAAGCCGGTTGAGGTAGGTGAGGGCGAGAGGGTTGACCGCGTCGGCACCTTCCTCCTCCACCAGGCGCCAGGCCTGGCGTTCGACCCGGCGGGCGACCGACCGCGCCAGGTGCAGCCAGGAGGCGGCCCGGGTTCCGCCGGGCAGCACGAAGCTGGTCAGCGGTTCCAGGACGGCGGTGACGCGCCCGATTTCGGCCTCGAGACGTTTCACGTGGTTTTCGGTGATGCGCAGGGCACCCTGGTCGGCCGCCCCGCCGACCGGGTTGGCCAGATCGGCGCCGAGATCGAACAGGTCGTTCTGGATGCGTGCGACTTCCGGCCCCACCCCCTCGGGCAGAGGTTCGAGCAAGACCAGCCCGAACAGGCTGTTGAGCTCATCGACGCTGCCGTAGGCTTCGACCCGGGCCGACTGCTTGGAAACCCGACTGCCGTCGACCAGACTGGTTTGCCCCCTGTCGCCGCCTCCGGTGGTGATCCGGTCAAGCTTGACCATCGCTGTCTCCTTTCAGAATCCAGGAGACAGAAAAAACTCCTGACTTCTGCATTCTGTCTCCTGACTTCTGCTTTTTGCGTTATTATACCCGGCATGAACCGGATGTCTGCCGCTGCGCCGCCAGCCGCCCTGAAAATATCGCATCTGCGCAAGAGCTTCGACGGGGTCGAAGTGGTGAAGGGCATCTCCTTCGCCATCGAGCCGGGGGAAATTTTCGGCCTGCTCGGTCCCAACGGTGCCGGCAAAAGTACCAGCATCAACATGATTGCCGGGGTCACCCGCATCGGGGGCGGGAAGGTGGAAATTTTCGGCTACGACAACGTGCGCGACTACCGGATCACCCGGCGGCTGACCGGGGTGATGCACCAGGAAATCGTCATCGACAACTTTTTCACCATCGACCGGTCGCTGCGTATTCACTCCGGCTACTTCGGTGTCGAGGACGACCCGGCCTGGCGCAACATGCTGATCGACCGCCTCGGTTTGCGGCCGCACCTGGGCAAGGTGATGATCAAACTTTCCGGCGGCCTCAAGCGCCGCTTTATGGTCGCCAAGGCCCTGATCCACAAGCCGAAGCTGCTGATTCTCGATGAACCGACCGCCGGAGTCGACGTCGAGCTGCGCCATTCCCTGTGGGACTTCGTGCGCGAGATCAACGCCCAGGGGACGACGATCCTGCTGACCACCCATTACCTGGAAGAAGCGGAACAGATGTGTGACCGGGTGGCGATCATGAACCACGGTGAAATTCTCGCCATGGAGCCGACCGGGGAGCTGGTGCGCCGCCTCGGTCGTCGCGAACTGGTGGTCGACCTGGCGCGGCCCCTCCAGGTCGTGCCCGAGGGGCTCAGACACCTGAACGCCCAGCTCGATCCTGACGGCAAGCGCCTGACGGTACCGCTGGCGGCGGGCTGTCCGAGCGGCGAACTGGTGGGACGTCTGTTCGAGCTCGGCCTGCCCATCGCCGAGCTCGAAACCCGTCAACCCAACCTGGAGGAAGTTTTTATCGAGCTGACCGGACTGAAAAACGGGCAGGGGGGGGCGGCATGAAGCAGACCATTCTCGGACGTGGTTACAGCCGCTGGCAGCCCTTCGTCACCCTGACCCAGAAGGAGGTCCGTCGCTTTCTGCGCGTCTCCTCCCAGACCCTGCTGGCGCCCATCGTCTCGGCCTCCCTCTACCTGTTCGTCTTCGGCGCCACGCTCGGTGAACGCATCAGCGTTCTGGAAGGCTTTTCCTACGCCCAGTTCGTCATCCCCGGGCTGATCCTGATGGGCGTGATCAACAACAGTTTTGCCAACACCAGCTCCAGCCTGTTCATGTCGCGTTATCTCGGCAATATCGTCGACCTGCTGGTGACGCCCATCTCGCCGCCGCAGTTCATCTTCGCCTATACCCTCGCGGCGATGATCCGCGGCCTCGGGGTCGGTTTTGCGGTCTGGCTGATCTCCACCCTGTTTGCCCAACTGCCCTGGGCTCACCCCGGCCTTGCTTTTGCCATGGCCTGCCTGGCCTCCTTTTTGTTCGCCCAGTTCGGCCTGCTGGCGGCCATTTTTGCCAACAACTTCGACGCCCTGTCGATGTTTACCAACTTTTTGATCCTGCCGCTGATCTACCTCGGCGGCGTCTTCTATCCCATTTCCATCCTGCCCGGCTTCTGGGGCACCCTGTCGCACTTCAACCCCCTTTTCTACCTGATCGACGGCTTCCGTCACGCCATCCTCGGCGTCGGCGACCTCTCCTTTGCCACAGCCTTCACTGTTGCCGGAGCCCAGGCTCTGGTCCTGTTCATCGCCGCCGCAGCCCTGATCGGCAGCGGCTATCGACTGAGGAACTGACCGACAGAGGCCGCCAGGACGCCAAGGCGCCAGGGATTTTTTGAGCCAACCCCCTCAAGACCAAAGACTCAAGGGAACAGGGGCGGGACCTTTAACAACAATTCCACTGTCTGGTTGAGCATGGCATCTTGATGTCCTGGCGGCCCGTTTCAGCCATTTTGTCGAAATCTGGGTGGGGGATGCACGTCCGCTGCGACCCCCGCCCCTCAATTCCCTCCCTCCAGGAGCGGGGAGGCTTTTTGGCCTGGTATCATCTGTGCGTGTGCAGGGCAAACCTGCCGTCAGCCAACGGCGAACAGGGTGACAAACCGGCGCACCAGCTCCTGGTCCATGTCGGTGAGGATTTTTTCCTGCATGAAGCGCAGCGCCTCATAGGTACTGCGGCGCTGGTGGTAGGGACGGTCGGCGGTCAGGGCCTCGTAGATGTCGACCAGGCGGCAAATGCGCGCGTAGGGATGAATGTCGTTCGAGGTCAGACCGTTGGGATAGCCCTGGCCGTCCTCACGCTCGTGATGCTGGAGGGTGAGAATCTCCGCCTCGTTGGTCATGAAGCCTTCGTTGCGGAGGATGTCGTAGCCGTCTTGGGGATGCCGGTTGACGATTTTGCGTTCCCGCGCGCTCAGGGCTCCCGGTTTGTTGAGAATGTCCAGCGGGATTTTGCACTTGCCCAGGTCATGCAGAAAAAACCCCGCCCCCAGCCGCTCCATGACCGCCACCGACTCACCCCCGCGCAGCAGGCGCGCCAGGGCGATGCCGAAAATGCCGACATTGGTTGAATGGACATAGGTGCAGTGGTCATAGGCCGTCAGCTGCACCAGCGCACGTGTCGCCGCATCGTCCCGGACGATCAGGTCCACGGTCGGGGTAATGACTTCGTGGGCCTGCTGCAAAAACGCGGCGCGCGGGTCGGCGTAGGCCCGGCGCATGGTTTCGGTGCAGGAGATATGGACCGCCTGGGCCTTGCGCACCGGACTGGTATTGGCGTCCTTGACGATTTTTTCCAGGCTGTCGCGCAAATAGGCAAAAAAGCGCGGGACATCCGCCTCGCGAATATACAGCTCCTCCACCCCGAGCTCGGCCAACCCGGTCCGGATACCCTGGTCAAAGGGGATCCCTTTGCCCGCGTAGAGGACAAATTCGCCACTGCTCAACCGCCGGAACAGATCACACGGCGCCGACAGGTCAAGGTGGAGACAATCGAGTCCTATGGGATAGAGATCGCCATATTCCCGGTCCGACGGACGGGTGACCGTCACGGGCGCCGGAATGCGCTTTTTATGCGTCAAAACCCATGACATGGGCCGAAATCCTCCCACCTTCTTATCGGTTCGGCCCACCGGGCTCTTAACAAAAAAGCCGCCCACATCCTGGGGCGGCTTTGGTCCGGCTCGCTGCTGGTCAGAGGTCGTAGGCTTCTGCCATGGACTTGTGCCGGCCACCGGACTGTTGCTCCTTCATGCTTTCCAGCAGCAGGCGCCCGCCCAGCTCGGCCGTTTTACTGACCAGATGATCGGCGGCCTCCCCGTCGTGGTTACGGAAGGCTTCGATCAGCTTCTTGTGCTCTTCCACCGATATCTGCATGCGCCCGGGCAGACTGAGGGAGGCGATGCGCAGACGGTTGAATTTCATCCCCACCTGACGGATCAGCTCGGCCAGTTTTTCATTGCCGGCTGCGTCAATGAACAGATCATGAAATTCATTGTGCACCCGGAAAAAGGTTTTCACATCCCCATCTTCCGCCAACTGGGCCAACTTGGCATTGATCTGTTCCAGGCGATCGATGTCACGCTCCTTGAGCCGGTTGGCGGCCAAACGCGCCGCATAGCCCTCCAGAATGCTCTTGATGGCATAAAATTCACTGACATCGCGTTCCGACAGTTCGGTCACCACCGCTCCCTTGCGGGGGATAACCGTCAGGTAACCTTCAGATTCCAGCTGGCGAAAGGCTTCGCGAATGGGTGTCCGGCTGATACCAAACCGCTCGGCAAGTTCCGGTTCGGCCACCTTTTCCCCGGGCTTGAGGGTCCCCTTGAGGATCGACTCCCGAATGGTTTCGAGAATCTTCTCCCGCAGGGTCTGATGTCGTTCCAACGGTTTTCTCTTCACGGCCCAGCTCCTGAAAAAACATATCCCGCAAAAACAACCATTTACGGGCATTGCAACGGTCGTATACGATTGTATACAGTATACATAAGCTGTCAAGTAAATTATACTTTGCCGATTGTTCCCCGGAGCGGCTCCCGTTATCATTCCGCCAGGACTCTTCCGGAGATAGGTCATGGACCCTGTCAGGCATTTTCGTCTCTCGCTGTTTATCCTGGTGGCCGTTTTGGCTTTCGGCACCGTTGGATACCATCTCATTGAACATTGGCCCGCCTTTGACGCCCTGTACATGACAGTCATAACCCTGGCCACCGTCGGGTTTAGGGAGGTTCATGATTTGTCCCCGGCCGGGAAAGCCTTTACCATTGTCCTGATCGTTTTTGGCGCCGGTACGATCGCCTACGCGGTCAGCAATCTGATCCGGCTGACCGTGGAAGGGCAGCTCAGACAGCTGCTTGGGAGGAAAAAAGTGGAAAAACAGATCGCCCGACTTAAAGACCACTACATTCTTTGCGGTTACGGACGGATCGGCACCCTCATCTGCCGGGAATTTGCCCTGAAACCCCTTCCTTTTGTGGTCGTGGAAAAGGACCCCGTCCTTTGCCAGCGCCTGGCTGACGAAGGCTACCTGTTTGTTGAAGGGGACGCCACCGACGATACCACCCTTGAAGCCGCCGGCGTCCGCCGGGCCAAAGGGCTTGTCACCGCCGTGACCTCCGACACGGAAAACGTCTATATCACCCTGACCGCCCGCGGGCTTAACCCGAATCTGTTTATTCTGGCGCGGGCAGGGGAGGAGGGTTCCGAATTGAAGCTGCGGCGCGCCGGCGCCAGCAAAGTCATTTCACCTTACATCATCGGCGCCACGCGCATGGCTCAGGCGATACTGCGCCCCTCCGTAGTCGACTTTATCGAAATCGCCGCACCGGGTCATAATCTCGAGGTCCAGCTTGAAGAACAGCGCATCGCACCAGGCTCCGCCCTGGCCGGCAAAACATTGCTCGAGTCAAATCTGCGCCGCGAATTCAACATCATTATTGTCGGAATCAAAAAGGCGGACGGGCACATGGTCTTCAACCCCGCCCCGGAAACCCTCATCGAAGCGGACGATACCCTGATCGTTTTGGGCGAATATCCCGCGATTCACAAGCTGGAAACCATCGCCGGAAGAGGTCGGTCATGAGCCTGAAATGGTACGCCCATGTTCCCCTGCGTTTTTTCGAGCGCTACCTGCCTGTGCTGGCACAACGCGGCTGGAATCCCGAACTGGCGCTGCAAGCCGCCGATCTCGACAGTTGTGAGCCCGGGTATTTTGCCAACATCGGTGCGCGCCTGGCTTCTGCCGGTCTTGACGTGACCGTGCACGCGCCCTTTATGGACCTGAACTCCGGAGCCATCGATCCCGCCGTTCAGGAAGCGACCCGCAGGCGCTATCACCAGACCTTCGATGCCGCCGCCCGCCTGGGAGCGCGTCTGATTGTGTTTCATCCCGGCTACGATCCCTGGCACTACGGAGCGCAGACCCGGAGCTGGCAGGAACAGGCCCTGGCCTTTTGGCCGGAATTTTTGCGCCGGGCCGATCAGGACGGTATCACCCTGGCCATGGAAAACATTTTCGATCGCACCAGCCGGCTGCTTTGCTGGCTGGTGCGCAGTCTCGACCATCCGAGGTTCGGTCACTGCTTCGACATCGGGCACTGGCAGCTTTTCGGCACCCAGGACCTCATTGCCTGGCTGGAAAACCTGGGGGACCGGCTGGTGCACCTGCATCTGCATGACAATCGCGGCCGCAACGACGATCACCTGCCCCTGGGTGCCGGGAAAATCAACTTCAACCCCCTTTGGCAGCAGCTGCAAACCCGCAAAACCCTGCCAACCATGACCCTTGAAGCCCATTCCCTGGAGGACCTGGAGCGGTCAGTCGCCGTCTTCCAATCCATGCGTTCCCCGCTGGACCGAACCTGACAGGCCGATAAGGGACGCCCGGGTCAGGATTGCATCACCATAGCGGTTGCAGAGCCGGTCGCGGGCCTGGTTCAGGCGCCGGTAGCGCTCCGTTTCATCAAACAGCTCCATTTGGTTCGCCGGAGCCAGGCCGGCCAGATACAGCCCCAGCAACCGTACCGGCATCCCCTGGTGCAAACCCGCCAATTGCGCCTTCGCCCAGCGAACCAGCGGCTCCGCGCGGTCAACGGGTTCAGGAAAGGTATGGGAGCGCGTCCGGACACTCCTGTCGGCCCTCCTGACCTTCAGGGTCCCGACGGTTCCGCCGAGGCCCAGACGCCGGGCGCGGCGACAGACCTGTTCCGCCAGGCGCCAAAGCTGGCCTTCCAGCTCCTCCTGGCCGATCAGGTCACGGGCAAAGGTTTCCTCGGCTCCGATTGACTTGCGCTCCCGGTCGCCAACGACCGGGCGGTCATCCCGCCCGCGCAGCAGGTCATAAAGGCGTTCCCCCTGGATGCCAAACAGGGATCGAAGCTGATTGCATGACAGCTTTTGCGCCTGCGCCACCGTCCGGCAACCCAGCGCCTTCAATTTCGCGACCCCCTTTGGTCCCAGGCCCCAGATACGCTCCAGAGGCAGGGCGGCCAGATAGGATTGCACCGCCTCCTGTTTCAGCTCATGCACCCCGTCCGGCTTGGCCTCTTCCGAACACAGCTTGGCCAGAAACTTGTTCGGTGCCACCCCGACACTGACCGGCAGTTCAAGCTCCCTACGGACAGCGCCGCGAATTTTTTGTGCGATGGTCATACCGTCACCAAACAGACGCCGGCTGGCCGTGACATCCATAAAGGCCTCGTCCACAGACAGGGGCTCAACCAGGTCGGAAAACCGGTGGAAGAGGGCGAAGACTTTTTCCGACACCTCGCGGTATCGGTCCATACGCACCGGCCTGACCACCGCATGCGGGCAGCATCTCAGGGCCTGGGCCATGCCCATACCCGAACGGATGCCAAAGGGCCTCGCCTCGTAAGAACAGGCACAGACCACACCCCTTTGGCGGTCACCGCCCACCAGCACCGGCCGGCCACGCAGGTCAGGAGTGTCCAGCTGCTCGACCGAGGCGTAAAAGGCATCCATATCACAGTGCAAAATCGTTCTGCCGGGTTCACTCATCGCCGGGATGTCT
>CAZCUR010000037.1:0-25320 GCA_964501815.1 uncultured Geothermobacter sp.
GTAAAAAAAACGCCGCCCGGGGGAGAGAGAGCCCGGCGCGGCGTCAAAAGGGGCAGGAATGATTTGGGTCCTGTTTCCCCGGCATGTTGGCTATTGACTAAGCAATTGACATGCCATGTTGCTGTTCGACCTGAGTTCAGGGCCCAAAGCGCCCATTCAGGCCGTTTGCGCCCGGCTTTCGGGCCGGCCTGAGGGAAGAATCTGAGCAAAATGGGTCAAAAATGGCACATTTTTGGCCTGAAAGTGTCGGCTTTTCACCACAGGCGCCGGATGGTGGGCGGGAAAGAAATGTGTCAGTTGTGGCACAGGCTAGGGGTGGATGTGCCAGTTTTGGCTCAGTTTTCCAGCCGCCGGCAAGACCGGTTGTTCAGGCCATGACGCTCAAGCAAGCGGTAAAAGGTGCGGCGTGGTATTTGAGCCTGTCGGGCCGCCGCGGAAACATTGCCGTCTGCTTCGCGCAAAAAGTGCTGGAGCAGGTCGGCTTCAATCTGGCTGACCCGGGCATCCCTCAGGGCGGCAAAACTCAGGTCTTTGGGTTGGGACGTGTCCCGGTTGCGGAGCAGTTCTCCAAAAATCACCGGCAGGTTTTCCAGGTGGATGACGTGGTCTTTGGTCAGGACGGCGGCCCGCTCGATGACGTTTTGCAGCTCACGGATATTGCCGGGCCACGAATATCTGAGCATGGCTTCAATGGCCTTTTCCTCGATACCGAGCAGAGGCTTGTTGAGACGTTTGCTGGCCCGTTCGACGAAATGCTGCGCCAAAGCCGGCAGGGATTCCCGGCGGTCGCGCAGGGGGGGCAGGGAGATGGTGAAGACATTCAGGCGGTAGAAAAGGTCCTCACGAAACCAGCCTTCCCTGATGCCCTGTTCCAGATTCTTGTTGGTGGCGGTAATCAGCCGGATGTCCACCTTGATGGCCTGGTTGCTGCCTACGGGTCTGATTTCGCCGCTGTCGAGCACCCGCAGCAGTTCGGCCTGCAGTTTCGGGGTGATGTCGCCGATTTCGTCCAGAAAGATGGTGCCACCGCAGGCTGTTTCGAACAGGCCTTTCTTGTCCGCGTGGGCGCCGGTAAAGGACCCCTTGACATGCCCGAACAGCTCGCTTTCCAGCAGACTGTCGGTCAGTGTCGTGCAGTTGACGGTGACCAGCGGTTTGTCGGCCCGCCGGCTTTGGCGGTGAATGGCGCGCGCTGTCAGTTCCTTACCGGTCCCCGATTCACCGCGTATCAGGACCGTGGTCGGAGTCGGGCCAACCTGGCGGATAAGGTCGAGAACTTCGCGGGTGCGCTCGTCCTCGGCGACAATCTGCAGGTCGCCGAATTCCTGGTCCAGGGCCCTGCGGGCCAATTCGTATTTCTGGGCCAGGTTGAACCGGTCTTCTTCCAGAACCTTCAGGGAGTAGGGCAGGCACATTCCCCCTTCGGCCAATCCCTGGTAGACCGCCACGGCGTGTTCGCGACAGGTATGGTAGCCGCAGGCGCCGCAGTTGAGCTCGTCTTTGGGGGTGTTTTTGTTGGTCGCCCTGAGAATCTGCCGGATGCTGTCGGCGCTCGGCAGGGTCAGGCGCCGGTGTTTGTTGGTGTAGGCGCGCCGCATGTCCGGTTTGCTGTCAGGCTGGGCGTACTCAGGACGGGTACGATAGCCGATCCCCTGGCCACGGTCATGATAATCGTAGATCAGATGTCGCTTGGTAAAGGTGGTCAGGCGGTTGTTGCGGCCGGGGCCGCCGATGCAGCCGCCATTGCAGAACCGGATGTCGACAACCCTGGGGCGGATGCGGCCCGAAGCCAGATCGCGAATGATTTCCAGGGCGTTGTCCTCGCCTTCGGTGGCGATGTAGTCGGGATTGTGGCAGTCGTGCGGGATGCCGAAGGCGTGAAAGGGGCCGCCGGCGATGGAGAAGATGCGGCCGTGGACCGGTTGCAGGCCGTCCAGGGGGGATTCCTCCAGTTGCCGCACAACCCAGCCTTTGTCTTCCAGCATCTGGCTCAGTTCCCGATAGGTGAGCACGGTGTCGATGGCACCGGCGACCGGTTCTGCGGCGATTTCGAATTTTCCGGCTATGCAGGAGCTGATGTAGACGACCCGGGTACCGGCTCCCGAACGCTCCTTGATGAAACGACCGATAGCGACCATGGGGGAGACGACCGGCAGCAGATTGGCGAGAAGCTGCGGGTAGTGTCGTTCCACCAGGTCGACAACTGTGGGGCAGTGGCTGGTGATGAGCGGCGTAACGGGTGGGGCGTCGATCAGGGCCCGGTAGTCATCCCGGATCAGGTCGACGCCGGCGGTTCCTTCGTGGACTTCATCAAACCCCAGTTTTTTCAGCGCGGTGGCCAGCTGGCCGGGGCGGACATCATTGAAAAAGGCAGGAAAGGAGCAGCCGAGAACCGCGACGACCTTTTCGGGGCCGGCGAGCAGGCGCCGGGTTTCGCCGATGCAGTCGGTGATCTGCTTGGCATTTTGTGAGCAGGAGCGCAGACATTTGCCGCAGCCGATGCAACGTTCATGGATCACTTCGGTATGATCTTCGCGAACCCGAATGGCTTTGACCGGGCAGTTGCGCACGCAGGCATAGCATTTGCGGCAAAGATTGCGGTCGGTCGTAATCGGCCCCATGTGTGATCGTCCCCCTTTGGTTTCAAGCCGTATACCAAATGTGGTGTCTGATTTGAAAAGTGGTCGAATTGTGCCAGCGGTGGCACAGGGGAGTCAAGGGGAAATTCAGCTGTCGGAGTGACGAAATCGCCCGACTTCTTCGGCAAAGTGGCAGGCGCTCAGATGGCGGGACTGATGGCTTTGCAGCGGGGGCATGTCAAACCGGCAGATGTCCCGGGCATAGGGACAGCGCGGATGAAAGGGACAGCCGGGAGGCGGATCGATGGGGGAGGGGACCTCGCCGACCAGCAGCGGGCGTTGGCGGTTCGGGTTCGGTTCGGGTACCGGGACGGCGTTCAGCAGTGCCTCGGTATAGGGGTGCAGCGGCCGGCGATAGAGTTCCGCAGCCGGACCGATTTCGACAATCCGGCCGAGATACATCACCGCAACCCGGTCGCTGATATGTTCCACCACGGCCAGGTCATGGGCGATGAAAAGGTAGCTCAGTTCAAATTCCTGCTGGATGTCACGCAGCAGATTGATGACCTGCGCCTGAATCGACAGGTCGAGGGCAGAGACCGGCTCATCGGCAATGACCAGGTCGGGGTGTACGGCGATGGCCCGGGCGATACCGATACGCTGCCTTTGCCCCCCGGAAAATTCGTGGGGATAGCGATCGAGATGATCCTGCCCCAGGCCGACCCGTTGGGCCAGCCGCAGCACCTCGGCGGCCAGTTCCCGACGGCTGACCAGACCGTGCAGCAGCAACGGCTCGGCCAGAATGTCGAAGACCCGCATGCGTGGATTCAGGGACGAGAAGGGATCCTGGAATATCATCTGCAGGTGCCGCCGCAAAGGGCGCATCTGTCTTTGGCTCAGGCGGGTCAGGTCGTCGCCCCGGAACAGCACCTGGCCGCTGTCGGGTTCAAGCAGCCGGGCGATGAGGCGGCCGGTGGTCGATTTGCCGCAGCCCGATTCTCCCACAAGTCCCAGGGTTTCTCCGGCTGCCAGATCAAAACTGACCCCGGTGACGGCCTTGAGGCGTCGACGGGAGGAGCCCATGGGGCCGCCTTTCACGGCAAAGGTCTTGTGCAGGTCATGCACCTGCAGCAGAGGCTGATTCATCTCACCTTCCAGCAGCGCACCGTATGGCCGGGCGCAGTTTCCCGCAGCTCCTGGGGCTCGGTCCGGCAGCGGTCTTCGGCCAGTGGACAGCGGTCCGCATAACTGCAGCCCGGCGGCAGGCTGGCCATGTCCGGCACCTGTCCCGGAATCGGGTTGAGCCGTTTTTTCGGTTCCCCCAGCCGTGGAATGCATTCGAGCAGGCCGCGTGTGTAAGGGTGCAGCGGCCGGGCGAAAATTTCGGCTGTGGAGGCGCTTTCCACGATTTTGCCGGCGTACATGATCATGACCCGGTCGGCATTTTCGGCGACAACGCCCAGATCATGGCTGATGAGCAGGTTGGCCATGCCGCGTTCGGCCTGCAGCTGCTTGAGCAGGTTCATAATCTGGGCCTGAATGGTGACATCCAGGGCGGTGGTCGGTTCGTCGGCGATGACCAGGGCCGGATCGCAGGCCAGGGCCATGGCGATCATCACCCGCTGACGCAGGCCGCCGGAAAGCTGGTGCGGATAGTCCGCCAGCCGCTGCCCCGCCTCGGGGACGCCGACCCGGGTCAACAGCTCGGCGGCCAGGTTCAGGGCCGGCCCGCGGCGCAGGCCGCGGTGCAACTGCAAAACCTCGATAATCTGGCTGCCGATGGTCAGGACCGGGTTGAGAGAGGTCATCGGTTCCTGAAAAATCATGGAAATGCGGTTGCCGCGAATGCGCCGCAGCTCGGTCTCGGGCATGCGCAGCAAATCCCGGCCGTCAAAATGAATCTCGCCGCCGACGATGCGCCCCGGTTCGGGGACCAGCCGCAGAATGGACAGGGCGGTCATCGACTTGCCGCAGCCCGATTCCCCCACCAGGGCGAGGGTTTCTCCGGCATCAAGGGTCAGGCTGATGCCGTCAATGGCTTTGAGGACACCCCGTTCGGTGTGAAAGTAGGTTTTCAGGTTGTCGACCTGGAGCAGATGAGCCATGATGGACTGGTCGCCTCGAATGGGTTCGTCGACTTATACCCCCTGGGCCCCGGCGGGTCAATGGGCATGGTCGGGCGGCTTGACGGTTCAGGCGGTTCGGTTAAAGTAAAACCCTGAAAATCCCGTTATGTCAAACCATCGGAAAGGACTGAAACCATGGGACAGCCGTTCAGGGCCTTTTGGGTCGAGGAAAAGGAACCGAAAACCTTTGTTCGCACTGTCATCGAACGGAATACCGATGATCTGCCCCCCGGCGAGCTGCTTGTCCGGGTCCGCTACTCGTCGCTGAACTACAAGGATGCCCTGTCCGCCTCCGGTAACAGGGGTGTCACGCGCCAGTTCCCGCATACTCCCGGTATCGATGCCGTCGGCGAGGTGGTCGCGTGCAGCGACGGCAGTTTCGCCGAAGGCGCTACGGTTCTGGTGACCGGGCGCGACCTGGGCATGAATACGCCAGGAGGTTTCGGTCAGTTTATACGTGTCCCTTCCAGCTGGGCGCTGCCTTTGCCGGCCGGCCTGGAGGCGAAGGAAAGCATGATGCTCGGCACCGCGGGACTGACTGCGGGGCTGTCGGTTCAGGCGCTGCTTGATGCCGGCATGACACCCGACCGGGGGGATGTGCTGGTGACGGGTGCGACCGGGGGGGTCGGATCTCTGGCCATTCCCATGCTGGCGGCCGAAGGTTTCCGGGTGGTCGCCGCGACCGGCAAGGAGAGTGAGCACGCCTTTCTGAAGGACCTTGGTGCGGCCGATGTGGTCAGCCGCGCCTCTCTGCTGGAGAAGGCGGACCGTCCGCTGATGTCGGAGCGCTGGGGGGCGGTGGTCGACTGTGTCGGCGGCTCGATTCTGGCGGCGGCACTCAAATCGACCGCCTACGGCGGAGCGGTGACCTGTTGTGGGCTGGTCGCTTCACCCGAATTGAATGTCAATGTTTTCCCCTTTATTTTGCGGGGCGTTTGTCTGCTGGGTATCGATTCGGTCGAAATCGACCGGCCGCGCCGGGAACTGGTCTGGGGCAAGCTGGCCGGTCCCTGGAAGCCGGCCCGGCTGGCGCAGATGAGCCGCACCGTCGGATTGGATGGTCTTGAGGCCGAAATCGAGCGGATGCTCAAGGGTCAGTCCCGCGGTCGGGTGCTGGTCGACCTGGATGCCTGAAAACCGAAGGGATGCGCCGATGAGCAGCTATGAGAATCTTCTGGTGGAGATTGAAGAGCACATTGCGCTGGTTACGGTCAATCGGCCGGGTTCGCTCAATGCCCTGAATCCTGCGACCATCGCCGAACTTGGACGGGCGCTGGATGAGCTGGAGCAGGCTCGGGAGGTGCGGGTCGTCATTCTGACCGGGGCCGGTCCCAAGGCCTTCATCGCCGGTGGTGACATCAGCGTTATGGCTTCTCTGGGCCCCATGGAGGCCAGAGAGGTGGCGCGCAGTGCCCAGAAGCTCTTCTGCCAGATCGAAAAGATGCCCAAGGTGGTCATCGCCGCCATCAACGGCTACGCGCTCGGCGGCGGTTGCGAGCTGGCCATGGCCTGCGACATTCGCCTGGCGGCCCAAAGCGCCCGCCTGGGCCAGCCGGAGGTCAATCTCGGTATCATTCCCGGCTGGGCCGGCACCCAACGACTGCCACGGCTGGTGGGCAAGGGGATTGCCAAGCAGCTGCTGATGACCGGCGCGATGGTTCCTGCCGATAGGGCCCGGGAGATCGGTCTGGTCAACGAGGTCTATCCGGATGAAGAACTGCTCGACGCCGCCCGGCGCATGGCGCGTACCATCGCCGGCAAGCCTCAGGTGGCCGTGCGCCTGATCAAGGAGGCGGTCGATAACGGCCTCGAAATGGAGTCGGAACGCGCCTTCGAATACGAGGCCGACCTGTTCGGTCTCTGCTTCGCCACCGAAGACCAGAAAGAGGGGATGGCCGCCTTCCTCGAGAAGCGCGAACCCGCGTGGAAACACCAGTGACCGATAATCGGCCCGGGCGGAATTCCGACCGGGTCTTTCGTACAACAGGACCTCCCGCGGCTTTGCCTGGGGGGCCTGAAAGTTGCCTGGAAAGCTGAAAAAGCAATGCTTGAGTTTTTCTCCGGATATTCTCCCGTTACCCAGACCCTGTTGGCCACCCTGTTCACCTGGGGGGTAACGGCTCTTGGGGCGGCCCTGGTTTATGTCACTCCGACGATGAACCGCAAGCTGCTCGACTGCATGCTCGGTTTTGCCGCCGGGGTCATGATCGCCGCGTCCTTCTGGTCGCTTCTGGCGCCCGGTATCGAGATGGCCGAGCAGCTTGGACATCCCCCTTGGCTGACGGCCACCATCGGCTTTCTGGGGGGCGGGATTTTCATGCGTCTGACCGACCGGTTTCTGCCCCACCTGCATCCGGGATTGCGCATGGACCAGAGCGAAGGGGTGAAAACCTCCTGGCAACGGTCAACCCTGCTGGTGCTGGCCATTACCCTGCATAACATCCCGGAAGGGCTGGCCGTCGGCGTTGCCTTCGGAGCGGTTGCGGCCGGACTGCCCTCCGCTACTCTTGGAGGAGCGATCGCCTTGGCGCTGGGGATCGGCATCCAGAACTTTCCCGAGGGAACGGCTGTGTCGATGCCCTTGAGGCGGGAGGGGCTGAGCCGCAACAAGAGTTTTATGCTCGGCCAGTTCTCCGGCATGGTGGAGCCGGTGGCAGGGCTTTTGGGTGTGCTGTTCGTCACCTGGATGCAGCCGGTTTTGCCCTACGCCCTCTGTTTTGCCGCCGGAGCGATGATCTTTGTCGTGGTCGAGGAGCTGATTCCGGAATCCCAGCGCACAGAGGCGCATATCGACATCGTGACCCTGTCCACCATGGCCGGGTTTGCCGTCATGATGGTCCTTGATGTCGGTCTGGGCTGATCCGTCCGCTTAAGGCCTCCGCAATCCCCTGGCGCTCGACCGGAGTTCCGGTTTGCTGGCAGAAGTGCAGATTGACGGCGACCAGCAGCTGATTGAGCCGGTCGAGGTCAACAGCCAGTTCTCCGGGCAGGGTTTCAAGGTCGGTGAAATTGAGGGGGCAATAGTCGATGCGCAGGCCGTTGTCCTCGCGCAGCAGCAGCGGCAGCCCCTGGGTGCGACAGATGACCGGGCGTGCCTGGTAGAGCAGGCACTGATCGTCGCGCAGAAGGGGGCACTGTTCGTCATCTGACGCAAGGGCCTGCTGACGAATGAGCCGCTGTCTGTCGCTATCGGCCTGCTCCAGGGCCCGGCGCAGGGCGAAGGCCTCGACCGGCAGCACGCTGATATGCCGGCAGCAGCCGCTGCAGCCGGGGCCGCAGACCATGTGCTCTCCGAGCCGACCGCTGATGCGGGCGGCCAGGGCATCGACCTGTTCAAGCAGGCCTTGGTAGTTTTTCAGCAGATTGGCGGGCATGGCCGCATCCTGTCATTGCCGTCGGCCTCTGGTCAAGAAGGAGGGTTGTCCCATGATGTTGCTGTTGCCCGCCACAGTGCAGCAGGTTGCCGGGCAGTTGGGTGTCTGGGAGCGGATTGAGACCGCACTGGCAGGCTGTACCTGGCGCGACGAGATCGCCTCTCTGCCGGTCCGGCCGAGCCGCGCCGCCACCCGTCTGGGCAGCTACCAGCAGCGGGGCGGATCCCCCCGGGCGATTCTGCTGCAACCTGTTCTGGAGCCGGAGCTGTTGCGGGAGACCTTTCTGCATGAGGTGGCTCACGCCTGTGACCACCGGAGTAACCAGCCCGGCCAGGTTTACCGCCGTCCGCACGGCGCGGGCTGGCGTGACTGGATGGCAAGGCTTGGCTGCCGGCCCGAGGTGCGTGGTCACAGCGCCACCCTGGCCCTGCAGTACGTCAGCCGGCTGAAAACCGTCGCCGTCTGCAGCCGCTGCGGCAGCGAGGTGCGCCGTCTGCGGCGTCTCAACCGTCGGGCGCGCTATCTCCACGCCGGCTGCGGCGGCCGGCTCAAGCCGGTCTGATCAGCCGCCGGAGCCGAAGACCTTTTGCAAAAGTTCCGTCGTCCGTTTGGCCGGATTCTTCCGGATGGCGGCCTCTTCCAGCGCCAGATAGTGAAAAATTCCCTTCAGGCCGCGATCGACCACCCAGGTTGTCAGATCCGCCTTCAGGTCGGGAACGAAGGGGAGGGCCTTCGCCTGTCCGACCAGATTGTCGTAACTCTGCACCGCTCCCACCTGTGCCAGGGAATCCTCAACGATCGGACGCATCCGTTCGGCCAAAGGCTGGCTCATGTGCGATTCGAAGTAGCGGGTGGCCGCGTCGTCCGGCCCTTTGTAAATGGCCATGACGTCGTCGAGGGTCAGGGCCTGAATCGCCTCGATGAACAGCTCGCGTGCTTGCGGGGCCGCTTTTTCCGCCGCGCGGTTCAGGCGCAGTTCCAGATCGTCCAGGCTTTGCTGCATCCCCACCATGGCCAGCATCGAGCGCGCCTGGTCGAGGCGGTCGGGCAGGGGGATATGGATGTCGGGGTCGGCGTTGAACCCGTCGGTTTGCCCCAGCTGCCGGACAACCCGTTCGCTGCCGACGCGCAGGGCTTCCTTCAGGCCGGCACCGATCTCCTCTTTCTGGACATTGCTGCCAGAGGAGTTGCCGGTGATGTTGCGCAGAAGATTGCTCCCCTGTTCCAGCCAGCCGGACTGGACATAAGAAGGCGGCAGGAACACGGACAAAACCAGGATTGTCAGCACGCGTTTCAGCAGGTGTCTGGACATAGGGGGCCTCTTTCCCGATGAAAGCCGCAAGGGCGGTTTTCAGGAAAGTATACCACCGGGGGAGGGATCAGTTGCTGCCGGCGAGCAGATTTCGAATCTGTTTCAGCTTTGGCAGCAAAACCTCGATCTGGCCGGAGCGGATGAGCAGTTTCTGCCCCGCGCTGGCATTTTCCAGCGCCGCGTCGACGTAGCGATAGCGGGTGATGTGCTTCTGGACCGGGACCGGCCCCCGGGGCACCGGTGTCTTGAGCAGATGGTCGATGACTTCCACCAGCCGGTCGTTGAAATACCCCGATTCGCCCGTTTGTTCCCAGGCCTGCTGAAACAGCGGATAGAGGCTTTGGTAAATGTTGACCCAAACCTCGACGGGCAGCTGGTTGAACAGGTTGACGTAGGGGCGATAGCGCAGGCCGTTGGCGCTGCTGATGATGGTGTGTCCGTCAGCCTCCGTAACCATAAACGGCGGGTCCGGCGGCACCACCGGCATGTGCTGGCGCGGCAGGCTGCGTTCGGGCAGCTGGTCGATGAAGATGACCATGCGCCCGATGAAATGCTCCAGGCGCAGCAGGCGGAGCAGCCTTTTTTTCAGGCCGAGTTGTGACAGGCGCTGTTGCAGCCAGCCGTCGGCCTCCTCGAGATTCTGGGGCAGGGGGGGCTCTTCGGGCTGCCCGGCTGTTTCCGTTTTCTCCGGCAGTGAGACAGGATGCCGGGGGGGCATCGGGATGCGTGCGCTCTGGGGCGGCGGGTTTTCCGGTTCCCCTTTGGGCGGTGTGGCCGATGGGGTCGGAGCGTGTGCGACGATCGGTTCCTCACCCAGGTCCATGGTATCGTACAGGTACCAGCCGGCGTAAAAGGCCAGCAGGATGACAAGCAGCAGCAGGGCGAAGCGTTCCAGTTTCATCGGCACAAATCTCCGTTCGGCCTGACAAGCTTAGGCCAGACAGGGCCAGGAATCAATCATCTCGTGCGGGTTGGCGCGCGAACGGCTGTCTTTCCCCGACACTCTGTTATAGTTTTGACAACACCCGGCAAGGCGACGTCTGGAGAATCCTCCCCCATGGAAACCAAACTCTGGTATCTCAAACGTGCTGACCTGTTTCGCGGCCTTTCCGAGGAAAACCTGCGCCGGATGGCCGATGCCGGGCGCATGTTCCGCTGTCACCGCCAGCACCGTTTCTATCTTGCCGACGACCCCAGCGATACCGTCTATCTGGTCAAGGAAGGACAGGTGCGTCTGCTGCGTACCAATGTCGATGGCCGGGATATCATGCTCGACATCCTTGGCCCGGGGGAGGTTTTCGGGGAGCTGGCTCTGGCCGGAGAGGAGCGTCGCAGTCACGCCGCCGAAGCGGTCACCGACAGCCTGGTCTGCACCTTTTCACGCTCTCTTTTCCAGCAGGTGCTGAACCAGACCCCGGAACTCGCCTTCCGGGTGGTCAAGCTGGTCGGGTTTCGGCTGCGGCGCATGGAACGGCGCCTCGAGGACCTGGCCTTCAGACCGCTGGGTGAACGGTTGCGGCTGGCTCTGGTCGAACTGGGTGAGCGCCACGGCCTGCGCGATGACCGGGGATGTGTGCATCTGCGGTTGACCCAGAAGGATCTTGCGACCCTGATCGGTGCGTCACGGGAGGCTGTGGCCGAAGAGCTGGGACGGCTCAAGCGCGCCGGTCTGCTGGCAACCGGTTACCGGACTTTGTTACTGCTGAAACCGGGGCAGCTTTGTGACGAGGCGGTCGAAGAGGGTGCGCGGGCAATGTCGTCCGGATGACAGTCTTTTTTGCCCTCAGCTGTCAGGATGGGACATCCCGGTTCATGCCGAATCAGGGTCTGTCCCCGGCGGGGAGAAAGGAGACTGGATATGAAGAGCAAAAGAGGACTGACGGTTGGGGTCGTGCTGCTTGGGCTGGTGCTGGCGGGGGGGCTGCCGGTTCTGGCGGGAAGTGACCGCCCGGCCCCCGAGGGCAAGGCGGTCTGGGCCTACCTGAAGGACGCCGGATACACCTCCTGGCCGCTCTTTCCCGGCAAGGACAAGCTCTACCAGGGACGGCATCCGCACGGTGCCTGGCTGACGACTTACGTCAGTCCCGACGCCCTGGCGGCGATTCAGGCGAAAAAGGGGATGCTTCCCAACGGAGCCCTTGTGGTCAAGGAGAACTACAGTCCGGAGAAAAAACTGGCGGCCGTAACGGTCATGTACCGGGTCGCCGGTTATGACAGCGAAGCCGGAGACTGGTTCTGGGCCAAGTACGCCCCCGACGGCAAGGTGCTCAAGGAAGGCAAGGTCAAGGGTTGCATCCAGTGCCATCAGGCGGTTATCAGCAACGACTGGATTTTTACCGGGCCGGTCAAATAACGGCCAGACCCTGACAGCATCCCTTCGTTCCGGGGCGGCACGGCCGGGCTGTTGCCGTGTCGCCCCGTCGGGCTGATTGGTCTGGCCTTTTGCCGTGGGTTTGCGCTATTCTGGCGCAAAATTTCTGCAGTGTGAGGTAAATGACGCTATGGCCAATCTTTCGACGACCTACATGGGGCTCTCCCTGGAGAACCCCTTTGTTGTTGCCAGTTCCAGCCTGACCGGCACTCCGGAGGGCATTCGCCGCTGCGCCGATGCCGGTGCCGGCGCCATCGTGCTCAAGTCGCTGTTCGAAGAGCAGATTCTGGCCGAAACCGAGCGTATGGCCGACAGTGCCGACGGCATGTACGGCGGTGAAGCCATCGAATATCTGCAGGGCTATGGCGTCGAACTCGGCCCTCAGGATTATCTGCAACTTGTCGCCGATGCCAAAAAAAGGACCTCTGTCCCCATCATCGCCAGTCTGAACTGTGTGTCCGGCGAACGTTGGGGAGACTACGCCGCCAAGCTGGAAAAGGCCGGCGCCGACGCCATCGAACTGAACGTCGCCCTGATGCCGACCGACAGCCGTATCAGTGCCGAGGAGGTCGAGCAGACCTACTATCGCATCCTGCACGAGGTCAAAACCCGGGTGCGGATTCCGGTGGCCATGAAAGTCGGCCCCTATTTCAGTTCCTTCGCCCAGTTCGCCGACCATCTGACCGCCGACCGTCAGGAAGCGCCTCCTTTCACCGTCGGCTGGTGCGGCCCCGGAGAAACCGGCGGCAAGATCGTCTGGCAGGGGGCGGACGCCCTGGTGCTGTTCAACCGGTTCTACCAGTTTGATATCGATGTCGAGACCCTTCAGCTGCGCGCCGGCAACCCCTACAGTGATTCCGGAGAAATCCACACCGCCCTGCGCTGGGTTTCCCTGCTTTACGGCCGTATCGGTGCCGATATCGCGGCGACCACCGGCATCCACACCGGTACCGATGCCGCCAAGCAGTTTCTGGCCGGCGCAACCGTTGTCCAGGTCTGTTCGGCGCTGTACAAAAATGGCGTGGAACATCTGCAGGTCATGCGGAAGCAGCTCGAGGACTGGATGGACCGCAAGGGGTTCGCGAACCTCGGGGCCTGCCGCGGCCTGCTGAGCCGCTCGCGCAGCCAGCAGCCCGAATCCTTCGAACGCCTGCAGTACATCAAGCTGTTTGTCGGTATCGACTGACCGATCTCGGCAGGTGCGTTGCGAGGCTGCAAGACCTGTCCGGGAGGACGTCGTCATTCGGGGGGAGCGCCGGCTGAAGGTGGCCGTGTTCGGCCAGGCGGGCGGTTGTCCCGTCATCTATCAGCACGGTCTTCCGGGCAGTCGGCTTGAGGCCGGTCTTGTCGCAGCGGCAGCCGAGCGGCTCGGCCTACAGCTGATTGCCGCCGACCGGCCGGGCTACGGCGGTTCCGACCCGGAGCCCGGGCGCAGTTTGACCGGTTGGGCCGCCGATGTCGCCGCTGTCGCCGACCATTTCGAACTGAACCGCTTCGCCCTGCTCGGTGTTTCCGGCGGGGCGCTTTACACCCTGGCCGCCGCTGCAGCACTTGGCGCCCGGGTCCGCGGCGTCGGCATTGTCTGCGGTCTGGCCCCGATGGCTTTGCCGCAGTTGGCCGGTGCCATGCCCGTGCCGGCGCGTCTGCTCTTCGCGGTCATGTCCCTGGCGCCGCAACGGGCCGCTTCTCTGCTCAAAACCCTTGTCTGTCCGCTGCTGGCGCGTTTTCCTGCGCTTGTCTTCCGGCTGCTGGCGCCCGCCATGCCGTCTGCCGACCGCAAGGTGCTCAATCGTCCGGATGTCCGGGACCTTATGACCGCCGTTATCCGCGAAGCCTTTGCCGGTGGCGGTGCCGGTCCGATACAGGACCTGCTGCTTCTGGGCGGTCCGCTCGGCTTTGATCTCAAAAATGTCACGGCGCCCGTGGCGCTCTGGCATGGCGATGCCGATCGCACCGTTCCCCTGGAACACGGGCGCTGGCTGGCAGACCACCTGCCCGAGGCCCGGCTGAAGGTCTGGGAGGGGGAGGGGCATTTCTCTCTGCCGGTATGTCAGGCGGATGCGATACTTGGAGATTTCAGAGACAGGCTGGAGGCCGAAAGGTGATTGATCTGCGCAGTGACACGGTCACCCGGCCCACCGAGGCGATGCGCCGGGTTATGGCCGAAGCCGAGGTGGGCGACGATGTCTATGGCGAGGACCCGAGCGTCAACCGCCTGCAGCAGCGGGCGGCCGAGCTGATCGGTTTTGAGGCGGCGCTGTTTGTTCCCAGCGGCACCATGTCCAACCTGCTGGCCATTCTGGCGCACTGCGAGCGCGGCGATGAGTATCTGGTCGGGCAGATGGCGCACTGCTACCGGTTTGAAGGCGGGGGCGCCGCGGTCTTGGGCAGTGTCCAGCCGCAGCCGCTGCCGCAGAACCCGGACGGATCCATCCCTCTGGCGGAGCTTGCAGCCGCCGTCAAACCGGACGATGCCCATTTTGCCCGCAGTCGTCTGGTCTGCCTGGAAAATACCTTTCAGGGCCGCCTGCTGCCTGCCGATTACCGGCAGCAGGTGGCTGATTTCTGCCGGCAAAAAGGACTTGCCCTGCATCTGGACGGCGCCCGGCTGGCCAATGCCGCGGTGGCCGAAGGCCGTTCGCTGCGGGAGATGACCGCCGGGTTCGATTCGGTGTCTCTCTGCCTGTCCAAGGGGCTGGGAGCGCCGGTCGGTTCGGTGTTGTGCGGGTCGGCCGGCCTGATTGCCCGGGCGCATCGCTGGCGCAAGGTGCTGGGAGGCGGCATGCGCCAGGCCGGGGTGCTGGCGGCTGCGGGCCTGTACGCCCTGGACCATCACATCGAGCGCCTGGCCGAGGATCACCGGCGCGCCCGCAGGCTGGCCGAGGGCCTGGCCCGGCTGCCCGGATTGTCCGTCGATCCGGATGCGGTGGAGACCAACATGGTCTTTGTCGATTCCGGGCACAACGAGGCCTTTCTGGCGCATCTGCGCCACCAGGGGATTCTGGCCGGCGGCTACGGCCGGGTTCGTCTGGTCACCCATCTCGATATCGATGACGCCGCCATCGACGCGGTCATCACTGCCGCGGCCGGGTTTTGCGCCGCAAGGGGTTGTTGAGGTGCTGCGTTTCCTCCTGACAGTCTGTCTGATCGTCATGACCGTCTGTTCGGCGCAGGCCGAGGATGACGAACCGGGGCAGCCCTATGTCCGTGATCAGCTGATTATCATCGGTGGCGATCACAATTATCCGCCCTACGAGTTTCTGGATGAAAAGGGCAACCCGAGCGGTTTCAATGTCGAATTGTCCCGCGCCATCGCCGAGGTTATGGGCATGGAGGTCGAAATCCGGCTTGGCCCCTGGGGGGAGATGCGCAAGGCGCTGGCCGAGGGGCGCGTCGATGCCCTGCAGGGGATGGCGTTTACCAAAGAGCGCACCAGGGAGGTCGATTTTTCCATCCCCCATGCCAAGGTGCATCAGTCGATCTGGGTCCGGAACGGTTCTGCGATTCGGCGGCTGCGCGATCTGGCCAACAAGAGGGTCATCGTCATGCGCGGGGCGGTGATGCACGATTTCATGCTCCAGCGCCCGGAACTGAACGCCACCCTGATTCCGGTGCAGACCCTTGAGGACGCCCTGCGGCGCCTGGCCGCCGGTGAGGCGGATGCGGCCCTGGTGGCCAAACTGCCGGGCGAGTACCTGATTCACAAGGCCCATCTTGAAACCGTGCATCCGATCGCCCGGCCTCTGGTGGCCCAGGATTACGGCTTCGCGGTCAAAAAGGGCAACGCCGAACTGCTGGCCAAGATCAACGAAGGGCTGGCGCTGCTGAAAAAGTCCGGCCGTTACCGGCAGATCTACGAGCGCTGGCTGGGGGTGCTGCCCGAACCCGGCGTCCCCTGGGAGCGCATCGTCCGGCTCGGGGCGATGGTGGTCGGTCCGCTGCTGGCCATCCTGATTTTGACGGTGATCTGGTCGAGCACCCTGAAGCGTCAGGTCGCGCTCCGGACCGAGGACCTCAAGCGGGAGATCGGCCAGAAGGAGGCCGCCCTGCGCCAGCTCGAAGTGCAGCAGAAACAGTTGTTGCAGGCCGACAAGATGGCTTCCCTTGGCATTCTGGTGTCAGGGGTGGCCCATGAGGTCAACAATCCCAACGGCCTGATTCTGCTCAACCTTCCCATCCTCAAGAAGGTCTGGCAGGACACCCTGCCGCATCTGGATCGCCTCTATCGCGAAAGAGGGGATTTCCGGCTCGGCTGGCTCAACTACTCGCGCATGCGTGAGGAAATCCCGCAGATGCTTGACGACATGCAGCAGGCCGCCGGGCGCATAAGGCGTATCGTCGAGGACCTGAAGGATTTTGCCCGCAGAGACGATTCCGCCCTCGACGAGGATGTCGACCTCAACCAGGTCGCCGCCGCGGCGGTACGTCTGGTCGACAACTCCATCCGCAAGGCGACGGACAATTTTTCCTGTGAGTTTGCCGACCATCTGCCGAGGTTCCGGGGCAAGGCGCAGCGTATCGAACAGGTGATCGTCAACCTGCTGCTCAACGCCTGTCATGCCCTGACCGACCGGGGACAGGGCATCCGTCTGCGTACCCTGCGGCAAGAGGGAGCTCTTGTCGTCGAGGTGGTGGACCACGGCTGCGGTATCGACCCCGAGCACATGGCGCGCCTGACCGACCCCTTCTTCACCACCCGACGCGAGAGTGGCGGCACCGGTCTGGGGCTGTCGGTTTCGGCCGGCATTGTCGAGGAGCATGGCGGCCGGCTCGAGTTTGCCTCCCGGCCGGGCGAAGGGACCCGGGTGCGCGTGATCCTGCCCCTGGAGAAAGAAGCGTCATGAACGAAGCCTGTTATCCGGAATTCAGTATTCTCATGGTCGATGACGAACTCCCCTGGCTGCGCAGCCTGGGGATGACCCTCGAAGGTCAGGGCGGGTTTACCAATCTGATCAGCTGCAGCGACAGCCGCGAGGTGATGGGGCTGATGGCCGAACACGACATCGGCGTGGTGCTGCTCGACCTGACCATGCCCCATATCGGCGGCGAGGAGATTCTGCGCCGGATCAACGAGGAATATCCCGGAGTCCAGGTGATTATCCTCTCGGGGATGAATCAGGTCGAAACGGCGGTTGGTTGCATGCGCCAGGGGGCCTTTGACTATTACGTCAAGACCGTGGAGGAAGATCGTCTGCTCGATGGTGTGCGCCGGGCGGTGCGTATGGTGCGGCTGCAACGGGAAAACCACGCCATTCGCCGGCGCCTGTTCAACCGTCGGCTCGAACATCCCGAGGTTTTTGAACACATCGTGACCCGCCATCCGTCGATGCTGGCGATTTTCGGCTATCTCGAATCGATCGCCGCGTCGCGCCAGCCGGTGCTGATCCTTGGCGAGAGCGGAGTCGGCAAGGAGCTGGTCGCCCGGGCGGTGCATCAGCTCAGCCGCGGGGCGGGACAGCAGGTCAACGTCAATGTCGCCGGCCTGGATGACAATGTCTTTGCCGACACCCTGTTCGGCCATGTGCGCGGCGCCTACACCGGTGCCGACCGGGACCGGCCGGGAATGATCGAAAAGGCCGCCGGCGGCACCCTGTTTCTCGATGAAATCGGCGACCTGTCTCCGGCGAGCCAGGTCAAGCTTTTGCGCCTGATTCAGGAAGGAGAATACTATCCGCTTGGCAGCGACACCCCGCGTCAGAGCAACGCCCGCATCGTCTGCGCCACCAACCAGGACCTGGCCGCCAAGGTAGCTGATCGCAGCTTCCGCAAAGATCTGTATTACCGGCTCCACGCGCACCAGGTGCGCATCCCGCCCCTGCGCGATCGCCTCGAAGATATCCCGCTGCTGCTGGAGCACTTTCTTGAGAAAGCCGCTTTGGATCAGCAAAAAACGGTTCCGACCCCGCCGCCTGAACTGCTCAGTCTGCTCATGTCTTACTCGTTTCCGGGCAATGTGCGCGAGCTCGAGGCCATGGTGCATGATGCCGTCAGCCGCCACGAGGGCGGGGTTCTGTCGATGGCGGTTTTCCGCGAGCGCATCGGCCAGGGGCGCGATGAGGTGCGCCGGGTCGACCGCCGGAATATCTTCTCCGGTCTGGACGAACTGCCGACTCTGAGTGAAGCGGCGGACCTTCTGGTCGATGCGGCGCTGGAGCGCGCCAATAACAATCAGACCCTGGCGGCACGTCTTCTGGGCATCAGCCAGCCGGCGCTGTCCAAACGGCTGCGTCAGCGTCGTCAGCAATCCAACGAAGAGGTATAACCCAGGTTATAACCATAACCCGGGTTATACCTCCGCCTCGGCCGCAGTTCCCGCGGGCTGAGGCGGTCTCCTGGTTTTTCCCTATAACTGCGGTTATACCCGTTTCCGGATTTCCCTCCGAGCCTGGTTCCCGAAAATAGTCCCATAAAACAACGGTTTGAGCCTGTCGAACTCCGGCTGGCATCCCCCTTGCTGTATACGTCGGCTGGCACAAAGCCAACCTCACCCCCGCAAGGGGTGATCACAAACCTTTTCAAAGGAGGAGAATGATGAAAAAGTTTCTGACCCTCGCCCTGGCGCTTGTTGTCGCCGCCGCCTTCGTGCCGGTGACCAGCTTCGCCGCCCGCACCACCTTCGTCACCATCGGCACCGGCGGTGTCACCGGCGTCTACTACCCGACCGGCGGCGCCATCGCCAAGATGGTCAACAAAAAGCGCAAGGTTTACCACCTGCGCGCCACCGTCGAGTCGACCGGCGGCTCGGTCTTCAATGTCAACGCCATCAATGCCGGTGACCTGGAATTCGGTATCGTTCAGTCCGACCGCCAGTACCAGGCCTACAACGGTACCGCCGACTGGAAAGGCAAGCCGGTCAAGAAGCTGCGCGCCGTCTTCTCGATTCATCCCGAGTCGGTCACCATCGTCGCCGCCGCCGACAAGAACATTCACACCGTCGCCGACCTGAAAGGCAAGGTGGTCAACATCGGCAACCCCGGTTCCGGTCAGCGCGGCAACGCCATCGACCTGCTCAACGCCGCCGGCATTGACTGGAAAACCGACATCAAGGCCGAAGGCCTGAAGGCCGCCGAGTCCGCCAGCATGCTGCAGGACGGCCGCATCGACGCCTTCTTCTACACCGTCGGGCACCCGAACGGTTCGGTGAAAGAAGCGGTCGCCGGTGCCCGCAAGGTCAACTTTGTCGAAGTTCCCAAGGCCGTGGTCGACAAGCTGGTGGCCAAGTTCCCCTACTACGCTCCTTCCTTCATCCCCGTCGACCAGTACAAGGGTGTCGCCAACACCGCCAACGTGCCGACCTTCGGCGTCAAGGCGACCCTGTGCACCAGCGCCGACGTGCCTGACGAAGTTGTCTACGCCATCACCAAGGAAGTCTTCGACAACTTCGAGGAGTTCAAGAAGCTGCATCCGGCCTACGCCGTGCTGACCAAAGAGAGCATGCTCCAGGGTCTGTCGGCTCCGATTCATCCCGGCGCCCTGAAGTACTACAAGGAAGTCGGCCTGATGAAGTAAGGCCTTTCATTTCGGCGGCCGGAGGTTTTGCCCTCCGGCCGCCGCCACTTCGCAGTTTGCCGCAAGGGGCCGCCGGCCGTTTGCGGCAGCCTGTCGAGGAGAGCAGCGACGGGCAATCGCCCTGAAGGAGTTGTGATTATGACCGATTACAATATCGAGGAGCCGATCGACGAGGGTTTGGAAAAAGCCCGGAAGATGGTCGAGGAAGAGGAAATGGGCCTGCGCCATGCCGTTGGCTGGCAGCGTTTCCTGGTCCCCACCGTTGCTTTTTGCTGGTCCATGTTTCAGCTGTCGCTGTCGAGCTGGCTGCTGCTCGATTCGACCTATGTGCGCTCGATCCACCTGGCTTTTGCCCTCTTTCTGATCTTCGTCTCTTTCCCGACCCTGAAGCGCAAGGTCAACATTCCCGGTCTGCGCTGGCTGTCGGCGACCGACCGCATCCCGACCGTCGACCTGATTATCGCCGTCGGCGCCGCCCTGATGGCCCTCTATATCGCCATCGACTACGAGGGTATTGCCAGCCGGGTCGGTGCGCCCAATACGCGCGACATGATTATCGGCGGACTGCTGGTGCTGATCCTCTGGGAGGCGACCCGCCGCGTGGTCGGTCCGGCGCTGGCGGTGATCGGTATTGTTTTCACCCTGTACTCCTTCTTCGGGCCCTACATGCCCGACTTCCTCTCCTTCAAGGGAGTGAGCCTGACCCGCTATATCGGTCAGATTTCCCTGACCACCGAGGGGATCTATGGGGTGCCGATCTATGTTTCCGCCAAGATCGTCTTCCTCTATGTGCTGTTCGGCGCCCTGCTCGAAAAGGCCGGGGCGGGCAAATTCTTTATCGACCTGGCCATGAGTCTGCTTGGTCGCTACAAGGGCGGTCCGGCCAAGGCCGCGGTTCTGTCCTCGGGTCTGACCGGACTGATTTCCGGTTCGTCCATCGCCAACGTGGTCACGACCGGCACCTTTACCATTCCGCTGATGAAGAAAGTCGGCTACCCGCCGAAAAAAGCCGCCGCCATTGAGGTCGCCGTTTCGACCAACGGCCAGCTGATGCCGCCGGTCATGGGCGCGGCCGCCTTCATCATCGCCGAGTATGTCAATCTGCCTTACCTGGAGGTCTGCAAGGCGGCCGCCGTGCCCGCCTTTGCCTCCTATGTGGCCCTGTTTTTCCTGACCCACATCGAAGCAAGCAAACTGGGCATGCGCGGTCTGCCCAAGGCCGACCTGCCGGCCTTTTTCCACGTACTGGCCAACGGCCTGCACTACGTGGTGCCGATTCTCTACCTGCTTTATGAACTGATCGTTCCCCGGCATTCTCCCGACATGGCGGCCTTCCGTGCGACCATGGTGCTGCTGGTGATCATGCTTTTTCAGCACGCCGCCCGCGTCCGCGCCGAACAGCGCATGCCGCTGGTTCCCGGCCTGAAGCAGGGGATTGTGGATATCTTCGAGGGCATGGTCGCCGGTGCCCGCAACATGGTCAGCGTCGCCGTAGCCACCGCCGCCGCCGGTATCGTGGTCGGCATCGTCACCATGGGCCTGGGCGGTCTGGTGACCGACATCATTGATACCCTGAGCATGGGCAACCTCTACCTGATGCTCGCCATCGTCGCCATCTGCAGCCTGATTCTCGGCATGGGCCTGCCGACCACCGCCAACTACATCGTTATGGCGAGTCTGACCGCCCCGGCGCTGGTGACCCTGGCGGGGGACAGCGGTTTCGCCGTGCCGCTGATCGCCGCGCACCTGTTCTGCTTCTACTTCGGTATCCTGGCGGACGACACGCCGCCGGTCGGTCTGGCCGCCTACGCCGCCAGTGCCATCGCCCGCTCCGAGCCGATTCCGACCGGTATCCAGGGCTTCATGTACGATATCCGCACCGCAGCGCTGCCGTTCATGTTCATCTTCAACACCGACATTCTGCTGGTCGGCATCAAAAGCTTTCCGCTGGCGATTTTCATCTTCGTGATGACCTGCGTCGGGACCTGCGCCTTTGCCGCCGCCACCCAGGGCTGGTTCATCGCCAAAAACCGTTTCCACGAGATGGTGCTGCTCTTTCTGGTGTGCGCCATCATGTTCCGGCCCGATTTCTGGGGCAACCTGATCGGCCTCGAAAACCACTATATCTGCTACCTGGCCGGTGTCGCCCTGCTGGTGGTCATCTACCTGATGCAGCTGCCGCGCGCCCGCAAGCATGCCGCCATGCTTGAGGCGAGTGCCAAAGGAGTCTGTCCATGATTCCCGAGTACAAGAAGATTCTGTTCGCGACCGATCTGTCGGCCAGCGCCGCCGTCGTGCTGCGTCACGTCGTCGGTGTGGCGCGGGCCCACCAGGCCTCGGTCGAGCTGGTACATGTCGTTCCCGACCCGGATCAGGCGGTGATCAACTATGTCGCCACCATCATGGGGGAGGGCAAGCTCGGCCACATTGAAAAGGAACATCGCGAGGAAATCGCCGCCGAACTCAGCAAGAAGCTGAAGGATTTTGCCCACGAGGAACTGGCCGATCACCCGGAAGACCTGGAGCGTATCGACCGGATCGAGGTGCTGCACGGCCACCCGGCCCCGGTCATCCTGTCCGAGGCCAGGCGTATCGGCGCCGACCTGATTGTCATCGGCACCCACGGCAAGGGGCGGCTTGAGTACACCTTTTTGGGGAGTGTCGCCCAGCGCATCGCGCGCAAGACCGATATCCCCCTGCTGCTTATTCCGCTGACCCACTGAACCGGAGCGAGGCATGACTGAATCAGAAAAGGTGCGCTGGTTTCGCCAGGTGTCGAAGACCATTACCGCGCGATGCCTCGAGGCCGGCGCCAACCTGCAATGGCTGCAGGAGCAGATGCACCCCTACCTGTCGGTGACCATGCGCGACGAGGCCGACGCCATCGGCTCGCTCGCCATCCAGATGCCGACGCTGAAAGATACCCGCCGCCTGGTGCTGCGCGACACCCCGCAATCGCTGGTCATCGCGCGCCTCAATCGTCCGGGCAGCCTTTATGACACCCTGAGACTGCTGCGCGAGCGGGAAATCAGCTACGCCCAGTTCACCCATTCCTACGCGCCCATTCCGGGCATCGGCGAGGAACTGGAGCTGCAGCGCTTCGAATTCGACCGCAAGACGGCCGAGGACATCGCCGCCAGTGACGATGTCAAGGTGCCGCGCACCATTGTGCGCACCGTGCGGGCAGCGTTGAAGGAGCATTACCCGGCCTACGAATTCGCCCGGCTGGAAAAGGAACTGCACCTGCTGTACGTCAACAACCAGAACTACGTGCGCTATTCCCCGCCGCGGCGGGTGGCCCAGATTCTCTGGCTTTATCAGCAGGCCGTGGCCGGCGGCGGCGTCCATTTCGACGCCGAACCCGCCCACGAGATCGTCGACCAGCCCGAGTACCGGATTCTTTTTGCCGCCGGCAACCCGCCGCAGCTCGACTTTCTGCACCAGGTGATGGAGGTCTACAAGCGTCTCGGTCTCGGCATCAAGCGCGCCTATGTGCTGACCATCCACAATGGCCTGCACCCCTATTTTCTTGGCACCTTCTACCTGCACGGCAATGGTGAGGCCCTGCTGGAGAAGGATGGTTTTCTCTACAACCAGCTCAAGCAGGAGCTGTTCAACACCCAGATTCTCACCACCGCCTCGGCAACCTACGAGCAGTATGTGACCAAAGGTCGGATGACCGGAATCGATGCGTCGCTGGTCAACGCCTTTATCAGTTTTTGTCATACCACACTGGCCCACAACCAGCCTGACCGGTTTGGCTACCAGGAGGTGGAGAACGCCTTTACCTCAGACCTGGAAATGACCCTGAGGCTGGTCGCCCTGTTTCGGGCCCGCTTCGAGCCCGGGCTGCGCGAGCGCGAGCAGGCCTACAAGGCGGAGCTGCAGGAGCTGAAAAAGGCCATTGCCGATTACAATACCGGCCATGCCTATCTCGACGGCATCCGGCGCACCATCTTTCGCTGCTGCCTGCTGCTGATTGAACACACCCTCAAGACCAATTTCTTCGTCGCCGAAAAACACGCCCTGGCTTTCCGGCTCGATCCGGCCTACCTGGACGAGCTGGGAGCGGAGTTTACCTCGGATCTGCCGCCCGAGCGCCCTTTCCGGGTGACCTTTTTCTTCGGCCGGCACGGCTGTGGCTATCACATCGGCTTCTCCGACATCGCCCGCGGTGGTTGGCGGACCATCCTGGCCAAGAACCGGGATGATTTCATCACCAACGCCAACACCCTGTTCCGGGAAAATTACGTCCTGGCCCACACCCAGCACCTGAAGAACAAGGATATCTACGAGGGCGGGTCCAAGATGGTGGTGGTGCTGGATGCCGCCGACATCGCCAACCGGGAAATGGTCACCCGCCGGCTCTACAAGCTGCAGTACGGTTTCATCCAGGCCTTTCTCGACATCTTTGTCACCGAAAAGGGTGTGGCACGTGACCCACGCGTGGTCGACTACTACCGCGAGGACGAGCCGATCGAGCTGGGGCCGGATGAGAACATGCACGACGAAATGGTCGAGCTGATCGCGCGTATTTCCTCCAAGCGCGGCTATCTGCTTGGCCCCGGCGTGATTTCCAGCAAGAAGTTCGGTATCAACCACAAGGAATACGGCGTCACCTCGACCGGGGTGATCACCTTCGCCGACATTACCCTGCAGCAGCTCGGCATCGACATGCGCAAGGACGCCTTCAGCGTCAAGATGACCGGCGGTCCCGGCGGGGATGTGGCGGGCAATGCCCTGCGCCTGCTGCTGGAACGCTCCCCGAAGGTTCAGATCCGGCTGGTTCTCGACGGCACCGGGGCCATGTACGATCCCCAGGGGGCCGACCACGATGCCCTGGCTCAGGTGGTGCTGCGGCACGACATCGACCACTTTGACCCCGAGGCCCTGCATGACGGCGGCATGATGATCTTCCGCAGCCAGACCCGGCAGGACGGTTTGCGCGAACTCTATCGCAAGCTCAGCCGCCAGGGGGACCGGCTGGTGGAGGAATGGATCACCGTCGACGAATTCTACCGGCTGTTCAACAGCCTGGTTTTCACGGTCGAAGCCGACCTGTTTATTCCGGCCGGCGGCCGGCCGGAGACCATCCACGCCGGCAACTGGGAGCGTTTTGTTCCCGAAGGCCGCCCCAGCGCCCGCGCCATCGTCGAGGGCGCCAATTCCTTTATCACCCCCGAGGCGCGCGACCGGCTGCAGCAGGCCGGCATCGTCATCATGCGTGACGCCTCGGCCAACAAGTGCGGCGTTATCTCCTCCTCCTACGAGATCATCGCCAATCTGCTTATGAGCGAGAAGGAATTCTTCGAGCACAAGGAGCGTTACGTTGCCGACGTGCTCGACATCCTGGTACGCCGGGCGGCGGACGAGGCGCGCCTGATTTTCCGGCGTCGCGGCGAGGGGCAGGGGAGTTTCACCGACATCTCCGCGGCCATATCGCGTGAAATCAACGCCCATTACGCCCGGTTGTTCGACTACTTCCAGAAACGTCCCGAACTGGCGGAAAGGCCCCTTTATCGGCGCGCCCTGCTGGCGCATCTGCCGCGTCTTTTGCGTGAGACGCCGAGATTCCGCAAGCGCATCGGACAGCTTCCGGCCAAGTACAAGGCGGCCATTTTGGCCAGTGAAATCGCCTCAAGCCTGATTTACCAGCAGGATGTGGAGGCCGAATACGAAGCGATGCTCAATGCGCATCTGCAACGTCACTTTGCCGCAAAGGAGCAGGCATAATGGGACCCGATCCGATCCTGGCCTTGCATCAGGAAGACATGGCTTTGCGCGCCGGCATGGAAGTGACCGCCTTCTGGTTTGATTTCCGTGGCCGCTACCGTGCCCGGGCCAGAGTAGAGACCCTGCGCACCGATCGGGTTCAGGTGCAGCTGCTGGAAGCCGCCGGTCCCTTCCGGGTCGGCAGCCTGGTCGATATCCCGAGAATCAGCGATTCCTCGAACTGGTCGAGCGAACACTGCGTTCGGCTGGAAGTCAGCGGAGTCTGACTCTAAACAACCTCCCACTCTCCCCTGTGATCGCCGGCCTTCGGGCCGGC